>JAQYVU010000032.1 GCA_030145385.1 Desulfococcaceae bacterium
GCTTTTGTGTATTGCGCAGACAACGCAGTGGTATTTTTGTCATTCCATTTCATGCCCGTGGCGGCCCGGGCATGGTGATCCCGGAACTGGCTGTTGGGGATTTTCTCTCCTGCCCCGGCTTCATAACTGTCATGGTCCCGGTAACTTCCCGAGGCATACATCCAGCGATCTTGGGTGTTAAAGGAGACATTGCCCCCGGTGCCGATTCCCTTAGGATTATCCGCATATGCCAGGACGGTCTCGCCATGCCACTGAGGGCTTTTTGTAAACTGCCCTTTTTTGGTGATGACATTTACTACGCCCCCCATGGAACCGGAACCATACAGGGCACTCACCGGGCCTTTGAGTACTTCAATGCGCTCGATGTCCAACGGGTCCACCAGCCCGAACTGCGCATTGATGTCTGTGGCGGTATTCACCCGGCATCCGTCAATGAGAAACACCACGCTGTTTCGGCCCAGGCCCCGGATATTAATGGCTGATCCCCAAACGGCATCTGATGATTTTTCCACCCCGGGAATGCGTCGTGTCAGGTCGGTCAGGCTCACGGCCTGCTGTTCTGCCACCGCCTGTGACGCAACCGCCCCTACACCGCCGGGTGTCTGGGAAATCCGGCTGCCCGTTCCCCGGGCCGTGACAACGATGGTGTCCAGGATCACATTTTCTTTAGCGTTCCGGAGATTTTCTTTGGAGAAAACATTTTCCGGTGCTGCAAATACGGTTATCAACAGAAGCAGCAGTATTTTTGTATAATGCGTGAAATCAATTTTCATTTTCCAGTCCTTTTATTTATTTGCCCGCGACCGCCGGCAAGTCAAGGCGCTCAAAATCGCTCGACAATTGGTTTTCTTTAAACAAAAGCATCTGTCGGGTGATCCGGGGCATTTCATCCAGATGATGGGTCACCAGCAGCAGGGTAATCTCCGGGTAACCGGCACGAATATGGTCCATGATCTGTGTCCGGGAGGCCAGGTCCATGGATCTGAAGGGCTCGTCCATTAAAATCAGATCCGGCCCGGTGAGAAAGGCCCGGACCATGGCCGCCTTGTGTTTCATGCCCCCGGAAAGGGCATGGGGATAATAATCGGCAGCCCCGGCAAGCCCGGTTACAGCCATCCATCGGTCATATTGCTGTAAAATATCGTTACTCAGCGTGATGCCGTTGATCTTCAGGGGATAAAAGATATTCTGGGCCACGGTTTTGTACCAGAACAGCCCGGGCTCCTGAAAAAGCGTCACCCTGGCCCGGGCCGTCATGCCGACCGTTCCGGTAAAGGCCTTGTCCAGACCGGACAGGATATGAATCAATGAGGATTTCCCGGCCCCGGTCGGCGCAGACAGACTCACCCGTTCGCCGGGATACAGGGTGAAACTCAAATCATCAATAATGGTGCGGCCATGGATGGTTTTGGTAAGATGTGAAACAGAGAGCATCAGTTCCTTCTTTTGGATCGCATATGGTGTATCAATCCGGATAAAGGTATTTTTGGAAAAAAATCACAAACAGACTGTTCAGAACCACCTGAAAGCACAGCATGAGCAGCAGCACCACCAGCAGATAAAAAAACACCGCCTCCATGTTAAAATAGATCTTTGCCGCATTCAGCAGATATCCAATGCCATTGTCCGACGCAATGAACTCGCCTAACAGAACAATTTTAAGGGCCATGACAAGGCCCTGGGTGGCGTTGGTTTTCAGGGCCGGAACCAGGGACGGCAGGTAAAGATCCGTGAGGAGATGAAAAAATCCCCCGTTAAAGGAACGGATCACCCCCTCGAGCACGGGATTTCTTTTCATAAGGGTGTTGGCAGTATTGATGGCGATAAAGGGAGTTGAAAGGGTGACAATAAGGCACACCGGTGCCGCACTGCCCACCCCGAACATCAAAAGAAAAACGATTCCCAGAATCAGGCCCGGGATCACCTGGAAGAGCACCAGGAGGGTTTCGACCGTGGCGGTGATGTGCAAGGTGAAGGAAACAATGCCAATGGCGGTGCCAAGAACCAATGAAACACCAAATCCCGTTAAGATCCGGCCCAGGGAAATGCCGAGATTTTCCATGAAAACCCCGTTGCACAGGCTATCCAGATTCTTTATCACCGCTGCCGGCGGCGGCACAATATACGGGTCAAAAAAAAGGGAAAGCAGAAACCAGATTCCCATGAACAGAAAAAAAGCCGCCAGGCTGTTCTGCACCGGCTTAAAAAAAAGCATCAAATGTTTCATTCAAGGGATCGCCTGTGGTTTGATAATATTGATGAATCACCTGTCGTAAATTTTCATTCTCCCACAGATAAAAATCTGTGCGTTCAAGGGCAGAGCGCAGATTTTTTTCGGAAAAACCCATGCATGCCGTCGCTTTTTCCACTGCCGGGCCCGGCGCTGTTTCAATTGACGCAATGGCCCGGGCCAGGGCGATATTCAGCTTCCGGATCAGGGGGCCATGGGTGTCGGCAAATTTCCGATGCACAAAGGTGCCCACTTGGGGATAACCGTTGGGGTTGCCTGTATACCGTTCCCACAGGGATTTGTAACTCAGGGCATAAAAGACGGGGCCGGGTTCTTTGCCGGGTGTCAGCACCAGAGAGACAAAGGGTTCCGGCAGGGCGGCGGCCCGGATGCGATGGTGCTGCATCAGTGCCGCTGTCCCGGGAAAAGGGCTGTATTGAATGGCAATATCTTTTTTCCAGGTCAGTCCCTGGGCCCGGATAAAAAAGCGTGTCACCGCCTCCACCGGAGACCCGGGAAAGGGCAGGTAAAGCGTTTTTCCCATCAGGTCTTTTAAATCGTTTATCCGGGTGTCCGATACCAGCCAGGTCAGGCCGGACACATGGGAATTGATGATTTTTACGGGCACGCCCTGCCGGAAAAATCCCACCCCCACAGAAAGCCCCGTGCACAGGATCTGAACCTCTCCCTTTAAAAACAGGGCATGGGCCTGACAGTGGTTGGTGAAGATTTTCAGCTCTACCCCGGGCAGGGTTTCCGTTGCCAGAATAAAGGGGATGGCCGCCGGGGTGGCCGGCGCATAGATTATTACCGGCATGCTTTCCCCGGCCTGAACCCCAAGGGTGAAGGACCATAAAATGCCCGTCAGAACAATGACTTTTCTCCGGAAATCACAATGATGGGGCACGCCGGACAATTTCACGTTCGTTCCTCAATCTCTTGCCAGATTTCCTTCATGGTATGCCTGACCAGTCGTTTGCGATCCGTGTAACCGGTGTGCAGCAGACGATGGGATTTGTGTCCCAGGGGTTTTTCAAGGTAATCGGTGTAGAGTTTCCGGATCAGGGGGTTGTTATGGGACTGACGCACGGGGGCCTCCTTGTCAATGGCGTAAAGTCCCTGACGGCGTTCTTCGCGGGCGGCCTGGTAGGCATGCTTGCTCCGGGGCTGGCCCCCGCCGCCGAGGCACCCGCCGGGGCAGGCCATGACCTCGACGAAATGGTAGGATGCCTCACCGGATTTAATGCGCGCCATGAGCTGACCCGCTGCTTTCAGGGTATGCGCCACGGCCAACTTGACTACCCCGATGCCTTCTCCGAGATCCACCGCTGCTTCCCGGATGTTTTCAAGCCCCCGCACGGCAGTGAATTCCACCTGGGAAAGCTCTTTGTCCGTCACCATCTTGTGCACCGTTCTGATGGCCGCCTCCATGACTCCACCGGTTGTGCCGAAAATCACTGCCGCGCCGGAGTAATCCCCCATCCAGTGGTTATCAAATGCTGAGGGCGCCAGTTCTGCCGGATTTAGGCCCTCGCGCTTTAAGAGCCTTGCAAACTCCCGGGTGGTGAGTACCACATCCACCTCGGGGCGCTCATCCTTTATAAATTCATCGCGTTTGGCCTCTCCTTTTTTGGCCGTGCAGGGCATGATGGAGATCACCCGCATGCGGCAGGCATCGATCTCCATTTTTTCCGCCAGATAGGTTTTGGCAATGGCGCCGAAGCATTGCTGGGGAGACTTGGTGGTGGACACATGCTCCTTCATCTCCGGATAGTTTTTTTCCATATAACTGATCCATGCCGGACAGCAGGAGGTGAACATGGGCAGGGGGGCACTGCTTTTCACTCGTTGCAAGAGCTCGCTGCTCTCTTCCATGATCACCAGGTCGGCGGTGAAATTGGTGTCCAGCACCACATCAGCCCCGAGTTTTTTCAATGCAGTGATGATTTTGCCTTCCACATTGGTGCCGGCGGGCAGGTTAAACTCTTCGCCAAGGGCGATGCGGATGGCCGGGGCAAACTGAAACACGGTGACCATGTCCGGATCATACAGATAATCCATGGCCTCTTCAATGTCGTCTTTTTCCGCCAGGGCCCCCACCGGACACACGAGAATACACTGGCCGCACCCCACGCAGTCGGAGCTTCCCAGGGGCAGATGATCCCGGACGCTGATCTGGGTGGACAGGCCCTTTTCCGTGACAACCAGGGCATCCACGCCCTGGATTTCCCGGCACACATTAACGCACCGGAAGCATCGGATGCACTTGCTCATGTCCCGCACCACTGATGGTGATGAGGTGTCCCGGGATCGCTGGAGATAAAAATGGGGATAGTGGTAACGGGTCTGCTGGAGCCCCACAAACTGGGCCACATCCTGGAGTTCGCAGTTGCCGTGACGGATGCAGCTGGCACAGTCCTGGTTGTGGTCTGCCAGGAGCAGTTCCACCTGCAGGCGCTGCATCTCACGGACCTTGGGGGTTCGGGTTAAAACGGCCATGCCTGCTTCCATGGGGGTGGTACACGAGGTGACAATGTGATGGGCCGGATCATTTTTGCGTTTCATGTCCACAAGGCACACCCGGCAGGTGCCCGGGGCATGATTGATATCGGCCATTTCGCAGAGGGTGGGGATAAAATGCCCCGTGCGCTTGGCCACGCTCAATATGGTTTCATTGTCCTGGAATTCAACCTTTTTTCCATTTATAGAACCGATCATATTCAAGACTCCTTATTGCTCAGTGATTACGGAATAGACCCGATAGCAGCGCATGCACCGCTGGGCTTCATGGTAGGCTTCCTCAACGGAAATGGGTTTTTCCACCTCTTCAAAGATCTGCTTTCTCACATCGGGGTCCAGCTCCCGGACCTTGACCCGGTATTCATGCTTCACCGGAATATTCACCCCCGAGTCGATCATGGGCTGGACATCCGCCACCAGTCGGCTCATTCTGTCCTTGGGAAAAAACCTAACCCGGCCAAAGGTGAGATAATCATCAATGCACCGGGCCCCCTGTTCGCCCTGGGCCATTGCCTGGACCAGGGTGGCAGGTCCCGTGACGCAGTCGCCACCGGCGAAAACCCCCTTGCGGGTGGTCATCAGCGAGTCATTTTTCACCTTGATGGTGCCCCAGCTGTTAAAGGCCACCCCGTCTTCATCCGGGGTGATGAAGCCCAGTTCCACCTTTTGACCGATGGCCGGAATCACATGATCAGTGTCCAGGACAAACTCCGAACCGTCAACGGGGGTGACGCTTCTGCGCCCGCTCTCATCCGGGTCTCCCAGGCTCATTTTAACCAGCTCCACCGCCTTGATGGTTCCCTCTTCGGAGACGATTCTTGTGGGATGAGTCAGGAAATGAAAGATCACCCCCTCTTTTTCCGCAGCTTCCACCTCTTCATGGTCGGCGGGCATCTCGTTTTGGCTTCGGCGATACACCAGATGCACTTCCTTTACTCCCATGCGAAGGGCCGAGCGGACGCAGTCCATGGCCACGTTTCCGCCCCCCACCACCACCATTTTTTTTCCCAGCTTCATGGGAATACCCTTGTCAATGTAGTCGTGGTTGATGCGCAAAAGAAAATCCACGCCGAAATCATATCCCTTTAAGTGGGGATCTTCTCCGGCGGCCCGGATCATCTTTCCCTTGTGAGTGCCAATGGCCAGAAATATGGCTTTATATCCGTTGCTGAACAGGCCCTTTACCGTGAAATCCCGGCCCATACGCCGGTTGTAGAAAATCTGGCCCCCCATGGTTTCTATGATGCTGATTTCCTTGTTGAGCACGTCGTTGGGCAGGCGGTATTCCGGAATACCTGTGGCCGCCATACCGCCGGGCACGGATTTGGCCTCGTACACATCAACAGGATAGCCTTTGAGCAGCAGATGGTAGGCTGCGGCAATACCTGCAGGACCGGTGCCGACTACCGCCACCTTTAAATCCGGATCTTTTTTTTCAGGAATCATGTAAGAGGAAAACCAATCATGGGTGACATCCTGCTCATGGTCGGCCACAAACCGTTTAAGCACCTTGATGCCCACGGCCTCGTCCACCTGGGTCCGGCGGCAGGCCATTTCACAGAACCTAACACACACACGGCCGCAGGTGGCGGCCATGGGATATTTCTGCAGAATCACTCCCAGGGAATGGGTGAACTTGCCGTCCTTTATATAATCAATGTACCGGGGCACATCCACCTTGGATGGGCAGGCTTCAATGCAGGGTGCCGAAACATAAGTGGTGCAGTGCTGGCGGACCACGGGGGTGGCCCCGGCAATTTCTTCTTCAAGGGTTTCCCTGAAATACCGGATCATTTCAAGCAGCGCCACAGTGGCCGTCTGCCCCAGTCCGCACAGGGAGGTGGTGTGCACATGTTCAGCAATGGATGCAATTTCATCCAGCATTTCCGGGGTACCATCCCCCCGGGTCAGAAGTTCCAGCTTGGACTTGATAATCTGGGTGCCCACCCGGCAGGGGGTGCACTTGCCGCAGGATTCCCGGGCCACCCGTTCCATGTACTGAAGGGCGGCATCCAGCAGATTGACATTCTTTTCAAAAATAAAAAATCCATGACCGCCAAAAAACGCCTTGATGGGATTTCCCGGATTGAATTCGTCAAAATCGCTGAACTCAGGGTATTCTTCAATCTCAAACACCTTTTTTCTGCGATTATCAATGACCGCATTGTCCCAGGCTCCGAAAATTACTTTTGCCATTTCGCGTCCTCTCTTTTTTTGCCGGAAATAAATCTATGGTTCCGGTATGATCTTATTCGTATCCCGTTTTGTAATCCGCTGTTTATCTTTTTCGCGCTTGCGGAGAAATTCTTTCTTATGATGGCATTGATGCGTGATGTGCCAAACAGAACCTGGATTTCTCAAAGCAACTGAATATGAATACAAAACCTGTGCCAGAACAGCCCGATTCTGTATGATTTATTCATATCTGAAATAATGAGATGTTTTTCAGGTGGGTTTAGCCAAAGGATCTTTATGAATTCAATGCAAAATGTCAAAGCCCTGAGATCGGGCGATTGCTTGCATCCGTATTTTTATTTCGATTTTGAATTTTTACGAAAACCAGTTTCGCAAAATTTCAAATTTTATAGGGTTTCTGCATGATCTGAATGGGGGGTAATCGATAAGCATTTGAATAAAAGTTAAATTAATCAATGTTTATTCAGCGGCATGCATCATGCAGTATCAAGTCGTTACATGCATCCGCGAATAGACGGGCGGTTGTGATTTGGCATAAGCCTCAGGTGAACATTGGTAGAACACGCAATATACAATGGTTCGTGTTTTTTTTTTATATAAATCAATCCAGGTGATTGAGAGGGTTAAGCACATATGCTGGAACACAAAGAAAAAATCGGTGTTTATTCCGTGGGGATCAATCTGCTTCTGGTGAGCATCAAGGGAATTCTTGCATATTTTTCCGGTTCCATGGCCCTGGTTGCGGATGCGATTCATTCCTCGACCGATGTGATTTCATCTATTACGGTGCTTGCCGGAATCAAAATATCTAAAAGAAAAAACAAAAATTTTCCTTACGGGCTGTATAAGGTTGAAAATGTCGTTTCTTTGGTAATATCCATTTTTATTTTTTTTGCCGGCTACGAGATCGTAAAAACGGTTTTTTTAAAACCGGTTGAGCTCAAATCCGAATACCTGTTTTATGCCATGGCCGGCGTAATCGTCACCATGGGGATTACATTTGTTTTTTCCCGCTATGAACTGCGTCAGGGCCTGGTGACCGGTTCTCCGAGCCTGATTGCCGATGCCAAGCATATCCGGACGGACATGCTGTTATCAGCCGTTATTTTAACCGGTCTTTTAGGGGGATGCTTTGGATTAAATTTAGACAGGATTTCGGCTGTTATTGTTGTGATTATCGCTTTAAAAGCCGGACTCGAAGTTTTTGTCGATGCGTTTCGGGTCCTGCTCGATGTTTCGCTTGATTTTGAAACAATGGACTGTGTGAAAACCATTATCCTGGAAAATCCGGGTGTGATTTCAATCAACGGGCTCTGGGGGCGAAATTCCGGCCAGTATAAATTCATCGAGGCGGATATTGTTATTAAGGCAAAAAATCTGGAAAAGGCGTATGCGGTCAGCCGCAAGATTGAAAATGAAATCAGGGCACAAGTATCACATGTAGACCATATTCTGATCCATTATATGCCCCAGGAAAAAGCGACATACGGTGTGGCTGTTCCCTTAAATGAGGACCAGACGAGCCTATCTGAACATTTCGGGGGGGCGCCGTATTTTTATCTTGCCGCAATCAGGACAGAAGATAACGCCGTTTTATCGGAAACCTTTCTTTGCAATCCTTTTGCCGAAGAAGAAAAGGGAAAAGGAATTAAAATAAGTGAATGGCTTCTGGAAAAAGGCGTTGACAGGGTTTATACCCCTAAGGGGTTTGAGGGAAAAGGTCCGGGATATGTGTTCTCGGATGCGGATGTTGAAGTGATCGTGGCCGGAGACAGACGTCTTGATGATATCCGGTCTGCTTTTTTAAAAAAAGAGGATACTTTTGGCTGATCACATTTTTGATTTCATATTTCTAAAAATATTTTGAATTTTTTCTAAATTTTGCCATATCACAAAAAAAATTATCAGCGATGATCCCGGATATCAATTTGTATTTATGATATATTTCGAAATTCTAAGTTACTGGTATGTTTTATGCATTATAATATTATAGATTAACAGCCGGTATCAAGTATTCAGTCCATGTAATCACGATCAAAAGAGGAGGTGATTAGAATGCCCAGGGGAGATGAAGCCGGATCATACGGCCAGGAATCGGGAATGGGAAGAGTGCGGGGCGGCGGTTTTGGAGCAGGCCCCGGTAATAACATTGACAGGACATCTAAAAAAAATGCTGTCAAAGCTTTACAAGCTCAAACACTACACCACGCTATGGCATCAATTAAACACAAATTTTTGTTTATGAGCACTCAGGGGCGAGTGGGTACAACCAGCGTTTTAGCAGTTTTGGCCATGGCACTTTCAAAAGAGAGTTCGTGATACTGAAAAGATGCAAATAGGCTGAAAAATTAATGGATTGATATTTGAGATGGAAATCTGTCAACAGTCGGAACTTTATAAGCAAATGGAAACCCGGGATTTTTATCCTCATCCGGCCGACACCATAGAACTGCGGGAAACGCACATTTCCATGGTGTTTCTGGCGGGCAGCTTTGTCTATAAAATCAAGAAACCGGTCAACCTTGGATTTCTTGATTTCACCACCCTGGAAAATCGTGAGTATTATTGCCGACAGGAAGTGCTTTTAAATCGACGACTGACGCAAAATGTATACCTTGATGTGGTTGCCGTTACCTTTAAAAATGGCACTTTTCATCTGGGCGGCACGGGTTCGGTTGTGGAATATGCGGTGAAAATGCGCCGGCTTTCCGATACCTGTTCTATGTTACAGCGGCTAAGCACAAATCAAATCCATAAAAAGGAAGTTGAGGCGTTGGCAAAAATACTGGCCAGATTTTATAACACTGCCACTGCTGAGAGACAGGTGAATGATTTCGGAACATTGGAAATCATTGCCACCAATTGCGAAGATAATTTCAGACAAACGGCCATATTTGCGAAAAAATTATTTGATGAACAATTGTTTAAGATTGTTCGATTTTCCATGAACTCGTTTTTACATCGTCACAAACAGCTTTTTGATAATCGGATTAAAACAAAAAAAAATCGGGATTGCCACGGTGATTTGAGAGCAGGGCATATCTATTATACAGATGACGGTATTCAGATCATTGACTGCATTGAATTCAATGATTGCTTCAGGTTTCAGGATGTGGCCTCGGACCTGGCTTTTTTGGCCATGGATCTGGATTACGAGGGATATGACAGGATTTCGGAGATTCTTTTGAATGCTTATGTCCGGTATTCCAAAGATTTCAATATTTTTGTTATAATTAATTTTTATAAATGCTATCGCGCCATGGTTCGATTTAAAGTTAATTGTATCCGGCTGCAGGCCAAAGACCTTTCGGGAGCAAAAAGAAACCGGCTGCTTGCAGGAATGGAGAAATATTTAAATCTTGCTTACCAATATGCGATGAAGTTTACCCGTCCGATGCTCTGGGTTGTTTGCGGCATGCCGGCGTCAGGCAAAAGCACGATTTCTGAAGAACTTGCCAATGCATTCGGGATCAAAGTATTTAATTCAGACGTGATTCGTAAGAAAATGTTCGGTTCAATAATGCCGTTTGAAACCGGAATCTACTCAAATGGGGCAACCTCTCTTACTTACGGCAGACTGTTACTTCTGGCTCAGGAAGAGATTGAAAAAGGAAATTCCGTTATTTTAGATGCCACATTTAAGACAGCGCATCATCGCAATGAGGCCAACCTTCTGGCAAAGGATATGGACGCTGACATCATGTTTGTCGAATGTGTTGCACCGGAAAATCTGCTGAAAAAACGGCTGCTGCTGCGAGAAAACAAACAATTGATCTCTGATGCCAGGATTTCAATCTATGAATCTTTTAAGCAGCAGTTTGAGTCGTTTGAAGAAATAAGCGATGAGCAGCACATCATCGTTTATACTCAAAATCTGTTGGATGAATGTATGCAGCGAATTCTTAATTATGATTTCTCAAAGCCGGAGCAGATCAGGAACTGCGTTATTCATCCATTGAAGTATTCGAATACGTTTTCAGGATGAAATGCCTTGTTCCTGAACCGCTCTGAGCAGTGAGAAAGCCGCTTTAATCATTATTATGAAGGAGAAAAAAATGTTTAAAAATATTTTAGCTGCCACCGATCTTGTCAGTGTTGCCGATCCGGTGGTGATGGCGGCGGCAAACGTTGCCCAAAAATATCAGGCAAAATTCCATATACTCCATGTTTTGGAATCAGCCCACGCGGATAATCGGTTGCTTGTAAAACATTTTAAAACCGGAAAAGAGATTATTGTCGATGCGGATTATGAAAAAGAGGTTCATAAACAAATTGAAAATGTCTACGCCGGAATTCTGGAACCATCTGAAAATAGGGAAATCTGTGTAATGTCCGGCTTCCCATGGGAAGAGATTATTCGCTGGTCCAGGTATCTGAATGCAAATATGATTGTCATGGGTCCGCATTCCGGACGGGCAGCGGAAAAAGGGGTTGTCCGAATCGCAGGAAAAATCGGGAGCACCGTGGAAGGGGTTGTCATGCGGGAAAACTGCCCGGTCATGATCGTCAACCTGACGGCTCAAAACAATATGGCTGAATTTAAAAATATTGTGGTGGGAGTTGATTTTTCCGTATCCTGTGAATGCGCTTTATCGTTGGCTGCAACGATGGCTGAAACTTCCGGCGCGTGTATTTATCCCTATCATATGATTCCTGTGGTTCCGTATCCCAAGTACAGCCGGGCGGATTATGAGGCGGATCTGGCCGCCGCAAAGCAGCGGCTTGAAGAATTCTGCTCAAAATTTTTAAATGACGTGCCTCATGCGTATAATGTCTGGGGCGGCGCATTGGCCCACCTTGAGATCATTAAATGTGCTGGAAAAAATAAAGCTGATTTGATTATTATGGGATCTCATACAAAGGCAAGGGCCGGAAAATGGTATGCCGGCAGTGTGGTCGAACGGACAGGATTTCGGGCAGATTGTCCGGTCATTCTTGTCACGGATCCGGATGCCCTGTTGGCATGGGATGAGAGTGCATTGCTGAAATCACAAATCGGAAAAGATAAGGATCGCATGATACATGTGTTTGGCAGGCGGAAAACAAAGATAAAATCCGGACGATAAGAAATGGATTTTTTACTTTGAGGAGGGTGTATGACAATTCAAAAAAAGTTGCTGGTATTGGTGGATGGTTCCGAACGATCCATACAAACGGTTAATTATGTAAAGGATTTTATGCCTGTTGATGAGAATACGCACATTGTTCTGTTTCATGTGTTTAACGGCATGCCGGAAGAATATCCGGCGTTGACGGAAAATCCAAATTGTCATAGTGAGGTGCGTCTATTAAGAGAGAGACAAGCGGAACAACAAAGAGCAACCAGGGAGTATCTTGAACGGGCGAAAAACATTTTGATCTCAGGCGGGTTTTCGGAACGGTTAATTGAAATTAAATTCCATTCCCTGAAACAAGGGGTCGCCAGAGACATAATAAAAGAAGCGAAGAAAGGTTACAGTGCAGTCGTCCTGAGAAGGCGGGGAATGGGTGCGCTGGAAAGTATTATTCTTGGCAGTGTTGCCGTCAAGTTGCTACAATCTTTATCATTTATCCCGATTATCATCGTGGGGCAAACCCCGTCCGTTAAGAAACTTTTGTTTGCCGTGGATACTTCTCCTGCTTCGATGAAAGCGGTTGAATGTACGGCCTCATTGTTAGGCGGCAATGGGTATGAGGCCTGTATTTTTCATACGATTTTAAGTGTGGAGACGATAGATTTTCAACTATTTGGAAAAAATGATTTGGAAATGTCTAATCACTGTATTGAAGCATTAAAATCAAAAGCGGCGTTAACGTTTAAGGCTGTCAAAGACATGTTGACGGTATCTGGTTTTGAATCTGAAAAAATATCTGAAAAAATAATTACCGGTGTAAGCAGTCGATCCGGTGCCATTGTCGAAGAAGCGGAAGGCGGCGGCTACGGCACAATTGTCGTCGGCCGAAGGGGGCTTTCTAAAGTTGAGGCTTTTTTCATGGGCAGGGTCGGTCATAAGGTTGTTTATAAAGGTAAAAAATTTACGGTCTGGGTTATCTGATAACAGATTTTGGGCAGGGAAATTCTATGCGGACCGGATGGTCGCTCACAAATCGGATTTCCGAATTGGCCGGGTGGCACATGCGGAGTTGGGCGGCGGGATTCAGTTTAACCCGAACTGATTTGGGATTCGCCGCATCCGAAGTCCTGAAATACCCTCAACAGAAATAAGGTCTTCAATATTATGCAGTTCAACTTTTTCGTAAATCACGGTCGACTTCCTGAACTTGTCCAGGTTAATTCGGTAAGTTATAGGTTTCTTTACTTGAGAGGAATTGAGCTAAATGGATAACCATATTATTTTTTTTAAATTTTTCGGCCAGCAATCAGCAGGCGGGCGCTGACATGGATCATTTCCGGAGTCTCGGCGAACCGGTGGAAGATATCCCTGGCAGCAGCATAGGATTCATCATTTTCTAATACAGCCACCTGTTCCGGATTCGGGGGAAAAGACAAAAAAGGGCATACTGCCGCCACATGCAGGACTTCCATGCCGCATGCGGTGAATAGTTCGCGGATCTTTTTTGGGGTAAAACTTCGGGAAACAAATCCCCCATTGGACTGACTTTTCCCGGAGTCCAGAACTTCGGCAGCGGCTGCCCAGTCATCATTTTTTGCAAGGTCCAGGGCTTTGCGATACTGGTTTGCCATATCACAGAAGACAAATCCTCCTTGTTTAATGACCCGATGTAATTCTGCCACGGCCTTGTGTGGATTGTCGCATAATCCTACAGGCGTTCCCAGGGCCAGTGCCATGTCAAAGCTTTCGTCCGCGAGTGTGTGCATATCGCAAATATCTATGACATGACAGGCCTCCACACCATCAGACACTCCTTGCTCGTCAATCTGTTCGGAAGCTATACGAATCATTTCCGGTGAAAAATCCGACAGCACCACCCGATGTCCCAGCGGCACCAACCGGTACACCCATCGTCCCGTGCCGCATCCGGCTTCCAGAATGCGTCCGCCGCCGCCCGGCAGGAGCGGCTCTATAAATCGCCAGCAGGCTTCCTCATACAAAGCATTAAACCGGGCCATTTTTTTTGTTTGCATGAATGTTAAACGGGATGCCGCGCGTGCATCCCACAGATCGCGTGCTGTTTTTTCGGTCATGGTTATCCTTTTTTTTATCGTATAGGTGTTTTGTTTGATATGTTAAATTTTGAAGATTTTGAAAAAAAATGTTCTGCATATCCATTGTGGTTAAGTTGTGTTTAAAAAAATAGATTTTGCTGAAATGTCGGGTGCATTCCATGCACCATTATTGAGCATGAAGGCTTTCGCATGGTGCGTAAAACGCAACCTGCCTGAGTGAAGTGGATAACTATGAAAAATATTTTACCACAGAGAGCACAGAGGACACAGAGAAAAAGATTGTATTTTCAAATTCTCCCTTTGTGATCTCAGTGTGCTCTGTGGTGAATTTTACATGAACTATCTTGGCGTCAGGCTGTCTCCTTTCCCGGAAAGGGTGCATTGTGTAAAATCAATTTTTTTACCGCACTTGGAACAAACATGTGTTTTATCAAATTCATCTGAAAAGATTTCATTTTCCGCACCGCATTCCGGGCAATTACAGACAAACGATTTTAATTCTCTGAATTGTTCGAATCCGGGGCAATGTTGGGGTGTTGTCATAAGAACCTCCTTTTAAATAATTTAAAATTGTTAGCTGGTTGAAAAAACTTAACTTTTTATGTTTGAATAGTTTTTTTCATGGATAAAAACCAGCCGCCCGTTATGAAAACCAAAATAAAAATGGAACCATTTGTATGCCTCGGCCATGATGAAAATTGGTAAAGAAACCAGAAAGATGATCCCCCAGTCCGACCAACCAAGCGGCACAGTGTGCAGGGCATTTTGTAAAAACGGCACATAAAGTGCGCATAAGAGGCCGCCGAAACTGACTACCCAGGCGATCAGCAAAAACGGATTGGAAAAAAAGCCGGTTGTGGCAAGGGGCGCACGCAGGGCACGAAAGTTAAACACATTGATCATTTCCAGCACAATGATGCCGGTGAAAGCAACTGTCTGTGAGGTATACACTGCATCTGCCCCTTTTCCGGCAAAGAGAGAGTGATGGAACAGCCAGAGAGTTGCTGCCCCCATATATCCTCCCAGCAGTATAATCATCAGGATGCCTGCCTTATTCAGGATCGGTTCTCTGTCCGATCGGGGCGGCCGTTTCATAATACCTTTTTCAACCGGCTCCAGGCCGAGAGCCACTGCAGTCACGCCGTCAGTGACCAGATTTATCCACAAAATCTGCACGGGCAGCAGAATCAGCGGCCCGTCCAGCAGGATGTTGATGAAAATAGCCACCACTTCCCCCATATTGGAAGACAGCAGGTAACGCACAAATTTTTGGATATTATCGTACTGGCGCCGGCCTTCCTCCACCGCGCCGATGATGGAGGCAAAGTTGTCATCCGTGAGTATCATGTCGGATGCCCCCTTGGCCACGTCCGTGCCCCGTAGTCCCATGGCAATACCGATATCCGCTTTTTTCAAAGCCGGTGCATCATTCACCCCATCACCGGTCATGGCAACCACCGCTCCCATTTTTTTGAGCATACTCACAATGCGCAGTTTGTGTTCCGGGGTGGTTCGCGCAAATAAAATATTTTGTTTCAGGATGTTTTTCAGGACATTATCATTCATTTGGTCAAGTTCCGGTCCGCTGACAGCCCGTATGACATTCAAGCCAATGGCGCGGGCAATGGACTTTGCCGTGGCAGATGCATCCCCGGTAATCATTATAACGCGGATGCCTGCGCTGCGGGCCAGGCGGATGGCCTCCGGAACTTCGCGATGGGGCGGATCAATGATTCCGACAATGCCGAGCAATGTGAGTTCCTGTTCCACGAGTTTTTCATCTGCAACCAGGTCTTTCGGAAGGATTCGACGCGCCAGGGCAAGTGTCCGCAAGCCTTGATCGGCCAGTGCCTGATAAGCGGCAATCGTAGACTCCCGGTCTATAGCGGTCATTCCCCGATCTTTGTTGTTGTCTGCAATGCGCGTACATCGTTCCAGGATTACTTCCGGCGCCCCCTTGATATGGGCAATTAATCTTTCCTGAACCTGCTCTATGATTGTCATGCGTTTTCGGCGGGAATTAAAAGAAAATTCATTGACCAGGCCGGCGTGTTCATCCGGATGCAGGCCGTTTTTTGCCGCTGCGGTCAGCAGGGAGGCTTCGGTGGGTTCGCCGATGTCGTGCCAGCCTTTTTCATCTTTGAAAATCTGTGCATGATTGCAGACTACGCCGGTTTTGAGAAGAGCCAGCAGGTCATGTCGTTTCCGGCAATCGATCGGGAGGTTGTTTTGTTCAAAATGACCCTGGGGATCATAACCGGTTCCGGTGACGGTCAGTTCCCCGGACGGCAGCCAGATGTGCGTCACGGTCATTTCATTTTGGGTCAGGGTTCCTGTTTTATCCGTACAGATAACCGTGGCCGATCCCAGTGTTTCAGCTGCCTGCAATCGCCGGAGCAGGGCGCGCTGTTTCACCATGGCGCGGATACCCAATGCCAACGTGATTGTGACCACTGCGGGTAAACCTTCCGGGACTACCGCCACCGCCAGGGAGATACCGGTGAGAAACATTTCCATCAAAGGCCTGCCAAGAAGCCATCCGGCAACCGCCACCACAACGGATATCAAGATTGAGAATATGCCCATCTGTTTTCCCAGCACGGCCAGTTTACGCTGCAGCGGGGTGGGTTCCTGTTCGATGGTCAGGGTTAATCGGGCAATGCGACCGAATTCAGTTGCCATACCGGTGGATGTGACCACTCCCCGGGCACGTCCGTTGGTGACTTCCGTGCCCATCCAGGCCATGGATGACTGTTCGGCCAGGGGGGCGTTTTCATCAACCGGCTTTGTTTGTTTGGCAACGGATTCTGATTCACCGGTCAGTGATGATTCATCCATTCTCAGTTCCCATGCTTCAAACAGCCGCAGATCACCCGGCGTTCTGTCACCGGTTTCAAGCACCACAATGTCGCCGGGGACCAGTTCTTTGGCATCGATCTTTTGTTCCCGGCCGTCTCGAACTACCCGGCAATGAGGTGCCAGCATTTTCTGAAGTGCTTCAATGGCTTTTTCCGCTTTCCATTCCTGAATGAAGCCCAATATGCCGTTTAAAATCACGATCACCATAATCGTTACCGCATCCGCCATTTCACCTAATACCACGGAGATAGATGCCGCTGCCAGCAGAATGAAAATCAGTACATCCATAAATTGTCGGCCCAGCACCATGTAGCAGTGTACCTTGCGCCTGTTTTCCAGGGTGTTGGTACCGTATTTTCCCAAACGATCTGCTGCTTCACGGGAGTTTAACCCGTTTTGAGGATCCGTAACCAGTTGCAGGATTGTTGTTTCGGCATCCGAGTTGTGCCAGGCCTGGCTCTCAGATCCATCATCGGTTGCGTTAGCGGTTGAATTGACATGCTGAATCATGAGTTGTCCTTGATTTTCCCATACAGCAGGGCCAGGCCTATACATAAATTGCTAGTTATTTCTTTTTTCTTTAGTTAAACGTTTACAATTTATTTCTGCATCAAATATGCCATCCAATTCAAGTTCGTATGTATGATAAAAATTCAAAGACTTGGGTCTGATGCAGCTGGTCGTCATGGCAGGGTGCGGGCAAAATTAGAAAAATTACGATATCCATTATTGAAAAATCTCGAAATCAGGGCAGGGTGCAGGGATTTTTGCTCACTGTTTTTATTTGGCATTGAAACGGTTTTATCCCGTGCTGAACAATTTTCATGTTTGCGGCAAGCTTAAAACAACTAATGGTTGAAATGGAACACCAGGGAGTCAGGGGCTGCGACACCGTCAATACAGAGAACCTCTGAATCCCCGATGGCATGTATTATGCATTTTTAACACGCAGTAAAACCGATACGCACCGATTGGATGTCATTGTATAAGCGTATAAAAGGATAAAAAATTGATGGCTTCGTAAAAAGTCCAAATTCCGTGTTGCGCTGCATTCTTCGTTTCTTCAAAGTACACTAAGTACAAATCATTACTCAGAATTTGCGCGCCTTGAATTTGGAGCTTTTTTCTTTGCCATCGAAATTTGACTTTTTACGAGATTGTCAAAATTATGAATTAAAAGGAACGATTCAATGAAAATTTCAACTAACAAAAATATTTACGATACGATGGATCATCTGTTTCATGCCTGGCAGGGGCGGTTTACCGCCGGCGTGTCACCCAACGCCACTTTGATGGCATATTATGACTGGCTGCTGCATCTGGCCAATTCACCGGGAAAACAAACAGAACTTTTGGAAACCTTTTTTTCTCAAACAATGACATTCTGGTTAAATGCGTTTAATAAAGTGGCCGATCCGGATTCCGCATCTGCGGTTGAAACGCCGATACCGGATAAACGTTTTAAAACCGTGTCATGGCAGGTCTGGCCGTACAATATTATCTGGCAGTCATATTCACTGGCCGAGGACTGGTGGCAGAAGGCCACGACTGGGGTTGAAGGCGTTTCCACTCATCATCTGGATCTGGTGTCGTTTGGTTCCCGGCAATTATTTGATTTTTTTGCCCCGTCGAATTTTTTCTTTATCAATCCGGATGTTTTAAAAAAGACTATAGAGGACAAAGGCGCCAATTTGTACCAGGGGTGCCGGAATTTTGTCGAGGATCGCCGGCGGGCCATTGCCGGAAAAGGACCCATTGGAGTGAAAAATTTCAAAGTCGGTGTTCATGTGGCTGTCACCCCCGGCAAAGTTGTTTTCAGAAATAATTTGATGGAGCTGATTCAGTATATTCCAACTTCAAAGACGGTGTATGCGGAACCCGTATTGATCGTTCCTGCCTGGATTATGAAATATTATATCCTTGATTTGTCCCCGAATAATTCCCTGGTAAAATATCTGGTGGATAAAGGGCACACGGTATTTATGATTTCATGGAAAAATCCCGGGCCCGAAGACCGGAACCTGGCAATGAATGATTATGTTTCCTTCGGAATTATGGACGCTATAGACGCGGTGTCCAAAATTATCCCCGATAAAAAGATCAATGCACTGGGTTACTGTTTGGGCGGAACGCTTTTGTGCATTGCCGCCGCCGCCATGGCCCGGGACAAGGATGATCGATTGAAAAGCATGACCATGCTCACCGCACAGACTGATTTTTCCGAAGCCGGCGAATTGATGGTATTTATAGCTGAAAGTGAAGTGAGCTATCTGGAAGATACCATGTGGAACCAGGGATATCTGGATACCAAGCAGATGGCCGGCGCGTTTCAGGTGTTGCGTTCCAATGACCTGATCTGGTCAAAAATGATTCATGATTATCTTATGGGTGAACGTAACCCCATGAACGATCTCATGGCCTGGAATTCGGATGCCACGCGCATGCCTTATCGCATGCACAGTGAGTACTTAAGAAAACTGTTTTTAAACAACGATCTGTTCGGCGGCCGCTTTGAAGTCCACGGTCAGCCCATCGTGATCAGTGCTGTCCATGTTCCGGTTTTTCTGGTGGCCACAATCAAAGATCATGTCGCGCCCTGGCGGTCGGTGTATAAATTTCATCTGGCATCAGATGCGCCGGAAATTACTTTTTTGCTTACTTCCGGCGGCCATAATGCCGGCATTATCAGTGAACCCGGTCATCCCCATCGGACCTGGCAGATGTGCACCAAAAACGAAGGAGATGCATATATGGATCCGGATACCTGGCGGGAAACCACCCCCGTGCAGAACGGATCCTGGTGGGTGCCCTGGCGGAAATGGCTGGCCAAGGGATCAAAAAGAATTGCACCGCCGGGTGTGGGCGCGCCGGATAACGGATTATCCGTTCTTTGCGATGCGCCGGGGGGGTTTGTGTTGCAAAGGTAATACCTGAATCTTTCACACGCCGGAAGTCTCCATCTGCTGCGTTATTAATGATTTGCAATAGCCCTCGATGGCTTTGTCATTAAATGCCTTTTTACGGCATTCCCGGTACTTGACAACGAAGACGGCGTGCAGACCATCGTATCCCTGATCAATGCCCGATACGGTATCACTATGACACCCAATGATTTTCTGGATTTGGGAATTTCAATTTTAACAGACGAACACGCGTTTAACAAAGAAGCCGGTTTTACAAAAGCCGGTGACAAACTGCCCGATTTTTTCGCAGAACCCCTGCCGCAGCATAACACAACCTGGGATTTTACCGATGAGGAATTGCAGCAGAAAAAATTGTTTGAATAAATGTTATTCTACTGGTTTTGAAATTTTACGAAAAAAGGTTTCGCAAATTTTCAAATTTCATGGATTCACCCTGGGATTTAAGTGCCGTTTGTATTCTAAATATTTCATAAAATTAGCTATTCGAAGTTTAGTATGCAGTGGCATGCATCATGCACTATAAAATGGCATTGTAGGATTAATCTAAAGCCCAAAACAGGTTTGATTGTGAAGATTTATTCAAAAAACGTGATTTGAGCAGAGATAATTCGCATCTTGAAAATAGAGGAGTTTGGTTGAAATGAAAAATGAAAATTTCCAAGATATGGTAAATCCGCTGGCAGAAACCATGCAGGCATCCATTGATTTTTGGGGGCAAATGGCATCATCGGGCAGCAGCATAGCGGAAATGTACTCGAATCAGGCCGTTGAATGCATGGAGAATGGATCATTTGCCAAGGGGTTTTTGGGTAATCCGGCTCAGGCGCTGTGTCAAACATTGGCTGCCAATTTTTTAGGCTATGATATCAACGGTTTTGAAACGTTGACCCGAACCAATCAGGAAATATGGAATAATTTTATCAGCACGGGCCATCAATGGTCGGAAAGTTTGTCCGGTATCGAACAGTTTAATTCTTTGCTTCCGCTTGACGACACCTCCAGGGATATAATCAGCACGTTTAAAACGGCCTTTGAAAATGTTTTCGGAAAATTTACAAATATTCCGCAATTGGGCTTAACCCGTTCGTATCAGGAAAAAATGCTTCAGATGTTTGACAAATATAATCTTTTTCAAAGCAATATTTCGGAGTTGGGGATGCTGCTGTATTTGCCGGTCAAAAATGCGTTCAAAACCATACGGCAAGAACTTTTGGGCACTATCGAGGGTAAAAAATATTCCGGAAATATAAAAGATACCTATAAACGGTGGGTGGAGATTTTGGAACAAAATTTTATGACTCTGTACAAGTCGCCGGAATATACCAAAGAGATGGCAAAGACCATCCAGGCCATGGAAGGCTACATCAAGGTAAGAGATGATATTCTTTCCGATTGTCTCAAACTGTTTCCTATTCCCACACAAAAGGATGCGGAAGGCGTTTATAAAGATATTTATGAATTGAAAAAAAAGGTTCGAAAACTTGAAAAACAATTGTCGGAATCCGCGCAGGGCTGACGCCTGGATTAAATTGTGCCCTGCAGAGAACATACGAATCTATCAACAACTAATTAAAGTTTTGTAAAGGTAAAAGGGGGATTTATGCAAAACAATTATTCTCCGTTAAAAGATTATTTTTCAAAAATTACTCAAAATGCGCCATGGATGAACGGCCTGACGCCTGAAGCTTCGGATGTGCTGATGAGTTCCCTGGACACAAATATCGCAACAACGCCGTTTGAGATTGTTTATGAAGAAGATCATGTCAAGTTAAAACATTTCAAACCGGAAAAAACCGGTATCCTGGCGTCACCGCTGTTGATCAACTATGCGCTGATCAACAAAGAAACCATGCTGGATCTGCAGCCCGGCCGGAGCCTGATTCAAAAGCTGTTAAGCGCCGGTATCGAACTCTATGTTGTTGACTGGGGGTATCCCACAAAAAAAGACCAATACCTGACCATCGATGATCATGTGAACTGGTATCTGGGCAATATGGTGGATTTTGTCTGCAAAAGACATTATCAGCCTAACCTCAATCTCATGGGCATCTGCATGGGGGGGACGTTTTGTGTGATGTATGCGGCCCTTCACCCGGAAAAAGTTAAAAATCTGATTACCACCGTTACGCCGACTAATTTTGATACGGATCAGGGACTTTTGCATGTCTGGATGAAGGATGTGAACGTAACGTCCATGATGGAAACATTCGGCAATATGCCCGGCGATCTGATGAACCTGGGGTTTTTGATGTTAAATCCTGCGCGCCTGATGATTGATAAATACGAAGGATTTATGGAGAACCTGAACAACCGGGAATTTGTGGAAAATTTTATGCGCATGGAAAAGTGGATTTTCGACAGCCCGGATGTGCCCGGCGAAACGTTTAAGCAGTTTGTTGAAGACTGTTATCAGAACAATCTGCTCATTCAGAATAAAATGCAGCTGGACGGGAAAACCATTGATCTTAAAAAGATCACCATGCCGGTTTTAAATATCTACGGCGAACTGGATCATCTGGTGCCGCCGGAAGCCGCTGAAATGCTGCCGGAAAAAGTGGGGAGTAAAGATTGTGAAAATATGTGCATCAAAACCGGTCATATCGGTATTTATGTGAGTTCCAAATCACAAAAAGAATTTGCACCCAAAATCATCAGCTGGCTGGAAAAACGTGACAACCAAGCAAATAAACCAACCGAAAAATTTAAAGGAGGACAAAATGTTACAAAATCCATTGATGAAACAGATGCTTGATTTCCAGAAAACATCTTTTGACAGTTCATTTAACGCAGTGGCCAAACTGCAGGAGCAGGGCGAAAACATGATGGGAATGTTTTTGAACCAGGCTGTATGGATCCCCAATGAAGGGAAAAAGGCTGTTTTGGACTGGGTGGATGTTTTAAAAAAAGGCCGGGATCAGTTTAAACAGACCGTGGAATTGAATTTTTCCAAAATGGAAAGCGGTTTAGGTGCGGCAGAAGAAAAAAAGAAATAAATATCTGAGTTGAGGGATTGTCAATTTAGGAAACAAAAAATTATTTGATATGGGGCGCAATCTTTTGCCGCGCCCCTGATTTCCTTCACATATCTAAAACAAAAAAATGAGGGGGCGTCATGAAAACCACATCAACGAATTGGGTTTTAAAAATCAGTCAATTGCGCTGCGTGCTGTGTGCCGGTTTTTTGTGTTTTGCGCTGTCCGGATGCCTTGTGGCACCGCCCCATGAATCATTGCAGCACAAATGCGGGCCATATCCGGATGATTATCAGGCAATGATCATGGACTATCTGAAACAGGATCTCAGGCATCCGGACAGCATAAAGGATTTTAAAATCATCAAACCGCCGGAAATTGTCATACTGGATTCCAGGTTTCCGACTATCCGCCTGCATAAAGGGTTTGAGGTATGGGAATTTTTTATTGTGTATGATGTCAAAAACGATGACGGGGTTTATATCGGCAGAGATCTGCATGTGGTCTGGATCAGGCATAATCGTCTGGTCGCATTTGATTATAACGACCTGAATCTGAAATACCGGATCAAGGAAAGAAAAAAAAATCCGGGATATTGATTTTACTGTGAATTTTCAGGTATTGAAAAAGGGTTTACCGAAGAGTTGAAAAAAAAAGTGGTAATTAAAAAAAAAGCCGGTTAAAGGTATAGGAATAAAAAAAAATGATACCTTATAAATTAACCGGCATAAATCATGACTTCACCCAGAACCCTTCTTGCATCAAAATCACTGCACCCGAAAAAACAGTTCGGCCAGAATTTTCTGGTGGATCCGTCCACCGCGAAGATGATTGTTGACCGCTCAAAATTATCATCCGAAGACATCGTTCTTGAAATCGGATCAGGCCTCGGTGCGTTGACCCTTCCGGCTGCCCGGCAGGCAAAATGGGTTTATGCCGTGGAAAAAGATCATCAGGTTGTCGAGGTTCTGCAAACGGAACTGGCAGCCAATGATATCCACAATGTCACATTGATTAATAAGGACATTTTAACCGTTGATATCAATGAAATCAGTGCAAAGGAAAACCGGAAATTAATCGTTTTGGGAAACCTGCCGTATAATATTTCTTCCCAGATCCTGGTGGCTTTGCTCAATGCGAAACAGTCCATTGACCGGGCATCTTTGATGTTTCAGAAGGAGGTGGCCCGTCGCCTGGCTGCGGGGCCGGGGTCCAAGGATTACGGCAGGCTGTCCGTGATGCTGCAATACAGTGCGGATGTGAAAAAGCTGGCCAATGTCGGGGCGCATCTTTTCTTGCCCAAACCCAAAGTGGCGTCCGAAGTAATTGAGATCCGGTTTAAAAAGAAGATTGAAAAACCGGTGGCAGATGAAGTGCTGTTGTCGGCTGTTGTGAAGGCGGCTTTTTCCACAAGAAGAAAAACCTTGAAAAATGCGCTGGCAAACATCCGTATAAAGATTGATGCAGAATCCATTAAAAAGATTCTGGCGCAGGCGGAAATTGACCCCGGCCGCCGGGCGGAGTCTTTGTCCGTTGCGGAGTTTGTGGACCTGGCCAATGCATTTTTGGAGTTTCAGGGATAGCCTGGCGTCTGGAAAAAGAAAACGCCGTTATTCTATGGTATAGAGAAATAACGGCGCTTTCTTTTTATAATCAGTTTACTTTGCAGGCTATTCTTCCGTCTTGTTTTCCGTCTCAATTTCAAGGCTTTCTTCGGGAACCGGTGTGGGATTGAACCGGTGTTCAAAACGGTAACCCAGATCCGGTTTATTATAATCAAACGCCACAACCCGGCCGTTGCGAATCCAGACCACATGAAAGTCTTTTACAATTTTGTTATTTCTGTTTTTTGCTTCAAAAGTAATAAAGATTTCCCAGACTTCATTGCCCTTGGCAAGGGATATGGATTCCTGTTTGTGTTCAATCACTATTTTTTCAGGCGGTTTAATAATGGTCAGGTTTTGTATGCTTTCCGGTTTTTCTAAATTCTTATCCAGAAATCCGTTGATGATTTCCAGGTGATTTTCAGGGTAAGTTCCGCTGTCCTTGTCAAAGGCCTGTTTGTAAGGCTCCATCATGCAGCCTGCAAACGCGCAGATTAAAAAAATAAAAATCAGTAATCGTTTCATGATGGTCTCCTTGGCGGATTATTAGTTGTGATTGTAATTACTATTTGATATGTAAGTAACCAACTATGTACCAAACATTGTGATTTTATGTCAATCAGTTAAATCCGACTAATTAATGGTGGAAAGGATATGATAATGAATGCAAGAATCGCCCGGATTTGTTTAATCGTCTTAATGGCTGTCAGCGTATCCGGATGTTCTACTGTTTTGACACGCATGGGGCCGCTGGTTTACAAACTGGAAGATGGGGAAAAATCCGTGGGAGAATTTGCCAAATACAAATTTTCCGGCGGGATCCGGGCCAATGTTATTTATCTTGAAAAAGCACCGTTATGCGCGGAAATTTCCGAAAAAATTCAGGTTGCCCAGAAACAGCGCCGGGGCCGGGTTTTTTCCATGGTTGAGATGGTGATTTTTGGTCTGGGAATGATCGATGCGGCCAAGGCTTACGCGGTTGTCGAAGAATCCCGAATTGTTACGCCTCTGGCAAAATATGAAACCGGAAAATTCGTTGCCTGCGGAGAAAAAGAGCCGGCAGCCAACGAAATGCTGGTGATTGAAGACAAGCAGAGAACCTTTCACAAGCAGGCGCAAACAGATGCAAACGGCAATCTGGATTTGTCCCAGGTATTGGCTGATGAAAACCGGGTGCTGAATTTGTCCATTCGCCTGGCATCCGACCAGACGAAAGCGGTTTCATTTATTTATGAGCCCGGCAAATAAGTCCTGTGCCCTTCAGCGGTTTGAAGTCTTGATCTTTCCGTTTTTTTATACCCTTAAATGAGTGTCCCTTGTTTAAGGGTTTCTTTTATATTTATTGATTCCGTATAGTTTTACCTTTAGAAGGTGTTGTTTTAAAATAATTTCTTGACATGCGGTCGTTTTTTGGAGCAACATGAGTGAGCGTTCACTCATGTTATTTTTTACTGAGAATATAAAAGATTAAAGTGATTATGCCGAAAAATAAAGACAAGTATATCCTTGCCATTGATCTGGGAACGTCAGGCCCCAAATCCGCCCTTGTATCCACCCGGGGCAAAGTGATTGATTCTGCATTTGTTGAAAACTCCATTCATCTGCTGCCGGATGGCGGCGCGGAACAGGACCCGGAGCAGTGGTGGAAATCCATTCTTGAGACATTTAGGATTATATTGAATAAAAAACTGGTTCCGGCAGAAGATATTATAGCCGTCAGCTGTTCCACCCAGTGGTCAGGTACGGTGGCAGTGGATAAAAACGGGGATCATTTGACCAATGCCCTGATATGGCTGGATTCAAGAGGCAGCGAATATGTGAAGGAAATATCAGACGGCCTGATTAAGCTTGAAGGGTACGGGATCTCAAAGATTGCCCGCTGGCTTCGATTGACCGGAGGAGCTCCCAGTCATTCCGGAAAAGATTCCATTGCCCATATTCTGTATCTTAAAAATCAGCGTCCGGATATTTATCACAAAACATACAAGTTTCTTGAACCCAAAGATTACATCAACCTGCGGCTGACCGGAAAATTTGCCGCATCCTATGATTCGATAACCCTTCACTGGGTAACGGACAACCGGGACATCAACAATATCACCTATGATGACGGCCTTATCCGCATGTCAACCATTGATAAGGGTAAACTGCCGGAACTGAAACAGGCAGTGGATATTCTGGGCCCGTTAAAGCAGGAAGTGGCCGCGGAATTGGGCCTGCGCCCGGATGTAGAGGTTATCATGGGAACCCCGGATGTCCAGGCTGCCGCAGTCGGCTCCGGCGGGGTTGCCGATTATGACGCCCATTATTATATTGGTACGTCATCCTGGCTGACCTGCCATGTGCCGTTTAAAAAAACAGATATTTTTCGGGGTATTGCGTCTCTGCCCTCAGCGATTCCCGGCCGCTACTTTGTGGCCAATGAACAGGAGACCGCCGGCGCCTGTCTGACGTTTTTAAGGGACAATATATTTTTCCACAAGGATGCGCTTGCAGTTGGAAAATGCCCGTCAAATGTATATCAGATATTTGATCAAATGGCTGAAAAAATCCCGGCAGGCAGCGGCGGAATAATTTTTACGCCCTGGCTTTATGGTGAACGGACCCCATTAGACGATAAATATGTTCGCGGCGGCTTTTTCAACCAGAGTCTGGAAACAACCCGGGAACACATGGTCCGTGCTGTTTTGGAAGGCGTGGCATACAATGGCCGATGGCTGCTGGAATCGGTGGAAAAATTTGTAAAAAGACGATTAGATACCGTTCGGATGATCGGCGGGGGGGCCGCATCTGATGTCTGGTGCCAGATCCATGCGGATGTCTTTAATCGGGAAATACTTCAGATCAAACAGCCCATTTTGGCCA
This sequence comes from Desulfococcaceae bacterium, assembly GCA_030145385.1. Classification (GTDB taxonomy): domain Bacteria; phylum Desulfobacterota; class Desulfobacteria; order Desulfobacterales; family Desulfosalsimonadaceae; genus SURF-3. The sequence continues at coordinate 27,300 of JAQYVU010000032.1, forward strand.
ATGTCCGGGGAGCAGCATTTCTGGCATCCGTGGGGTTGGGGTATATGAGTTTTGATGAACTCGCGGATGTTGTTGAAGTCGGTAAGGTTTATTCCCCGAATCCGGATCACACCGGCATCTATGATCGGATGTTTACGGAATTTAAAAATATTTATAAACGCAACCGACGGGCGTATGCCCGGCTGAATAAAGTATAAATCAGGAGAAATCGATGGATATTCAAGTGATTATGGATAAATATTTATCCCGTCTTCCCCAGGGAATCGCTACCCGGGTATTTAACACCATCAAGGATATTCCATTTGTCAAAAAAACGATTCAAAAAGAATTAAATACCATGATGGCGGAGCTGGAAGGGTCGCTGAAACCATACAAGAATAAAGTGCAAAGCTTTGCAAAGCTGCCGGAAAGCGGTCTGGAGAAAAATGATGTCATCGCATTAATGCAAGGCATTCATGAGAAGGAAATCTCCCAGTGGGAGGACGGATATGTATCCGGTGCCGTGTATCACGGGGATGAGGACCATATTGAGTTCTTGAATAAAATCTACGCGTTCAATTCCCAGAGCAACCCGCTGCATTCGGATATCTGGCCGAGCGCCACCAAGTTTGAGTCCGAGATTGTTTCCATGACCGCAATCATGCTTGGTGCGGATAAAACAGATGATGAAATCTGCGGTGTGGTTTCATCCGGCGGCACGGAAAGCATTCTGCTGGCCATGAAAACCTACCGGGACCGGGCCAGAAAAGAAAAAAACATCACCCGGCCGGAAATGATTGTTCCGGTGACCGCCCATGCGGCATTTGACAAGGCTGCCCAGTATTTTAGCATTAAAATTATTCATATACCGGTGGGCCCGGATTTTCGGGCGGATGTGAAAGCCACGAAAAAGGCCATTACGAAAAACACCATTGTCATTGTCGGCTCTTCCCCGTGTTTTCCCCATGGGATGATCGATCCCATTGCAGAATTATCCGAACTGGCCCGCAAAAAAGGTATCGGGTTCCATACGGACGCCTGCCTGGGCGGATTTGTGGTGCCGTGGGCGGAAAAGCTGGGATATGACATTCCCTTGGTTGATTTCCGGCTGCCCGGGGTGACCTCTATTTCTGCAGATACCCATAAGTACGGCTATGCGGCCAAAGGTACATCGGTTATTTTATATCGCAGCCCCGAATTAAGGCGCTACCAGTATTTTACCATAACCGACTGGCCGGGCGGTTTGTATTTTTCCCCCACATTTGCCGGCAGCCGTGCGGGAGCCCTGAGTGCTGCCTGCTGGGCAGCCATGGTATCCATCGGCGAAAAAGGGTACCTGGATGCCACCCGAAAAATCATTGACACCGCATCCATTATAAAAGAAGGTATCAATAAGATCCCGGAACTTAAAGTCCTTGGGGATCCTTTGTGGGTGATCGCATTTGCGTCTGATGATTTAAATATTTATCAGGTGATGGATCAGATGGGCCAAAAGGGCTGGAGTTTAAACGGCCTGCACAAACCGGCATGCGTTCATATCTGCGTGACCCTCAGGCATGCCCGTTCCGGTGTGTCTGGACGGTTTCTCGATGATTTAAAGGAATCTGTTGAATTTGTAAAAGCCAATCCGGATGAAAAAGGTGAAATGGCACCGGTTTACGGCATGGCGGCCACTATTCCGTTTCGCGGTCTTGTGGAGGATATGATGGAGAAATATATTGATCTTTTATATAAAGTTGAATAGCTTATCCATACTGGTGCGTATTCCGGGATCATCATTAATTTCTTTCTCAAAAACTGTTAAACGTGATTTCGCCGGTCAATTGGTGTTTTTGAATTTGGCTTAAAATGGCCATTTTTTGTAAGAAACGTTGATTTCCTGATTAAATCTGCATTGCCTGAATTTGATCTTTTCAGCCGTTTTGACACTTCCGCAAAATTGAGCAAAGCAGATTTATCTGTATTAACCGCATCAGATGGCTTCTGAATATTTGATTGTAGCGGGTTGACCTCTTATTTTTCCTTTTTACAACACGTCTGTAAATTACATTTATCAAAAATTTTTCATTTTACCCTTTCAATTTGTTTAAAAATTATTCTTTACATAATATTTGTTTTCAGATAATTTTTTACACTTTCCCTAGTTTTTCAGGATCGCTACTTTTTTAGCGGCTCTTAATCAATAATTTTTTTTACCTTACGGAGTATTTCATTATGGCTAAGATGATGAAAACAATTGATGGGAATACTGCAGCAGTGCACGTGGCCTATGCCATGAGTGATGTTGCGGCTATTTATCCAATCACCCCTTCGACATCAATGGGAGAAACGGCGGACGAATGGTCCGCCCAGGGCAGGAAAAATATTTTCGGCCAAACACTGAATGTCAAACAAATGCAGTCTGAGGCCGGTGCGGCCGGTGCGGTTCACGGTTCTCTGGTAACCGGTGCGCTGACCACGACCTTTACGGCATCACAGGGGCTTTTGCTCATGATCCCGAATATGTACAAAATATCCGGTGAACTGCTGCCCTGCGTGTTTCATGTGTCTGCGCGCGCTTTGGCTGCCCATGCGCTTTCCATTTTCGGGGACCACAGTGACGTAATGAGTGTCCGTCAGGCGGGTTTTGCCATGCTGGCTTCCGGATCTGTTCAGGAAATCATGGATTTAGCATTGGTTTCCCACTTGTCCGCGATCGAAGGAAGCCTTCCGTTTCTTCATTTTTTTGACGGGTTCCGGACATCTTCTGAAATACAAAAGATTGAACTGATTGATTACGAAGATATTAATTCTCTGGTAAATCATGATGCTATCCGTGAATTCCGGGCACGCGCCATGAATCCGGAGCACCCGCATATCCGGGGAACCGCCCAGAATCCGGACATTTATTTCCAGGGCCGGGAAGCTGCAAATCCGTTTTATAATCAGATCCCGTCAATTGTTGAAGAATCCATGGCAAAAGTGGCCGCTTTGACCGGGCGTCAGTATAAATTATTTGACTATGTCGGTCATCCGGATGCGGAACGTATTATTATCTCCATGGGGTCTTCTACGGAAACCATTGAAGAAGTTATTAATGCATTAAATGCCAAAGGCGACCGCTTAGGGCTGGTGAAGATCCGGTTATATCGGCCGTTTTCCATTGATCATTTTCTTGCCGCCATCCCGTCCACAGTAGAGCATATCACGGTTCTTGACCGGACCAAGGAACCGGGCGCGATCGGTGATCCGCTGTACATGGATGTTTGTGCTGCATTTAAAGAATTCGGACAAATGCCTGAGATTACCGGCGGAAGATACGGCCTGGGTTCCAAGGAATTCACCCCGGCCATGGTCAAGGCGGTTTTTGACAACATGCGGTCCGTGAAAGCGAAAAATCATTTTACAGTCGGTATTCATGATGACGTTACCTATCAGTCACTTCCGCTGGATGACAAATTTGAAACTTCTCCGGAAGGGACTGTCCAGTGCAAGTTCTGGGGCCTGGGATCTGACGGAACCGTTGGCGCCAACAAAAGCGCGATTAAAATTATCGGCGATAATACGGACATGTTTGCGCAAGGCTATTTTGCCTATGATTCCAAAAAATCCGGCGGTATTACGGTTTCACATCTGCGCTTCGGGGATCAGCCGATCCAGTCGACCTATCTGGTGAGTGACGCAGATTTCGTTGCCTGTCACAAAGCGAATTATGTGGAAATTTATGATGTGCTGGAAGGGATCAAAGACAGCGGAACATTTCTGCTGAATTCCCCCTGGACCCAGGATGACATGGAAGCCGCACTGCCGGCTGACATGCGTAAAACCATTGTTGAAAAGAAATTAAAATTCTATACTGTGGATGCGGTGAAGATTGCCGAAGCCGTGGGCCTTGGCACACGTATCAATATGATTATGCAGACAGCTTTTTTCAGCCTGGCCAAGGTGCTGCCGTTTGAAGAAGCGGTTGCTTTTCTGAAAGCGGATATCAAGAAAACATATGGCAAAAAGGGAGATAAAATCGTCCAGATGAATATGGATGCGGTGGATCAGACCCTTGAGAATCTCATAGAGATCGATGTGCCGGCTACCTGGGGTGATGCGGATGCAGCGAGCGTTGCGGCGGATGCGGATCTTCCTGATTTTGTTAAAAATGTCATGAAACCCATGCAGGATCAGAAGGGTGATGCTTTGCCGGTTAGTGCGTTTGAACCGGATGGCGTTTTCCCGGTGGCAACCTCACAATATGAAAAACGCGGAGTGGCGATCAATGTTCCGGAGTGGGTTGCAGAAAACTGTATTCAGTGTAACCAGTGTGCCTTTGTCTGCCCCCATGCATGCATCCGGCCGGTTCTGCTGACAGATGATGAAGCCGGCACAGCCCCTGAAGCATTTGAAACAAAACAGGCCATTGGAAAAGATCTCAAGGAATACAAGTTCAGAATCCAGGTGAATACGCTTGATTGCCAGGGATGCGGAAATTGTGCGGATATCTGCCCGGCCAAGAAACCGGCTCTGGTGATGCGGCACATTGCCACGCAGACACCGGAGCAGGTTCCCAACCAGGAATTTTCCGAAACACTGCCGATTAGAGATGATCTGGTCAAACGGGATTCCGTAAAGGGCAGCCAGTTCCAGCAGCCGTTGATGGAGTTCTCCGGTGCCTGTGCCGGATGCGGTGAAACTCCTTACGTGAAGGTATTGACCCAGCTTTTCGGCGAACGGATGATTATTGCCAATGCCACCGGCTGCAGTTCCATCTGGGGCGCATCAGCACCGACCACGCCGTATTGCACTAATAAAGACGGGCATGGCCCGGCCTGGGGTAATTCCCTGTTTGAAGATGCCGCAGAATTCGGTTACGGCATGAGCATTTCATTTGCCCAGCAGCGAAACAAGCTCAAGGATCTGGTCAAAGAAGCGGTTGCGGCAGACATCCCGGAAGAATTAAAAGAAGCCATGACCGCCTGGCTGGATGGGGCGGATAATGCAGAAGCATCCCAAAAATATGGTCGTCAGATTGAGGCATTGCTCGGAGAGATGGAAGGCGACAGCCTGCTCGAATCCATTTATGACATGTCTGATCTGCTGGTTAAGAAATCCATCTGGGCGTTTGGCGGTGACGGCTGGGCCTATGATATCGGTTTCGGCGGCCTGGATCATGTTATCGCATCCGGCGAAGACGTCAATATCCTGGTGATGGATACGGAAGTGTATTCAAATACCGGCGGTCAGGCTTCCAAGGCAACACCCACCGGTGCCGTGGCCAAGTTTGCCGCTTCCGGTAAAAAGGTGGGTAAAAAAGATCTGGGCAAGATTGCTATGACATACGGGTATGTGTATGTGGCATCCGTCTCCATGGGTGCCAACAAGCAGCAGATGCTCAAGGCTTTTCTTGAAGCAGAAAGTTACCCGGGACCGTCCCTGATCATTTGTTACGCCCCGTGTATTAATCAGGGTCTTAAAAAAGGGATGGGGAAAAGTCAGGAAGAGGAAAAACTGGCGGTGACCAGTGGCTATTGGCCCCTGTACCGATTCAACCCGGAACTGGAAAAAGAAGGCAAAAATCCGTTTGTCCTGGAATCCAAGGACCCGGACGGCACCATTCAGGAGTTTTTGAAAGGTGAAAACCGGTTTGCATCACTTGAAAAATCCTTTCCGGAAGAATCCAAAAAACTTCGTGTACAGATTGAAGAAGAAGTGAACCAGCGGTATTCTTCATATAAGGTGATGGCGGACCCGGCAGCAGTTTGTAAGGATCCCGATGAAGCCAAGTAACGACTTGATGCTTAAGGGGTCGTGATCGTTTAATTGAGACAGGAGGCCGTTTGATAAGCAAGCGGCCTCCTTTTTATTTACTCTATTTTTCTATATTCATTGGTGTTTTATGGATTTTTCAAACAATCAGAACTTTTCAGAATGTCAGCGTTGCGGTACCTGCTGTAAAAAAGGCGGGCCGGCACTGCATTATGAAGATCAAGAGATTCTCGATGCCGGCAGTATACCGCTGGCCTCTTTGTATACTATCAGAAAAGGGGAACTTGCCCGGAATAATGTCACTGGCGGGCTGATCAGCCTGCCGGTTGAAATTATCAAAATTAAAAGCCGTCCGGATGACAGTGCCTGCATGTATTATAATGACGCGGACGCATCATGTGAGATATATGAAAACCGGCCGTTTGAATGCCGGAACATGGAATGCTGGAATTCTGATAAAATAGCCGCGTTGTATGATCAAAACCGGCTTATACGGTCACTGGTACTGGAAAAAGCGGACTGGTTAAAAGACCTTGTGAGCACTCATGAATCTGAATGCGATCTTGATCAAATTCAGACGCTGGTTAATAAACGGGAGGCAGGGGATGCCGAAGCCGCATCCGTTCTTACGGAAATGATTAATTATGATTTCCATTTGCGAAGCATTGTGACGGAAAAAGGAAAAATTGCACCCGAGATGCTGGATTTTTTGTTCGGCCGTCCGCTCAATGAAATAATTACCCGTCAGTTTAAGATAAAAATCGAAAAATCCAAATCATAATGACCGCTAATCCAGTTCGATGCCGGTCAGTTTAATGGCTGACGGTATGAGCAGGATCGAACCAACGGTCGTGTTGACCATGGTCAGGGCAATTAGGATGCCGAACAGGATGATCGGCTGAAAGCTGGACGTTATCAGGACGAGGAACCCGCAGGTAAGGGCCAGGGATGTAAATACAATGGCTTTGCCGGCAACATACATGGTTTTTTCGATGGTGCCGGAAATACTGGTGCCTTTGTTTTTGTAATGTCGATAGGTATTCAGAAAATGGATGGTATCGTCCACGCCGATCCCGATGGTGATGGAAGCGATAATAGAGGTGACCATATCCAGATGAATCCCAAACCATCCCATAATTCCGAAATTGATGATAATCGTGACCCCCATATCGATCAGCGCCAGGGGCCCGGCGGTGAATTTTCTAAACAGTATAGTGATGACAATGGCGACAATAAACAGTGATAGAAGCAGGCCTGTCAGCTGCCCGGTTACCACATAATGGGCCAGCTGTACTTCGATAGCCGGGTAACCGGTAATGGTAAAGGAATAACCAGCGGGCAGGGTTGCTGTCAGGTGCTGTTCGATTTTATTCAGAATCCTTTTGACTTGCACTGTGCCGATTCTTTCAACGGTTTTATGGCTTAACCGGGCAAGTATATTGCTTTGCTGAAAATCGGTATCCACAAAAGGCTCAAACTCATCAATGCGGCCGTCTGAATCATCATCGTCCCCGGAATAGATTTCAAGGTAATCAACGATGTCCATCCGGGTTTCCGGAATTCTAAAATAGTCCGGATCATCGTTGTTCATGGCCATGTGCATCCGTTTAATAAAATCATTAAATGCATCGGTCCGGCCGATATTCAGGTCCGCGTTTTCATCGGCCACCAGCCATTGTCTGATTGATTCGATGGTGTTTAAGAATTCAGGTGATTTAACGCCGTCAGGTTCATTGGAATCAATAATAACGCTGAATCCCCATCCTCCGCCGAATTTATCTCCGGCAATGGTCACATTTTGTCTGACCGGGTCATCTGCTTTAAAATAATGCAGGATATCCGTATCCACTTTTAATCTGAGGGCCCCGGCAATGGATATGGCAAGGATGATTCCAACAACAACATAAATCTTTTTGGGATGCCGGATAGCGGTTTTGGCCGTGATAACCAGAAGCTTGTCTACGAACGTGAGTTTGGGGGATTTGTTTTTTCCTATCAGGGATTTGGGAAACTTGTGGGGAAGCATTACCAGGGCGCAGGGAATGAGTGTGATGGAAATAAAAACTGTAAACAAGATGCCCACAGCGGAAAAGACCGCCCATTCCTGGATGGCAGACACCTGGCTGGTGACAAGGGTTATGAAAGCGGCAAATGTGGTGAATCCGGCTAAAAAAACAGTGACGGATATATGCGTCATTGCGGTTTTGATGCCGATGCGCCTGTTATCCGGCGAGATTAGTCCGAAATCTGTATAGTACTGGTTTAACACATGAATTGCATAGGAGCTGCCTACTGATATTAAAAGCGGCGGGAGGGTGATTCCTACGGAAGTGATTTTATAACCCAGATGTCCCATCAGGCCGATTGTCCATATTTCCGCCATTCCCAGTGTGGCAAGGGGCAAAAAAACGCCTCGCAGTGATTTGAAATTCAGATAGAAAATAATAGTAACAACAAGAAGAATAAGCGGAACATTTTTGAACAGATCTTTTTGAATATAGTCATTAAAGTTTTTTGCCACATACGGTACGCCAGAAATGTATATTTCCAGTTCCGGGTAGGCATTGATGATATTCATGAGTGCGCAGACAATTTCTTCCCGGGGAAGGCAGCCGGCAAATTTTATCAGAATTGCAAAATCAGTAATGCCTCCGGTCAGTTTTTCTGTTGCATAGAGACGGTTTCTGTACGCCGGATTTTTTTTTAAGCGCTGTTTGAATGCTTCAATATCTGTTTTTGTTTGGGGAATAACCCGCTGCCCGTTCGGTTCGCATTCTATCAGATCATAGGTTTCAAGGCTGTCGTCCTCACCGCTGATATCCTTGGCAGACAAGGGCGATAAAATGGTGTCAATGATATTACTTTTTTTTAGCTCAAGATCATGAAGAATAAGTTTCTCAATAGTTTTTATATCGTTTTCATTCAGACGGTTTTTGTTCTGAATTTCTGAAGGGATTTTTCTGTTCAGAAATCTTAAAAAGGGCGGATCCGCATTGAATTGATCCTTGATCTTTTCATAGCTGACGGGCAGAAGACGGGTTGCTGTATGAAATTGTTTCAGACGGCGGTCTTCTTTAACTTCGTCAAAATCCTCATATTCCTCGATATCTATGAGCAGTTCATTTATTGAATTCAGCGCATCAGCAGACCATAAGTTGGTGTGTGCCACGGATATTTGTGCAAACCGGTCATTGTCTCCATACGTTTTTTTTATTTCGGAGTATTCGATGTATTCGGCATCATGTTTGGGCATAAAGGATTCAATGGAGCTGTCCAGCTGAATTTTTAAAATGCCCAGCGCAAGATAGGCGGTGATTACGATCAGGCCAAGGATCGGGATGAACGGGCGTTTTAAGATCAGGGTCAGATACCTATTCATCATAGTTGATTGCTCCTGCAGGATTTTTATTAATCATCTGTAATTAAATTGGGAATTAAATTTTTTTCTTGCATTTTGAGACTGGCCATGGTTTTATTCGCATGACTGACGTATCAGTCATTTTGCTTTTTAATGTTGTTGAATTATATACAGGTTGACGTAAAAGTCAATTATTCAAAATAGAAAGAAATTTTTATGAAGCAGGGAACGGTTAAAATAAGTGCGGAAAATGATGGCGTTTTTTTTGCTTGGCGTATGACTGATATGTCAGTCATACGCCAAGCTGCCATCAATCCTCTTGCTTGAAAGGGGTAACAGGCCCTGTGGTGATGAATCCGTCGTCATTATAAATTGATAAATAATTTTTTGAACTTTTTTTTGGTCATCTGGTGACTGACGCATCAGTCGTGAATTTTCGAGTAAAATTTTTTTAAAAACATATTAATTCTTTTTTTAGAGGTTGGAAATGGATCGATACATTAGATTCGTCTTGAAAAGACCGGTGATTATGCTGTTGGCTTTTTTTATTGTAACGGTCATTCTGGGATCCGGGATGACGAAGCTGCAGTTTGACACGACCATTTCTACACTACTGCCCACATCTGACCCGGAGTATAAGTATTATGACCGAGTCAAGGAAATCTACGGCGGGTGTGATGCGTTTGTCATTCTTTCTGTTACGGATAATAATCTGTTTCATCCGGATACCTTTGAAAAAATAAATAATCTGATCATCGATATTGAAGAGTTTGAAGAGTTTGATCCGATTCTTGAAAAATCGAGAATGGATCAGCTCAATCAACTTTTTATTTCCGGGACTGTCACCGGGAGCCAGGTGGTCGCGACATTTCAGCAGGACCCGGGTTTTTCTCGTTTGCTGAACAGAAAAATCGAAAAGGTCACAGAACTTGATAGTCCGTTAAAACCCAGAGAAAAACGCAAAATAATTTCGCTTGTTGAAGCTGCCAATCATCTTAAAGCCAAAAAGATGATCAATGAAATTCTGTCACCGATTACAATGAAAGATATTGTCGGTGAAGATGATATGCTGGAAACCATTGAACTGGTTAAGATCGATGATGACGGAAATCGTATCCTGCCAAAATCCGATGCTGAATTCCTGACATTTATTAAAAATTTGCGGCGTAATCCGGCATTTGAAAAGGGGATTTTTGCAACTGATGAGACCGGCAACATCACGGATTTGGGCGTCATTATCCGGTTTCATGATATTTCGAATTCAGACCCTATTGCCCGGGAAATCCTCGACATTGTAGAGTTTAATGATGCGCTGGAAATTGTTCCCCAGGGCGAACCGGTGGTGTTGATCTGGATTAATAATTTTATGCAGCAGGACCTGCTGCGGCTGGTGCCGCTGGTGATGCTGGTGGCGATCATTATATTTTTTATTAATTTTAAATCCGTACGTGGAGTTGTCCTGCCTTTTATCACATTGTCCATGGCAACCTTATGGATTCTCGGGTTGATGGGACATCTGGGTATAAAAATAACCACCGTAGGCATTTCGATTCCCATTTTAATGATTGCAGTGGGCAGCTCTTACGCCATTCACATACTCAATCAGTATTATGCAGATTATAATTTTATCAGTGAAAAAGGCAAAACAGAGGGGCTTGCCCATGCCATGGGCCATATATCCGTCACCGTATTGCTGACCGGCTTGACCACATTCGTGGCGTTTTTAACCCTTGCAACCCATGAACTTTCAGCGATCCGGGAGTGGGGGATTTTTTCAGCTCTGGGCATTGTTTTTGCCGTGCTGATTTCTTCTACAATTATTCCTGCAGGTCTGAAGCTGATGCCGCATAAAAAGGATAACGGGCGAGTCATGGAAAAAACAGGTTTAAACTCCCCGGTCATTGACCGGCTGATTCGCTGGATGACTGCCGGCGCGCTTTATCATTATAAAAAAGTTTTGGCCGTTGTTCTGGTTTTGATGGTTCTTTCTGTCGCCGGCATGTTTCGTCTTAAGGTGGAAACCGAGCTGTTGTATTATTTTAAAGAGAATAATTTTATTCGAACCAGCGCCAAGCTGATTGAGGAAAAATTCGGCGGCCGGTGGGGGTTTAACGTTCTGATCGATTCCGGTCAGACTGATGGCGTTAAGAATGCCCATTACTTAAAATCCGTATCCGATTTCAGAAACTGGGCTGCGTGTGGAGAAAACAGCGATTTATGCATTGGAAGAACCGATGCGTTTCCGGATTTTATCAAAACCATGCACATGGCAATGAACAACGATGATCCTGCCTTTTTTAAAGTCCCGGACTCGGATATGGATATCCTGGATTATTTTGAGATTTATGCGGGTGAAGATGAAAACTCTGACGGCCGGGTGGATAGTTTTGAAGCCTATATCGATCCTGATTTCCGAACGTGCAATGTCATGACCCGATTGGGTCAGAATGGTGATGGCTTGCTGGGAACGGCCGGCTTGAAGCATATCTTAAAGCGTATTTCAGAACATCTTTCAGCAACCCTGCCTGCGGAGTATACTTATAAAATCACGGGGTATCCCCTCATGCTGATTAAAAGTGTGGATTACATTGTCAATGGCCAGGTGCAGAGCCTGCTATTAACATTGCTGGTGGTCGGTATGGTGGTTCTCCTGCTACTCAAAGATATTCGGGCAGCTGTTCTCTCGCTGATACCCATGAGCGTTGCGGTTATTATCAATTTCGGGATCATGGGGTGGTTCGGCATCCATTTAGATATTGCCACGTCAATTATTGCAGCGATTACCATCGGTATCGGTGTGGATGATACCATTCATTTTTTAAACACCTTCCGTTATTACCGTAAAGAGGGGTTTGATGTGGATACTTCCATTGAAAAGACCCTGCAGGTTGCCGGCAAAGCAATTATTTTTACGTCTCTTGCCTTGATTTTTGGTTTTTCCGTGCTGGAGTTGTCAACGTTTAAACCATTGATGCTTTTCGGCCTCTTAATGGCCGTAACCATGGTGGCAACCACCATGGGTGCGCTTGTTGTCTTGCCTGCTGCAATTAAGTTGACTAAAATCAGACTGGTTCAGGATCAGGAAACACCAGCCTACAGCCGGGTCAAAACACTTATCCCGCTTTTTGTAAAGAAAAACTAAGGTGCCAATCAAGAAAAAAAACAATGGTATATTAGCCTGATATTATGTATGATTTTGTATTCTGAATGGGAAAGAGATAACTGGAATGGCGTTCAGAAGAGTCGCATATCCTATTGCCATTGATTGTGCTGACTGAACAAGTCTGGTTCTTTTGTTGCGCTGTGTATCTGTTTGTTTTTATTTTATGAGAATCAGTGGAGAGTATTTGTCATAACACAACAGATGCTTCCTTTTTGCGGTTTTTTTGATCATAAAATGACTGACATATCAGTTGTAATGAAAAGTATGATTTTTTAAGAGAGGTTTTTAATGGATCGATATATTCGTTTTGTCTTAAAACGGCCGGTTTGGGTGCTGGTTGTTTTTTCGATTATGTCGGTCATATTGGCTTCCGGTATGCTTCATCTGCAATTTGATACAACCATCACTTCATTTTTACCGACCTCGGATATCGAATACGAAAATTATAATAGGGCAAAAGAGATTTATGGTGATTGTGATACCTTTGTTATTTTAGATATAACAGATAGGAATTTACTGCAATATGAGACGTTCAGGCGTATCAACGACCTGATAATCGATCTGGAAGAATTTGAGGACTTTAATGCAAAGCGGGAACTGCAGAGAATCGCACAGCTGGATCGGTTGCTGGCAGACCCGACCATTACCGGTGAAGCATTATTGAATCATTTCATCGATGATCCGGCATTTAAACGATTACTCGCCCGCAAGTTTGAAATCATCAGTGACGACTCCGGCCGGTTAAGTAACCGTGTCAAAAGAAAATTAAAGTCTGCTGTCATGACGGCAAATGAGTTGAAATCAGGTGAAATGATCGATGATATTATTTCACCGTTGACTGCCAAAGACATTACCGGTGAAGATGATGCGCTGGAAACCATTGAGCTGATTGAGACAGATTCTGCCGGTAATCGAATCCTGCCAAAGACCCTTGAAGAATTTCAAGCATTTATTGCAAAATTACGGCGTAATCCGGTTTTCGAACAGGGAATTTACGTCTCAGATGCCAACGGTAAGATTACAAACCTTGGGATCGTTATCCGTTTTAAGGATATGTCCAATTCCGATCCCATTGCCAGAGAAATTCTTGAAATTGTTAACAGCCATGACGAATTAAACATAATCTCCCAGGGCCAGCCGCTGATCTACATCTGGATCAATAACTATATGCAACAGGATTTATCCCGGCTGATACCGCTGGTGATGCTTGTTGTTGTTATTATTTTCTTTATCAATTTCAAGTCGATAAGAGGTGTTATCCTTCCTTTTGTGACGTTGTCAATGGCAACATTATGGATTCTCGGCTTGATGGGGCATCTGGGGGTTAAAATCACGACAGTGGGCACATCCATTCCTGTTTTAATGATCGCTGTGGGCAGTTCGTATGCCATTCATATCCTCAATCAGTATTATGCGGATTATAATCTGATAACAAGAGAAGGAAAAACAGACGGCCTGCAGCATGCCATGGGACATATTTCGGTCACTGTTTTGCTGACTGGTCTGACAACGTTTGTGGCTTTTATGACACTGGCAACCCATGAGATATCAGCTATCAGCGAATGGGGGCTTTTTTCAGCAATTGGTATAATGTTTGCCGTACTGATTTCTTCGTCAGTCATACCGGCCGCCCTCAAATTGATGCCGCATAAAGCAGGCGGGGCCAGGTTCAGCAATAGAACCGGGGGCAGCTCTCCGGTGATTGATCGAATTATCCACCTGATGTCAGTCGGCGCAATTCATCATTATAAAAAGGTCCTGGCTGTTGTACTGGTTTTATTAGTTGTTTCCTTTATCGGATTGCTGAAAATACAGGTGGATACGGAATTATTAAGAAATTTTAAAAAAGATAATTACATTCGCACCAGTGCGAAAATGATCAGTGACAAGTATGGCGGCCGATGGGGATTTAATATTATCATCGACTCTGGAAAACCGGACGGTGTTAAGTGTACCGAATATTTGAAGACAGTATCTGATTTTCGCACATGGCTGGTAGCGGAAGAAAATAAAGATTTGTGCATTGGAAGAACCGATGCTTTTCCTGATTTTTTAAAAACCATGAATATGGCCATGAATAATGATGATCCGACATGTTTTTCAAACCCGGCCTGCAATATGGATATAGCGGATTATCTGGAAATATATTCCGATGATGATGATAACTCCGACGGCCGGATAGACCAGTTTGAACCTTATGTGGATACGGAATTTTCGGCGTGTAATTTACTGGCCAGGTTGGGCGAAAATGGGGATACGCTGCTCGGAACATTCGGTATGGAACATATTTTCAAGAAGATATCCGAACATCTGGATCAGACACTTCCTCCCGGTTATTCTTTTAAGATCACTGGCCATCCCTCCCTTATGGTTCAAAGTGCCGGTTATATTGTAGACGGTCAGATCAATAGCCTGTTGTTAACACTGGTGGTCATTGGAATTATGATTCTTATTCTGTTAAAAGATTTCAAGGCCGGTTTGCTTTCGCTGATACCGATGAGTGTTGCGGTGATCTTTAATTTCGGGATTATGGGGTGGTTTGGTATCTACCTTGATGTGGCAACGTCCACCATTGCCACGATCACCATCGGCATCGGTGTGGATGACACTATTCATTTTTTAAATACATTCCGGTATTATCGTAATTTAGGAGAAGATATCAACACAGCCATTCAGCATACCTTGGAAGTTGCCGGAAAGGCGATTCTGTTTACGTCCATGGCGTTGATATTCGGATTTTCAGTAATGGGACTGTCAACATTTAAGCCGCTGATCCTGTTTGGTGTGTTAATGATAATTACAATGGTGGCAACCACAATCGGTGCGCTTCTTGTTTTACCTTGTGCGATCAAATTGACCAAAGTCAAATTGGTTAAAACGATGGCTTAATGCAAGGTGCTGTTATTCGCAAAACGGTTAGTCTGGACATTTAAATACGCGGATGTCACAAAATATAATTGTCTTCATCCGTCAGCATTATTGATAAGGAGGGTTTTTGAATGAGAGTAAAAATTGGTTTTGCCTGTTTGCTGGTTTTAATGATGTGTCACCCGCTATATGCATTAACCGGTCGCGAGATCATGGAGAAAAGTGATGCGTTAACACAACCGGATACTGCGAAAAGTAAAATTTTAATGCTGATCCACAAGGGCGGAAAGGCTCAGGAAAAAGAATTCATTCTTCAGATGAAGAAGTTTGAAAACGATGAAGACAAGGCATTGATTTCGTTTACCCGGCCCACGCAAATTAAACTGCTCACCCATTCTCATAAAGACAAGGATGATGACCAGTGGCTGAGATTATCTTCAGGGAAAGTGAAACGGATTGTCTCTTCAGGAAGAGATAAACCCTTTGTGAATTCTCACTTTTATTATGAAGATCTGACATCCATTGATATTGATGATTACGCCTATAAACTGATGGGCGAAGAAAAAGCCGTGGATGCGGATTGCTATAAGGTGGAAGGGGTCAAGCAGGTCGGCGAGAAAGTATATGATAAAGTGGCTTTCTATGTTCGCAAATCTGATTATTTTGTGGTCCGTGTTGATTTTTTTAAAAAAGGAAAATTTCTTAAGTTTTTAGAAAACTATCAAATAAAAGAAATTGATGGTATACTGACTCCCTATAAAATAAAAATGGAACTGGCAAATGGTAAAGGCAAGACCGAGCTGATTTTAAAAGGTTTAAAATATAATATCGATATTGACAGTGCGAAGTTTCGCAAGGAAGCGCTAAGATAAAGAGTTCAATACCACTTTCTATGGCGGGATCGATTTTGCCCACACAACTATTACGATTATTATATGCAAAAGTGATTGGCCTCCTTCAGTTATGTGCCCTGATAGCTGTCTGGTGTGCAGTTTCCGGAAGTGGTTTGCTGGAAACACCGTCTGCTGTGTTCGCAGATGACAGCATTTCAGAATCAGAATCATTTGATGAGTTCGACGCAGCCAGTACTGAAGAGTCAGAGCCATTTGAAGCGTTTGAAGAAGACGGCATTGAAGAATCAGAATCATTTGATGATTTTGACGAAGGCAGCAGTGAAGAAGAATCCTGGGAGTTGGAAGATGACTGGGATGATGAATTCGATGAAGACGATGACAGTGAATCGGCTTCCTCTCCATTTACCTGGCGGTTTGAGACTGCGTTTAAAAATATTATTCAAACCGACCGGGAACTGCATCTTGAAGATGCGTGGAAAAAAGATGAACTCAGCGCACTTTTCGAGTTCCGATACGGCTCATCAGACGATTATTTGTTTTCATTAACCGGTTTCTATTTTTTCCCCACCTTTATAAATGACACAATTGGCGATGACTATATATATTCATCTTCAAGCAAAACCTACCGAAATCTTAGCATATCCAGTGATTCAAGCGAGATAATATTCCGGGAGCTTTATTACAACTGGTCCCGCGAGAAATTCCGGCTGCGGATCGGCAACCAGATTTTCGGGTGGGGGACCGCTGATTTTTTAAATTCCACATCCTATTTTAATCCCAGTGATTTAAGGGAACTGTTGTTTAAAGACCAGGACCAGGTCGCACTGGGTGTACCAGCCATATCCAGCCTGTTTTTTTTCGAAGATTTCACTGTGGAGACCGTTTTTGTTCCGATTCATACGGCAGCAGCGTTTCCTGAAACCGGTAACTACTGGGCGGTCAAAATGGTCGAAGACTCCTATCCATTGATTTTCGGCGATGCAAACCCCATGGACGCCAACAGCAAAAATTTCGGGTATGGCGCCAGGATGGCAAGCACCTATGAAGGGTGTGATTTTTCATTTTCCGGATATCAC
>JAQYVU010000154.1 GCA_030145385.1 Desulfococcaceae bacterium
AAAACAAAGGTCCGGGTCGGCAAGGTAAACATTGACCAGAATAAAATACTGGCCGCCAAATACAAAATTTTAAGTGTGCCGTTTATTTTTATTTTTGATAACGGCCGGTTAAAGGACAGCATGCCCGGCGGGATGCAGAAGCATCAGCTCATGATGAAGATGGCCCATTACCTCTAACAAGAGCCGGAGCAGCCCAGGAACTGCGTTATTCAGCCATCGAAGTAAAGTAACTACGTCTTCAGACTGAAATGCCTTGTTCCTGAACTGCTCCGGCTCTTGTTAATTCCGAACAGGTCAATAAAAACGATTACGCCTTATAGCGCATTCCACTAAACAACCCCAATCCAACATAATGAACTGATATAAAATACAATTTTATCGAGACTGAAAAAAAGATTTGTTTTTTTATTTCTTGCATAGTATGTACACTAACTAAATTTGAATTATTTTGTAATCAATTGAATATAAGATAAATTTTTAATAAGGAGAAGCCCATGCTATTATTAAACCCCAAAAAATATCAGGACAGAAATTACCCGGACGAACGGTCCAAAGATATCATGCTCAAAACCATTGAATTTTTTGAAAACAAGGGCATGAAAAAAATGAAGGAAGATACGTTTGCGGCAGAATTTACAGATGATTTTACCGAATTTGTAAAAAAAGAACGTATTTTTGAAACACTTTTTCTTCCAAAAGGCTACGGACCGGATGATCAGTATTACAGCACATACAAAATGTTTGAATTTTCTGAAATCTGCGGATTTTACGGATGTGCTTACTGGTATACCTATCATGTTTCTACATTAGGCCTTGATCCCGTTTTCCTGGGGGATAATGAAGAGATGAAGCACAAGTGCGCTGAAAAGCTGAAAGAGAATCCGCTTTGCGCGTTTGGTCTGTCTGAAAAAGAGCATGGTGCAGATATTTATTCATCGGATATGAAACTGTATCCGCAGGCAGACGGAACCTATCTTGCCCGTGGAACCAAATATTATATCGGTAACGGTAACAAGGCCGGCATCGTCACGGTATTCGGTAAAATTGCGGATACGGATGAATACGTCTTCTTTGTTGTTGATTCAGATCATGAAAAATATGAATGTGTTCAGAATGTCATTCATGCCCAGAACTATGTCTCTGAATTTGCCCTGCACGATTATCCGATTACAGATGCTGATATTACCTCCCGTGGTTCAAAAGCCTGGGACGACATGCTCAACACCATTAACATCTGCAAATTCAACATCGGTTCCGGTGCCATCGGTATTGTCACCCATTCGCTGTATGAATCTTTAAACCATGCCGCCCATCGAAACCTGTACGGAAAAAATGTTACGGATTTTCCCCATGTAAAACGCCTGTTTGTTGACTCTTACGCACGCCTGGCAGCCATGAAACTGTTCGGTCTCCGCGCCACGGATTATATGAGAGCGGCTTCCGAAGACGACAAACGCTATCTGTTGTTTAACCCGATCATGAAAATGAAGGTTGCCATCCAGGGTGAAGTGGTTCACGAGCTGCTCTGGGATGTTATTGCGGCCAAGGGTTTTGAAAAAGACAATTACTTCAGCCAGGCGGTTACGGAACTCAGAGGATTCCCGAAACTGGAAGGCACCCGTCATGTCAACATGGCGCTGATTGCCAAGCTGATCCCCAGCTATATGTTCAACCCCAAAGAGTTTCCGGAAATTGGCAGACTCAACGGCGATGAAAATGATGAATATCTGTTCAAACAGGGAAAAACCCGCGGTTATGCCAAAACCCAGTTCCATGATTTCCGCAAAACATATGCCACCAAAAACACACCGAACATTGAAATTTTCAAGGAACAAATTAAGGCATATGAAGAGTTCCTGATGGTATCCGGAATGGAACTTGGCGAACAGATGATGAATGATTTTGATTTCCTCCTGTGTGTGGGTGAAATCTTCACCATCATTGCTTACGGCCAGCTGATCATCGAAAGTGCGGCAATGGAAAATATTGATGATGACCTGCTGGACCAGATTTTTGATTTCATGGTTCGTGATTTTGCCGCTTACGGCCTCGAACTGAACAGCAAACCCTCAACAAATGAAAAACAGCAGGCCGCATGCCTGAAGATGATTAAACGACCGAATGCCGACATGGAACGGTTTGAAAAAGTGCTCAACAAGCATGTTTATTCACTGGTTGATGCCTATACAATGAATCCGTAATTTACAAAAAGTAATTTATTTATAATAATGAAGGCAGGATTTATTAAATCCTGCCTTTTTTATTTTGAGGAAATCTTTTAAAAGTTACTATGGTTTGATCAAACATTAAAAAGAATGGGGTTGGCGAAGTTAAAAATTTCATATGCAAGGCGTAGTGATTTTTCAGAATTGAAATAATACAAGTCGTATATTGAAAAGCTGAAAAACCGATGCAACGCAGCAGATGGGATTTTTAACGACGCCATTTAGGTTATGATAAAAGAACCGGTAGAAATCAGCATCAGCCAGCTGGAAGACATTCTTGACAAATATCTGGATGCAGGGTCGCAGCTCAACTATGCCATTAAAATTGTCGGGCATCCGGGAACCGGTAAATCCGCCATTGTCAGACAGGTGGCTGCCGCCAAAAATTTTCAGTTTATTGATACACGCTTAGCGTTTAAGGAAAATATTGATCTTGGCGGCTACCCGGTGCCGGACCATTCAGACAGACAGATGCTGTATTATCGCCCCAGGTTCATTCCGGCAGAAACCGTTCCGGAAGGCCACAACGGTATCCTCTGGTTTCTGGATGAGTCAAACAGAGCGCACCCGACAGTGATTCAGACCCTGTTTCAGATCATTACGGAAAAAATATGCGGTGAACATAAACTGCCTGAGAATACCGGTGTTGTCCTTTCCGGAAACCTGGGCGAGGCCGATCATACAACCATTACAGAATTTGATGACTCGGCGTTAGATGCTCGCCTGGCAATATTTCACTTAAAGCCGGATGTCGGGGAATGGCTCGGGTGGGCGGTTGCTGAAGATATCCATCCGGCGGTCATCAGCTATATTTCACTTTTTCCTGAAAAACTCTGGGATGAAAAGAATGTATATCCGAACCCCAGAGGATGGCACCAGGTTTCAAATGCCATCAAACACGCCTACGGCTTAAAAGACGGAAATGCACTGGCATCGTATTTAAAGGAACATGCCGGTAATTCACTGGAAAAGGTGATCACATCCCTTACCGGAAAGGTTGCGGCAAGGGATTTTATACTTCAGCATACAACACCCAGAGCCCTGACATCTGCTGATATTGTTTCTGGCAGCCCTGAAGGACTGGCACGACTGAGGAACAATAAAGTGCCGTCAGAGGATCTTTTATGGGCGCTGGCCGGCGCACTTTCCATGATAAGACAAGCAAAGGAGGCCGCAAACGGACCTCTTCCTGACCACAGCCTTGAAAAGCTGGCTAATTTTCTGACTTTTGTCGGCTGTTCCCGATCGGATATTTCAATTTCTTTTTTCTATTTCCTGATCAAGGAATGCGGCATTTTTACGGAAATACCCAAAGCGTTAAAAACCATGAACGATGACGCCCTGAGAGATGACCTGAAAGAGCGTCTTTCAAAACTTCTCGAATCCTGATGGCGTCGCTAAAAGCCCAATCTACTGCGTTGTATTTGGAACTTTTGGCTTAGCCATCAGAAATTGACTTCTAAGAAACTCATTCACGGCTATGGCCAAAATGTAGCGACTGTGTTAAAAATCAAGCAAAATTCGGGTTCCAAGCTTCATTTTTTGCAAGCATGGAGTTGACGGTAACAATGATTTTTCTCATACAGGCCACCACCGCCACCATCTTTTTTTTGCCGGCGGCGAGAAGGCGCTGATAATATGAACGTATGACCGGGTTGTGACGGATCGCAGCGAGTGTCGGCATGTATAGAGTCTTCCTGACTTCGCAACGTCCTCCGCCGGTCATCCGTTTCCCCCGGAACCGCCCGCTGTCCCGGTTGATCGGAGCCGTTCCGGTCAGAGCAGCAGCCTGTTTTCCGTTCAGGGCACCGAGTTCCGGCATATTGACCACCAGGGCAGAGGCGGTATTTTCTCCGATGCCCGGAACAGACTGAATGATTTCAGATTTTCGTTTCAACTCCGGCGAGGTGGAGATCACAGTGCGTATCTCCTCTTCAAGCGCATCAATCTGGGCATTCAGGGTGTCGATGACGGTCTGAATGCTCCGGGCTGTAAAATCGTCCCGGGCGTGTTCGGTACGGTTTTTTTCCGCAGTCCGCATGTTTATCAACTGGCGCTTTCTTGCTGTTAAGGCCCTGATTTTGAAGGCATTTTTATCGAGAGCATCGGACGGCGGCGGTTGCAGTGTCGCGCCGAACCGGGCAATAATACGGGCGTCAATTTTATCGGTTTTTGCGGTCTGTCCGATCGCTTTCGCGAAATCCCGGATACGTTTGGGGTTGACGATGGAGACCGAGAGTCCGGCAGCGAAAAGTTCTGTGGCCAAGGGAATCTCATAACCGCCTGTGGCTTCCATGACGATGCGTTGAGGCGCTTCCGAGAGGAATCGCTTGACAATATCACGAATATTTTTGTTAGTGTAATCAATATGTTGGTCGGAACCATCGGCCAGACGGTGAACATCAAAAGAGTTTTTGGAGATATCAATGCCAATACAACTATTCATAATTTTATCCCTTCCTTGCATATGCGGGCTCATTTTGGCGCCCAGGCGACTGTTCGGGTTTATTATAAAGCGGCGACGGATCAGGCTACGAGCGGGTTCGAAACCCAAGGTCGGGACGGTCTCGCCGCCGCGCCCCGACCAGCGGCTGCAGCCGCTGGTCGGGGCTGACATCTGTAAAAACCTCGAAACAATTTACCGTATCGCACAAGACAATTCAACTATGCTCCACAACATACAAGGTCGGGATTCTATTCCCGACATATGACGCCTGCTTGTTGCCGGGTAAGAAACCCGGCCTACGTTTGGAGTTATTTTTAGATACAGTGTAAATTCATCATCATGAAAGTTTTTTATGAGTTTATAAAATCTTAAAAGAGGGAATTCTCACCAGTGCACGCCAAATGGGAAACCGTGCTTTCCGAACTCTGGGTGAAAAGCAGATTTACATCCTACTTTTACCAGTCTGTGAATTTTGAAGCAGATGAAACCGTCCCGACACTTTCACTCGCAGCAACTGAAGCCGGTTTTGTATTGCGATATAATGATGCCTTTCCGGATGCATTTAGTCTTGATGAACTCACAGGCCTTCTCGCCCATGAGATGATGCATGTGATGCTGAATCACAACCACCGGGTCACGCCCGGTAAAGATGTTCTGCTTCAGAATCTTGCACAGGACATGGTGATTAACTCCTATATACTTGAAAACAGAGCCCGGTTTTTTTCCAGGGCCGGCCGGGATTTAAGAGATGAGCCGGAAGTGATTCTGCCCAACGGCCTCCCCCTGGTGCCGGACAGATTTTATGCTGAAAGCAACGGCAGGTATGATGCGACCTGGGAAGAAGTTTATGAGTGGCTGGAAGCAAACCAAGAGGAGAAGATAACCCATGTAACCGACAAATCACAAAACAATTACCGCATCGACTCTCGATTTGAGGTGCCTGATTTTTCCTTCAGGCAAAAGCCGGTTAATGATGAAATCATTGCCGACTTTTTTAATGATTCGGACGGCGTGATATTTAAAAGCGCTTCGGACCGAGAGCTTCCGGCAGGTGTTCATTTTTTCAGGGAAAAAACGCTGGATGACACCATCGATGCGTTGAAAAAAAGAATTATCAGCTTTGCAGAAAGAGATGAAAACAGTCGGGCGGAAAGACTTTATCAGGAAATCTCATCTTTGATCAGCCGGATACGACCGGCTAAAATCAAAAATTTTAATAAGGTGGTCAAACGGTTTTTAAATCAGGTCCTTTGCGGTGATGACTGGGATTTTTCCGCCAGACGGTTTAACCGGCGCTATTTCGGCGAGGGAATCTATGCCCCGGGACGTTTCTACAGAAGGCAGCCTTCACTTACGGTGGCCGTAGACGTTTCAGGGTCAATGCTGGCAAAACCGGAAACAATCGAAAGGGCTTTCGGGGTGATTGAATCACTTCTGGGGCGCTATGCGGTTCATCTGATCTGCATTGACGAAGCGGTATTTGTTCCCCAAAAAAGCGGAGATACATTTATCGCTTCAAAAGAGACGTCTGATAAGTATTTGTATCGCAGGGGCGACTGGCGCTATATAAAGACTGCGGCTAATGCAGCCACTTTTTTCGGGCCCCTGTTTGATACCTTTATGAAGGATAAAAAACAACCGCTGATTGTTATTACCGATGGTGAAGTTTATGATATGGATCGTTTAACACCCTACCGGCATACATTGTGGGCGCTTCCCCCGGAATGCAGCAAGAGCATGAAACCGCCGTTTGGCCGGGTAGTCGCAATAGACTGAGGAAATATTGTTATGAAAAATATGGATCAACAGCCAGCAGCGGCGATGTGGCAGGCTGAACAACAGGCAGAAAAATTTGATTATGAAAAAGCCCTGGATTGTTTTATCAAACAGCAGGCCAAGGACTATATATATAAAGCCGGCGTCTACTGGTCTGTTTTTGACTTTGCCAAGGGAATCGATGCGTTAATTGATCTGGGTGATCCGGATTATATATTCAGGGCCGGCAGATCGTGGAAAACATTTGATGATGCCAAAGCGCTTGACGCGCTGATCCGGTTAAAATCTCCACGATTTATCTACTATGCAGGAATCGAATGGCAATCATTTGATTATGATGCCGGAACCCGGGCACTTTTGAATTTTCGTGATATTGAGTTTGTTTTTTATGCCGGAGCGCACTGGAAACAGTTTAACCGTGATAAAGGCGGCCGGATTATTATTGCAGCCGGGCATCCGGAGTACATCTATAAAGCAGGTGATCAATGGGAAACATTTGATTATGTCAACGGCTGGCTGGCGTTGGAAACATCCATGAAAAAAGGCGCCCGCTGGCGCGGAAAGGCCTTTGAAAATCGGAAGTGGCGAAAAGCCCTTCAGAAAATATGGCAGACGGCCTGCGCTTCCTGACATTTTACCCGATGTCGCCTGCATTGGATTTGAGCCCGGCACGGACCAACAGGTTTTTGAAAAACTCCTTGGGGCGACAGAATATTTCAAACGCTGCCGGATACTGCCGAAGGAATCCGGATCAGTGAAGCACACCCGGCTGAAATTTTTAAAGCCGTCAGGACTGGACTTTTAAATACATCAGTCTATGAACTTTGCTTTTGAATTCCAACCCCTATTGCATGATACTATTCTCTTCACAGGTTTTTTAAAATCTGCTGTGTGTGGCAGAAATCACAACTTTTGAGTATTTCATTACCGCAAGATATGGAATATTTAATATTTAAAAAAACAAGTACCGTTACGTAAAGTTATCGATAGTCCGCGCCTCAGAGAATATCTGCAATACTGTCGGTTTGTATAATTTGTCAACAACGTTTATTGCCGTTAACAATTGTCAAGAATGGCCCCACTACACAAGAACCCACCGACAAATCCTCTACAACATAAAGGGCCTGTTAAAACTTGACATACAAGCTGATTCTTGAGATACGTTGTGTCACGAAAAGCAAGTTCTTATTTTTAAAAATAAGAAACAAGGCGAGGAGAAGGATTGAATTTTTGGCACTTCTTCATAGTGCTGTGCAAAGTAGCAGATTCCTAATAGCGATTTAACGACTTCTTGTGGCACATGGCAACGAATGTTTTGGAAAAAATCTGATTGCCATCGGTAATCACTACTACATGGATACATCTTATTAAGAAGGAGAATGATTTTATGAAAAGAAGGCTGCTTTCATTAACAGCGCTAACTGTTACAGCATTTTTAATTTTCGCGAGTTCTGCGTATGCCGGGTCTTTAATACTATCCGTGAATCCGCCTAACGGGGGCATGATACAAATGGATTATAATAACACACAGCTTGGTCCTTTCACCTATATAGGTGCAGGCTCGGTCACAGGAAGCGTTCGGGCAACGGCATTCCCCGCTGATGGTTATGCCTTCGTGAATTGGTCGGTGACGGAAGGAGGGACCATAGAATCAACTGATAATCCTTGGGATTTCATTGTAGGAAGTAGTGAAAATTTAATATATTACGCAAACTTTGCACAAAACGATGCCCCGGAAATCATTTCTTGTGCTGATAGCCAGACGGCCGATGCAGGGGGCGAGCAACCTTTCAACCTTGGCAGCTTTAGTGACGAAGACACCGGAGACACCTGGGACATAAATGTGGTTTGGGGGGATGGCACAGCAGATACTAATTTTACCATGAGCAGCGCAGGTACCATAATACCCCGAAGCCACACTTATAACAGTTCGGGCAATTACTCGGTTCAGGTTACGGTTGATGACGGAATCGTTTCCGACTCATGCTCTTTTACAGTGGAGGTATCGGAGGCATCGGCCGCATCTATTCCCACCATCAATGAATGGGGAACGATCGTAATGTCGCTAATCCTTTCAGGGGCAGCCTTCTGGATGATGAGACGCCGTCAAATATCATAAAGACTGAAACGAGTTGTAAAGATTCAATAAATTTTTCAATTTAACATAAAACAAAGGCAGGTCCATTCTGAATCATGTGACCTGCCTTTTTGTATCTGTTCTGACATAGTGTTCACTGAAAAAGCCGATTTCATATTGAAGCATTCAATAGCTTTTCGGGTCTCCAAAAGAAGTCAGGCACAAAAACCTTTTCTTTTCCCATGGCCCCTATTCTCTTACGGCTGATAAGTGTTATTTTCAGCCGTAACAATGCAACAATAAACAATGGATATAAAAGAGACTATCTTATTTTGGAAAAACCGTTTCTTCTTAGGGCTTAAAATAGGAGGCTTTTGAAGGCGGTTTTTGAACCAATTAATCTGCTATTTCATCAAAACAAAGATGTCTTTATAGCACAAAAATTTCGCGGAAAACCATAGAAGCGTTCACCATCAAAAATCATCCCACCATTAAAGAATTCAATAGCTAGTCAAAGTTTATTACAAAAAAATTACAAACCCAGAAATCAATATATTGTATGACTTACTTTTCAAGAATTTTTTGATTTTTTTTTGAAGATATTTCACAGCGCCCGGCCGCGTCTTTTGAAGCGCTGGCTCAAGATCCTCCAACGGATGGTTTTATTAGTCGAAACAACCCTGCAAAGAACAATCTTTTTATTGGTGAAAAAATAGACATGCGTAACCCCTTTCAAGACTTGAAATGAAGATCTATCCTTTTTTCTTCTCTTGAACCTTTTGATGAATGATTATATTTTTAA
>JAQYVU010000155.1 GCA_030145385.1 Desulfococcaceae bacterium
AACCGGACTCCTTAAAAGGCATCGCAGACGATATTGATATTATCTTCCATCTAGCGACACGGACCCTTGACTGGGGGACTAAGGAACAGTTTGAAACCATTATGGTCGACGGAACGAGAAATCTTCTGGCAGAGACGGATGAAAATGTATCCCGTTTTGTTTATTTCTCATCAATTGCAGCATTCGGATTCGGAAAGAATCTGGTGGACCTTAACGAGGAAAGCGAGCGCGTTGAATGCGGTATTCCGTACTGCGATACCAAAATCGTTGCTGAAGATCTGGTAATGAATACCTGCAAACAACAAAACATTCCCTATACCATCATTCGGCCTGCTAATGTCATCGGGCCGGGGAGTGTCTGGATAAACGAAATTCTCGATGCGTTTCATCGGGGACCGTTCCCGCTAATTAATGGCGGAAAGAATCCATGTTCCTTTGTTTATATCGACAACCTGGTAGACGGTACCATACTGGCAGCAGAATCCAAAAACGGTGCCAGCAAAACCTTTCTGTTCCGTGATGAATATCCAATCACCTGGAAAGAGTATCTGAACACGGTCGGCGGCTGGGTCGGAAAAAAAACTATGGGGAACCTTCCGTTCAGGGTGGCCTGGTCGATGGGGGCTTTGTGCGAAAAAATCTGCGCCTGGTTTGGTGTTCGTCCGCCCATGACACGCCTGGCAGCAGGGGTGATGGGTAGAAATAATGATGTTGATAACACCCGATGCAAACAAGAACTCGGATGGAGAAGTCGGGTGGCACTCCACCAAGCTATGGATGAAATAAAAACCTGGGTGGAAAAGTCTTATAATAAATAACTTCAAGATCCTCATGCCTTGTGGCCATATCATCATTTAAGGCCGCAAGGCAGATAGGGTACTAACATTTAGCGCATGTTTCTGTATCTTAGGCACAGAAAATTTATCATAATCATAATCTTCACCATCATTATTATCACTGTTTAAATCGGGTTAAGTAAAACCTAACTAAGAAATATTATTTCACTATCATTTTTCCATATATTTCCGATAATAAGGCACTATTATCATGGAATAGGAGTTGTGACTATTAAAGACAATATTCATTAAATAGAAGTCAAGAAACTGAATCTTGCTTACCACAGTGTTCACCGGAAAAATCCTTCCCACCAATGCAGCATGCAATAGCTATACGTAACAGCGGAAAAATACTTTGCTACCACAATATATAGTTTTCCCCCCTTATTCCGATTTGCGACTGACCTCTAAAAAACAGGAAAAATTTCAGTCCTGGTTTGAGGTCATGACCGACCTGGCAATTATTTATTTTAAATAGCAATTTTTTTCTTAACCAATTAATTCAGGAGTCGGGGAGTTTACCCCAAGACATCCTCTTTGATTTTCCACGTTGAACGGTTTTTTCTGTAGGCATTGAGTTGATGCATCTGGATGGTTAAGCCCATAGCAGCAAAAAGCTATCGGTTGCTCTGGTTCCCACGCATTCAGCATTGATCCAGTTCAAATATGTCTTTTCCGAGTCCTTGCATCGGCTCAACACAATATGATCGCTCTTTGTAAATTTGTTTGTGTCTCGGTTGATTTATTGTATGACTCCTCCGCCGACGATTTTCTGAGACAACCTTATTTTTAAGGTAACTGTTGATTAATAATTATTTTCGTTGACGATGCATCTTTTGAAAAGGATCATAATCGTCTGCTTTGGAATCCATCGCCCCATGATCGATCTAACCTTTAAAATAAACGGTCTCTTAACACATGAGCTTGGCTTGATCCTTATGTGTGTGAAGTCAAATCTCTTTGTCATTTTCAAACAGCTCCCGCATCTGGGCAGGAAGTCCCGACGTTTCAACTGTTTGCGGTCCTTGTCCTTCCGGCAACTGAATCGTCAGGGATTGCGCGTGCAGTCCGAGGCGGTCAAACGCGCAGTTTTCCTTTAAAAATTTGATTGCCCGTTCTGAGCCGTAACGGTCATCGCCTACCACCGGGTGTTTGGCCAGTTTGGCATGCCGCCGGATCTGGTGTTTGCGGCCGGTGAGAAGTTCAATTTCCACCATAGTATAATGGGCGCTTTGATCAAGGACCCGGTACCGGGTTTTGCAGGGGACTTTCTGGCCGCTGCCGGCCGGTTTTTTTCTGCCCCCGGCATCTTTTGCAAGGGGCCATTGCCAGGTTCCCCAAGCATCATCTGTTGCCGGCGGTGCGAGCGGCCCGTGTAAAATGGCGATATACCGTTTTTTGACGGAACGGGCTTCAAACTGTTTTGAAAAATATCGGAATATGTCCCGATCGGCTGCCAGCAGCAGCACCCCGCTGGTTTCTTTATCCAGGCGATGAACCGGATGAATACCGTAATCCGTATCAAGAGTTATGTCTTTGAATAGTAACGGTTTTTTTTGAATATAATCAAATGCAATGGAGCACAGGTCCCGGCCGGTGTCATTGTGGACCGTCAGGCCGGACGGTTTGTCCACCGCCAGCCAGCCTTTTGCTGAAGCAAGCACCGGTATTTGTATGGATTTAAAATTAATGGTGAGCATGAAACTCTCTTTTTTTTTATTTTTTTATTCATACATAAAATGAATGTTTTTTATCATTGTCAAACAGGTGTTTCCTGCGATAGATACTAATTTTTCAAGTTTATCCGGTTTATCCGGGTTAGGTATTTTACACAATATTTATCATAGGTGACAAATTGAATAAAAGACCCATTACACCCAGCTACATTGTTTTTTATATATTGTTTTCTCCCGACACCTGGCGGATTCTGATGGGGATTATCTTCTCTGCTTTTTTGACTCCCCTTGCCGTGACACCGGCCATGGGGATCAGTGCCAAGGTGTTGATTTGTATCATGATCGCGACCATCGGATATAGCGCATCCGGTATTCCGGGCCGCTGGATTGCAAATACGTTTAAGAAACTGATTTTGGGCGATAAGCTCCCTAAATAATCGAAGCCATCATTTATCCGACCATATGTCGTAAAGCTCCCGCAACGCCAGCCGGATATTGCCGTGGTGGGATTCAAAAAGGCGGCTGATTTCCCGGCCGGAAATCATGTGCTTTTCACCGACCAGTTTTAACACAAGGCTGTATAAAAGTTCCGGACTGGTGGTGGTGTTTAAAAGGGTCGGTATCATTCGTATCCTCTGGGCTTGGGCATGGGATGTGATGATCACGGCCCCGGCTTTTTTAGTGTACAAACATAAAAATTTCCAGGCCAGCCAGGAAAGCTGCTCTGCGCCGTCAACCAGAAAAGCGTGATCCGTGGTCAGCTTATCCGGATTGTATTTGAATAAATCTTTTCTTAACTTTTTATTTTCTTCGTCAAATCGCACATAAAGTGTTTGAAAACCTTCCTTTTGCAGTCCGGCACCGATGGTTTCCATCAGGGTGGTTTTTCCGCTCCCTTCCGGTCCGACAATGGCGGCTCGATAGTTTAATCCTTTAAGGCGTGCCATGATATCATATACGGAAATGCCCGGGTATTGATAGGCCAAAGATTCAACATGCCGGCTTGAAAACGGGTTGTTGCGGGCATTCATGATGGTTCTTTTTTATGTTTTGTCAGATCAATCTCATATCCAAACGGTGAAATTACAATTTCTTTGGTAACAGCCGTGTCATTATCACTGGTCACCAGTTCTAGGGCCCAGGTGAGGGACACCAGTTTTCCGGAAAAACTGTAAGGTTTTTGGGGAAGGGGTATTTTAAATGATCTTGTTTCTGAGGCCAGGGGGTGCGCAAAGACAGTTTCTGATACCACTTCAATGTCTTCGGTGCCTTTACCACGAGTGTACCAGAACAGCCGGAGAAACATTTTTTCCGGGGTTTTATCCAATTGCCAGGTTGCTTCGCCTTTCAGGACGTCCCCGGGGGCGAAAGATTCCCGGTTATCAGGCAGGTTGATTGCAAGAGATGTCATATTAAAAATCCTCGATCAGCATGGGAAAAACCGTAATTTCAAAATCATTTTTGGAATCCGGCCACCAGGGCACGTCGCAGTGCATGCTGATCTTCCAGACAATTGAATTGTTGTCGCTTTTAAAAGAATGCATGGATTCCGCCGGGATTTCTGCAATCGCTTCCCCGCGGCGTATGGATTCCGGGCTATGGGAGTTGACGATAACTTTTTCATAAAATGTATTCCGGTCCGTGTGCGTTTTGGTTCCCCGGCGATAGGTGGCGGTTTCCTCTCCGGTCAGAGACAGTTTAAAATTCTGAATTTTATATACATCGCCAGTGGTTGCCCATTGCATGGGAACAAGGCTGCCTAAGCGGATGGTATCTTTTAGTAATGTGATGACCGGCTGCGGATTAAACGCGGCCAGGGAAAAGTAGAAAATGCTGCCGATCATAATCAGGCCGATGAGCACAAACGGAATCATAAAGACCGTCAGAAAATAATCCGGATGCCCGGCCTGCCAGCCTTGAAAGGCCTGGTATACAAAAACGGAAACAATCCCGTTCCAGAAAATAGAGACAGCGATGCTGGTGATCACTTTTCCGGCAGCCGAAGTTTTGGGCTTTAATACCCTCCGCCCGGATTGCTGGCGGATGCCGGCGCCCGTGTCTATGGTTTGACCGGCTAAATTGGTAAAACCTCGGGTTTTTTGCCTGTTCCGCAGAGAATGAATTGTACCGGCCAGGCCGATGATCATAAAAAGGATCGGGATAAGGGCTAAAAATGCCTCTGCCCCGAGTTCCCGCTTCAGGACCGCATCTGAAGGATTGTCCGGGTTGATAAAGCAGACCGCTCTTTTTCCTGCCGGGTATTGCCGGACGACCGCAGCTTTGCCCTGATAACCGGAAGAAGAACCGCCGATGAATTTATATTTTCCTGACCGGAAAGTTTGGCCTTCAAATGAATATTCATACACAACATCGACACTGTATGTGGTGCTGTCACTGCCATCATGGGTCTGCACCCGGCTGGACTGGACAATACAGGGAGTTTCAATCCAGTTTTTTGAGTCCAATGTTTTCATGATTGCCGGAAAAATGAAAAAATATCCAACGCCTGAACCGGCAAAGAAAAAAATTAAAAAGAACCCGGTCTGAAACTTTTTGCCGAATTTTTTTTTAGATGCTTTTTCAGACAGGGAATGTGTTTTGGGAGCGTTGCCGGAAGAGCTCCATGTGGCGTAGACGATGCCGCCGCCGATAAAGACAAAGATCATTGGAAACAGAACCACAAGTCCGATCCACAGGCTTCCGTGCTTTAATATGGCGTCATTGGGATTATCCGGATTGACGTAGCAGGATGTGCGGCTGCCTTTATAATATTTTTTGGCCAGTGCATCCGCCTTGCTGATGTCGTCTTTTACCATACGGTCAAAGCCGGACTGGAACTGCCTGGAATTATGAACTTTTCCGTTGATCTTATATGTGTATTCAACGCCAAATGAATAACCGTCACTGACCGTTTTAACCGAGTTTGCCGTGATGGTGCAGGATGTCTTTTCCCAAGTGCGGGTTTTGAAATTTGTAATGGCCTGAGAAAGAATCAGCCCCACAAACAGCAGGCCCATCCCCAGAAATATCAATCCGAAAAGGGTGGCTCCGATTTTTCCGGCAACAGAACCAGATGATTTTTGGCGGGTGCTTTTAAACGTGACCATACATTTTCCTGTGTTACATTAAATCGGTGTTTTATGAATTTATGCTTTTCAGATCCGGGTTGTAGATCAGGCCGCCGGAATTTACATAATCATTTAATATGGCGGCTGCTTTTTCCCTGCATACGTCACGGATCACGGCAATGCCCCGGTCCGACAGGGCGGTCGTCCAGTTTTCAGGTTTGGGACCTTCATCAAAACCAATGGCCTGGGCATCTTCTTTCCGTGCGCCGCATACCAGGCGGCGGACGCCGGACCAGGGGATGGCACCGAAACACATGGCGCAGGGTTCTGTGGTGGCAAACAGGTCAAAGTTTAATCGGCCGCCGTCACTAATGTCAAACCGGTTGAGGACTTTTTGCGCCAGGGCGATGGCCACCATTTCCGCATGAAGAATGGAACAGTTGGCCGGGATCACCATGTTGACCCCCGGCGCTATCAGGTGCCCGGCTGCATCAAAAATCACGGCGCCAAACGGTCCGCCGGTCTGGTGTTCAATGTTTTTCCGGGACAGATCAATGGCAAAGTCCATGCGGTCTTCAATTTCCGGAAAAATCGGCGGAGACTGGTCAACATATTCGGCCACCCATTCGGGCAGCTGGATTGTAAATTCAGGTAGTTTCATTGGTTAATCCTCAGGGAAATAACACCACCGCCTCTCCGATAGGCAGCGTCTTCACCTCAAAAGCATCTTCCTGGTCTGACATGGTTTCCCAGAATTCATCCATTTTAACACCGATCAACGGGGAGACCTTTTTATCCACCGGCCCGAACAGGTCGTCAAAGTGAATGGGGATAACGGTTTTTGGATGCAACGGTTCGAGAACATGCTTGATTAAAGAAGAGGTGTCCTTGCGGCCGCCGATACTTAAAAATACAACGTCTGCTGCGATATCTTCAAAGATGCCCGGTTTGATGCCCGGGCTGCCGTAGTGCAGGAAAGTCCCCTTGGGGTGCTCAATCAAGATGGCATAAGAGCCCCCTTCGCGGTAGGCGGATGCCGAAACGGGCGGAATCAGCGGCTGATCGATGGTGCCCTGCCAGGGAATTTTCCCGAACAGGGCCGGGCTGTGAACGCTTTTAATAAACGTGGCCGTAAATTTTCCAACAGAAAACGGTTCCCGGTCTTTGATAATTCTGATCTGTTTTTCGGGAATCCCGGCTCCCCGGGCAACATTTGCCGTACTTTCAGACCCCACCATCAGGGCATCGGAAGCTTGGGCAAACCCGGGCGCATCCATCACATGGTCATAGTGGGAATGGCTGACCAGGACGGCTGCCGCCTTTTCGCCGTTGGTGATGGAAAGCCATTTATTGATCAGCTGATGCCGCGGTTTTAATGAAAACCCGAAGCCCACCTTGAACAGACCGTACCGGCTTACAAACGGATCAATATATATGCCGGTCTCCCCGTCGGAAAGATACAACCCGGCCGTGCCCATCCAGGTCACCCGGACGGAATCACCGGCAATTTTTGTTTGTGGTAAAAGTTTTGTTTTGTAGATATTCTCTGAGTGGCAACAGGCCATAAACGGTATTGTCAGTAACAGTATTAAAAATGTTTTCATGCAAAATCCGGGTAATGCATCATTTCCAGGGGCATCATGTCTGTGGAGCAGATGGCATCAATATAGTGATTTAAAAAATCAATATTAATTGAGCTTGTCCAGCAGTTCCGTCTTTTTGGCATTATAGTCTTTTTCTGAGATAAGTCCTTCGTCCAGCAGCTCTTTTAAATATTTCAGCTTTCCTTTAATGTCTTGTTGAAGTTTATCTTCAGGTGCTTTGGAAGGCGCTGGTGTCTCAACTGCCGGGGGGGCTTCTTCAGCCACTTCGTTGATGGAAACCGGCGCAGCGCTGGCTGCTTCCTTCAGCTTTTCAAGGTCTGCGACAACCCACATCGGCGATTGCTTACCGGTTTCAAATTTGTGAAGTTGCGCATAGGGCGCGACTGAGGAAATGGTGGTGTCCGAAGTTTTTATTTTTAAGGGATCGACCCTGGAATAGCTGGGGGGAAAAGCTGTGGCGTCGTTCGGGTCAAGCTCGGAATTAATAAAATTAAACGCAATATTCAATCGTTTGTGGGCTTCCATAAAAATCACGCCTTCTGTTTCCCGGCTCACGGAAAATATCAGGGCTTTTCCCTGATTAAAGGAAGTGAACCGGATTCGCTGACTGTTGTCGGCTTTTGCCAAAGTGTCTGCCAGAACCGTTGCCAGCCGGTCAATTTCAACCGCCTGGAAGACCGGATTTTGTTTTTTTGTGTTCATCAGCCCGACTTTTTCGATGTATGTTAAGTCTTTCATCAGTCTTACAAGATTCGGCAGGTCTATCTCAAAGGGATGTTGGTATTTTTGGCTGATTATTTTCCCCTCTTCTTCGCGCTGCTCCAGGGTAACGATGAAATCTTTCTGTTTTACAACAGTTGTCCGAACCCACTTGGTGGTGCTGCATGCGGAAAAAAAGGCGGCACCGATGATTAACAGGACGGCGATTTTTTTCATGGGATGATTCCTCTGAAAATTGTTTAAGTTAATTTTATTTATACGTTATTTTGACTATGATCGTCAATCCTGCGTCGGTCATTATGAAGAATGTTTTTATTTTTGTTCAAATGCGCAAGTGTGTTGATCGTTTTTCCCCGATTTAACCGGAAATTTCAATAATTCGCATCGCCGCCTTAATCCCGTCCGAGCCGCTTGAAATGATTCCGCCGGAATGACCGCTCCCTTCGCCGGCCATAAACAGGTTTTCAAAACCCGCGCACAAACGGTTTTGGTCGCGGACGACCTGAATCGGGGAGGATGTCTTGCTTTCAAGTCCCATGATCGTGCCGGTTTCAAAGCCCTTTATTTTTCGGGAAAAGACCTTTAATCCTTCCCGGATGGAATTGCTGATTTCCTTCGGCAGCAATTCCCACAGAGGCGCCGGTTTCAGGCCCAGGGGGTAACTGGATTCAACGGTTTGGGTGGGCTCTTTTTTGTGAATAAAATCCTGAATGCGGCAAAAGGGCGCCTGATATCCTTTGGCGGTTTCGTAAAATTTGTTTTCAAGTGCGCCCAGCCATTCCAATGCTTCAATGGGTGTGGTTTCCCTGCCCAGGAGTTTGTCCATACTGACGCCGGCCACGCAGGCGGCGTTTGCGAATTTTTTGTTTCGAAGATACAGGCTCATGCCGTTGACGATGTTGGAATTTTCATAAGGCGTTGCCGGGACAATCATGCCGCCGGGGCACATGCAGAAGGTGAATACCGGCAGGTTGCCCGGATTTTTGGCGGTCAGACGGTATTCGGCTGCCTTAACGCCCGGCAATTTTTTTTGACCCCATTGCGCCAGGTTGATGAGTTCCTGGGGATGCTCCACCCGGCAGCCGATGGCAAAACTTTTTGTTCGGAATAAAATCTTCCGTCGCATCAGCATGCGATAGGTCTCATGGGCACTGTGCCCCGGCGCAATGATAAAATAGTCTGCTTCGATCGTCCCGGCGTCGGTGATTGCCGCAATGACCCGGCTGTTTTTAATTTTTAAGTCTTCTAAAAATGTTTCAAAAAGAATTGTGCCGCCGAGGTTGATGAAATCATTTCTCAGGTTTTTGACGATTTTTTTCAGGTTATTGCTGCCAAGGTGTGGATGGGCCATATACCCGATTTCTTCCGGCGCACCGGCCAAAATATAGCTGGCGATGATAAATTGTTTTTCT
>JAQYVU010000156.1 GCA_030145385.1 Desulfococcaceae bacterium
TCAAGCCGGGATACGAATCCTTTGGTTTCAATGGTTAATTTGCTGTGCGGTGCCGTGACAATCACTTCAATGTCGCACGGTGTGTTTAAGGCAATGATTTTATCGGTTTCCACGAAAATACCGTTCATGCTGATATTTTTCATTCTGGCATTTAAAACCACATCGATCATTTCAAATCGTAACTTTACCCGGGCTTCGAATGAAACCCTTAGCCGTTTTCGTTTGTTTTCGCTTGTTTCCATTTTTATCCGCAAATAGGGAGTTGATTTATAAAAAATTAATAATTTATATTGGTTGTGGCGTAAGCGTTTAAATTAATAAGCATAAGTCGATTTCAAAATCAAGAGGAAATTGCTTGACAAATTATTTGATATGGTCCAATTTTGATTATAATAAATAAAATGGAGGCGAAGATGGATGACCGGCTGCTGTTTTTACTGTCAAAAGCACAATATAAATTAACGAATTATTTAAAATCACAATTCAAGGCTCAGGGTGTTAATATTTCCCCGGGCCAGATGGGCATCCTTTTTCTGCTGGAACAACAGGATCTTCGTTCCATGAGTGAACTCAGCAATATCCTTGAAATTGATAATTCGGCGATCACAAGACTGGTGGACCGGCTGGAAAAATCCGGCCTGGTGATTCGCCGGTCAAATCCGAAAGATCGTCGCCAATACCTGATTGGAATTACGCAAAAAGGCATGCAGCAGGCCTTAAAGGCCAGGGATATTTCAACTGCGGTCAATAATAAAATCAAAGAGGGGTTTACTGATTCCGAAATTGAGGTGTTTCGGCGGGTGATGGCAAGTTTTGATCTTAAGTTTGGCTAGTGTCTCGTCAACTCTGAACTGGCGCATATTATTTTTCCTTTTTCGCACCCGCATCGTTATGGCTTAAGTCGCTTTGCCCGCTATTATCCTCAAGCCCCGCCTTGCAGGTACAAAAAATTACGGTGTAATCTTACGTCATTTCAACGTTGACGAGACACTATCCGCCGGGAAATTTTGTTGAAAATCAGGCTGGTTTTTTTTGACAAATTACTTGATAATATCAAATATTGTTTAAAACAAATAAAATTTAAAACGGAGGCTGCAATGAACAGATTACTCAAAATTTATACACAATGCAGAAAGCTGCCGCTGGGCAACCGCATTTTTTCATGGATGGTTTGTTTTAAAGCGCCGTATTTTAAAACCATTAGGCCGCTCTTCAGGGAATTGAAACCCGGTTATTGTGAAATTACAATGAAAAACAGACGGGCGGTCCAGAATCATATCCGTTCGGTCCATGCCATCGCCATGTGCAACATCAGCGAACTGACGGCCGGCAGCATGTTAGAAGCCACGTTGCCCGGGAGTATGCGATGGATACCAAAAGGCATGGCGGTGGAATACCTGAAAATTGCCAAAACAGATTTAAACGCAACCTGTGAAATTTCTTTGGATAATCCGGATTCTCCCCAGGAACTGCCCATGACGGTTCACGTCACAGATGCTAAGGGCATAGAGGTATTCCGCGCTGTCATTACCATGTATATATCAAAAAAATGAAAGTTGAATAACGGTTAATTTAATCATCATAGAGATTCATGTCCGGGTATAATTTTTTAGCGCAATCCGGGCAGATGCCGTGGCTGAAATCCGCGTCCGAATGTTCGTGAATATAAGATTCAATCTGGTTCCAGTATCCCTTGTCATCTCTGATTTTTTTGCATTGGGCGCATATTGGAATCAGGCCGCTTAATGTTTTGACTTCATTTAAGACTTTTTGAAGCTGACGGATCAGGCGTTCTTTTTCTTTTTCCGTTTGTTTGCGCTGTTCAATGTCAAGAGCCAGCTGTTCGTTTAATCCCATGACCTGGGATTTTTCTTTTTGCAGATCGTCCAGCAGTTGTAATTTCTCATATCGATAAACCAGCGATGTTAAGATGACTTTGTTTAATTGTATGGTCGACTGAGTCATGACCCCAAGATATCCGAGCGTCAGGATGCCGAGTACAATTCGTTCGAATTCACCGCTCATGAAAAGAGATATGCTGACAGGAATTAATAACGGCATGGCAAATCCGCAAAAGATCGGAATGGAAACCGAGTCG
The DNA here is from genome assembly GCA_030145385.1 of Desulfococcaceae bacterium. GTDB lineage: Bacteria > Desulfobacterota > Desulfobacteria > Desulfobacterales > Desulfosalsimonadaceae > SURF-3. Next base: position 2,099 of record JAQYVU010000156.1, read on the forward strand.
ATTGCCACAGACGCAGCCAGCAGGCCGGCTAATATGATCAGGGTAATGGAAAGATATATCAGAGACGCATTGTTATTGGCATAGACTCCCAAAATACCCCATAAGATGCCGTTTGCCGATGTGCTGATCCCGAATCTCAGAAACCATATTTGGGGGAGAATCGTGGCTTTTTTTTGAGAATTATATTGGCGGTGTATGAAAAGCCGGGTCAAAAGGACAAATATCATGGCAAAAAACCATGATGTCAGAAGCAGGGGCTGGATTTGCCGCCGGAACAAGACAACAACACAAACCGCGACCATCAGATTCCCCGGTAATGCCACATTGTTTAGTCGAGATAACGTTGTTAATCGTTTCTTTTCAAATTTTGATTCAGGCAAGTTTATCATGTGATAGCTCTAAAAAAATGCAACGCAGTATTGGAAGCAAAGGCGAAGTTAAGCAACTGCCTGTTTAGAAGACGAGGTCTTCTATGAAGTAAATCAACTGATTCAAATTCCGGCAGGGCCGCACTTCATGGCAGTAAGCCTTGTAGGTGTTCATTTCACTGTCACCGGTTCCCCAGAACTGTTCCGGTTCAGGGTTCAGCCAGATAACCCGGCGGCATTTGGACCGCATTTCATCTAAAAGCAGTTCACAGGGGTTGTGATAGTTGGTGCGGGCATCGCCCACAATAATGAGCGTGGTTTTTTTGCTTAGCAGATTGAGGTAGTCCCGGTGAAACTGGGTCAGCATTTCCCCGTAATCCGTGTGCGCGTCAAAATTAATGTCCGTGTCCGTAATGACTTTTTCAATGGCCTTGTTGACTTCATGCTTTTCAAAAATGTCCGTGATGTTGGTCGGCCCGGCGACAAAAGCAAAACTTTTCACATCGGAAAAACAGTCCTGCATGGAATAAATCATGTTCAGCATGAAGCGGGCGGCAGACCACACAGACCCTGAGACATCGCACAAAGTGACAATCTTTGATTTCCGAAGGGGTCTCTGGCGGTAGCTGATTTCAATGGGGACACCTAAGTAGCGCTGGGCATTGCGCAATGTTTTTTTAACATCAAGTTTTCCCTTGTTGCGTGACGCGTAACGGCGGCTCATGATATCTTTCATTTTCCGAACCAGCTGATCAATGATGGAGCGCATTTGTTCGATTTCGATTTCGGTGAGATTCGAAAATGGTCGTTCCCCCAGCCCGGAATACTGTTTGTCATACCTGTTGACCTGTTTTAAGCCGTCATTGTGGGGGCGCGTTTCCTGGGTGAGCATGCGGTTGGCCACTTCCAGGCGTTCTATCATATGGGATGCCATGCCCTGGTTTTTTCCCGGTTCCCCCTTGGCATCATTATGGCCCTGGAACTGGAGCAATCGGTTTCGGGCCTGGTTGATGCGGAGCATAACTTCCAGGCGGCTGGATAACTGGCTGAGATTGGATTTTAATGCTTTGGACGCTTCTTCCGCCTGGGTCTCCAGTCGTTGGATCTCTTTTAAATAGGGAATCGGGTCGCCGCCCAGAAAATCAAAAATAGCCTGGCTGATCTCATCGTCACCGGCTTCCTGGCGCATCTGCTCAAGAGCTTTGCGCATTTCATCTTTTCCGGTGTTTTCCGGATCGAGTTCTGTATCCGGGCGCATGTCATGAAAAAAAAGGTTATAGAGCCTGTCAAAATCCCGTTGTTCTCGTCGGCTTTTGGCGAAATTGGCGCGCAAGGTGGACCGGAACTGGTCTTCATCCAGCACATTGACCAGCTCCATCTGCCGGACGCTGTCAATCACCTCGGCGGTTGATACCCTAAGATCAGAAGTCCTGCAGGCGGAAACAAAATTTAAAATCAGGTTTAGCATGGAGTTAATACTTTATCCATCGAATCCCTCACCATTTTCGTATCCACCTGATATTTGCAGATCACATTGATGGTGTCGGATAGTACTTCCGGGGACAGATCGTTTACCTGGAGCACCATCAGGGCCTTGGCCCAGTCAATGGTTTCTGAGATACAGGGGCGTTTTTTAAGATCCAGATTACGAATATTATTGATGGTTTCCACCAGCTGGTCGGCCAGTCGCTCTTCAATCCCGGGAATCTTTAACCGAACGATTCGTTTTTCCAGTTCTTTTTCCGGATAATCAATATAAAGATGGATGCACCGGCGCTTGAGTGCGTCGCTCATGTCCCGGTAATTGTTGGATGTGAGTATCACAATGGGGATCTGCTTGGCTTTCCAGATGCCCAGCTCAGGAATCGACACCTGAAAATCGCCCAGCAATTCGAGTAAAAATGCTTCAAACTCCGGATCGGATTTATCAATTTCATCGATTAAAAGAACCACCTGGTCATCCGACGTAATGGCCTGGAGCAGCGGGCGCGCCAGCAGAAACCGTTCGGAAAAAAAGGCGTTTTCCTGTTCAGCGATTTTTTCGACCGCTTCGGATATGGATGATGATGCGGAAATCAGGTCATTGATTTTTTCCTTGATCATCTGGGTGTAAAGCAGCTGTTTGGCATATTCCCATTCATACAGGGCTTTTGCTTCATCCAGGCCTTCATAGCACTGCAGGCGGATTTTCCGAAGGTTCAGACAGCGGGCAATGGCCCGGGCCAGTTCGGTCTTTCCTGCGCCGGCCGGACCTTCCACCAGAATCGGTTTTTGAGTGGCGGCTGCCAGGTATACCACTGTGGCGATTTCCCGGGAGGGGATGTAATCAACACTTTCAAGTTTTTGCTGGACATCTTCAACATTTTCAAACCCGGTCATTAACTATCCTTTCAAAAATTTTTTAAAGTATTCTATTCGGCATTGTTGCTCAATGTCAATGAGCTTATGAAGGGCGCGGTTGAAATCCGTGTCATCTACAGTGAATACGCCGTGGCCATAGACAATAACGCCGGGCCGGTCATGCAGTGCTTTGGGAACCGTTCGGCAAAGACCGTAGGGCCCTGTGCCCACTTCGCCGGAAACGATCGGGATGGCACACACGTCTCTGTCATAGGGGCAGTTTTTGTGGCAGTTTCCCCGGTGTTCACAGCATTCGACATCGCAATCCATGGATAAAATCACGGAAAATTTCGGATGCCCGTGCAAGATGGCCCTGCAGCCGGTTTGTTCAATGATTGCCATGTGAGCGGACAATTCGCTGGAAGCGGTCATTCCGGCACAGGATGATCCGTCAAGAGGCACAGGATCAATATAACCTTTCAGGTCGTCTAAAAAGCTGCCGGTCTGGCTGATATATAAAATGTCATTGGCGCAATAGGAAATATTGCCGAAACTCGAATCCACCAGCTCTAAGTCCACCACCTGTTTTCCTGTCTGGCAAATGGCATTTAGCACATTGCTTTCCCGGGTAAAAGGGCCGTTGGAAAGTGCGGGCGGGTTCTTTTTAATGGGCGAGGGCAGCATGGCCGTCACAGATTCAAATATATTTTGCTTGTCCGCATCCAGGTGACCGGATTTTGCGTCATGCAGTAAATCTGAGAAAAATTTTACAAAACAGGCAAAACAGACCGATGAAAATGTGACAAACGGTTGTTCCAGGCTGACCGTGCCGTACGTGACAATCCCGTGATTTTTGACAATTGCGGATTTCCGGTGCTGCAGGATCGGGATCAAGGCTTCGGTGGACAGGTTTCCGGCCACCGGCAGGTCATGAAGAAATGTCCGGGTTTCGCAATCATTGGGGGTAATCGGTCCGACCGATGTCCGGGCCAGATAATTGATGATGGTCCAATAAGGTTCGGCGGGTTTTGCAAATATCAGTGCATTGATATTCAGATGATCAAACAGGGGCGCAAATTTTTTGCAGGCCGGATCATCCGGACGGCTCCAGTCAAGGGTCGCATCCGCAAGCCCCAGCAGGGCGCTGCCATCATTGATAAGGCCGTTGCGCGCCATTTTGTTCAGGTATGTTTTAAGTATATCTTCCATTGCTTTTAAAAAAATCTGGAATGTTAAATAACTTTTTTAAATTCTATTCCCGACAAATGGCGATTGCCATCACCGGGATAGAAACCCAGTCTCCTCTATCATGCTGGCCAAGAAAAAAGTGTCAAGTTTAAGGCGCGCAATTCCTGAGGAGCGAGGCGTACGAATGTACGTTGAGTGACGAAGGATGCCGCGCAACGCAGAAATTGAACTTTTTACGAAGCCAGCAAGCCCAGTTCTTCAGCCTTTTCTCTGGTCGGCATCCCGTTTTCATTCAGTCCACGCACCACATAATAGGCGTCCCTGGCTTTTAAGAAGTCTTTCCGATTAATAGGCTTTGGTGCTTTCTCATCATCACTGTTTTTCGATTCTTTAAAAAAACGGGGCGGCAGATCGTCATCTTTTGCCGTAAATCCGTTTTGCGCATTCATGATTCGTTCCTGATAGCAGATGCGCTCCCCGATTTTCATCAGCTCCTGCCCGGAAATATTCAGGCTGGTGACCGCTGAATATACTTTGGCATATTCTTCAAGCGTTGCGGCAAAGAATATAAATTTGCAGGCGGTCAATGAGTCTGCCACGGCATTGACATCTTCCTGGAGCTTTATAATCCGGGCTTTTCCGGCGAACGTAAAGCGGTCCGTGGGCACCGGCTTTCTTAATATTTCGTGGCTGACCGGATACGCCCGTAAATGGCATCCCCCGCGTGATGAGACTGAATAGGCCATGGCCATGCCGTATGCGCCCCGAGGATCATAGGCCGGCAGTTCCAGACGCTTAACGGACATGGAACTTTGCGGAAACCCGAAATTTTCAGCAAATTGCGCGGAACCCTTGCCCAGTTGTTCGCCAATGCCTCGCTGAAATACAATGTCGGAGAGCAGGGCAATGACATTTTCTGTTGCCGGGTGTTTGCCGGTCAGTTCAAAATAACAGGCGATAGTGGCGGCCGCCGTTATGGTATCCACGCCGTAGTCATTGCAGAAATGATTTGCCGTCATCACGGTATCCATATCCTGATTGCCGATCAGGGCGGAAAAATGGGACATGGATTCAAATTCCGGGAGCGGGCGGCCGTCTTCGGCTATTTTTTTGCACCGGATATGACATCCCCGGCAGCCGGTATTTGTCGGAGCGTAACGTTGATGAAACGCCGGGGCGTTCATCAACGACGCATGATCAAAGCGGGTTTTTCTGAAATTATGGGTGGGCATCATATGGCGGGCATCCATGAGATCGTAGAGCGCGCCAGTACCGAATTTGGATATCCCGTAATCCCCCATTAAAGCCGGGGATGCGGAAACCAGCCGGAAGATGTCTTCTCCAGCGGTTTTTAATCCAGCCGGGTCTGCGACCAGGGTTTTTCCGCTGCCTTTAACGGTGATATATTTAATGTTCTTTGAAGCCAGATTAAGCCCTAGTCCCATGCGGCCGGCCGCGTAATGATCGTCAATCACGATGCTGGAAAACCGCACGTTGTTTTCAGCCGCCGGGCCGATGACCGCTGTGGCACCTTTGTCTTTTAGAATCCGGTTGAGCCCGGAAACAGTCTGGCCGGCCAGTTCTCTGGCCGAAACAATATTGATTTTATCATCGAAAATTTCAATTCCGCACAAATGATCACTGCAGCCGGTAATAATGATCCCGTCCAGTCCGGCTTTTTTGAGCATGGTGCCGAATGATCCGCCCACGGAGGAATCACCGATGGTGCCGGTCAGGGGAGATTTCGACATAATGGTCATTCGGCCGGAAGTAGGCGACGGCGTGTTGACCAGCGGACCGGTAAAGAAAAGAACCGGCATCTTTGGATCATCATATGAGAGGGTAATGCAATCTTTTAAGAAATGCCCGGCCAGTCCGCGGCCGCCGATAAATTTATGAAATAATTCCGGGGCCGGTGTGTCGATTTGAAAGGATTTCCGGTTCAGGTCAATTCGGAGGATTTTGCCGTGCCATCCAAACATGGGAATGAGTCTTTTTAGGGGTTCAGGTGGAAGGCTGAAGGTTGAAGGAAAAAGAAGAATCAGCTGGTTTCAGTATTTTATTGTTGTTACCGCCGCACATGATTGCTAATCTTGAGACACCGAAATTTTATGACAATGGATATAGCAAAGAAATAAGTCAGCCGTTTTTGCCACGCCGTCTACTCTATAATTTCTATCACTGCCTGAACAGCCATGCAAGGGGTAAAACTCCTCACATCCAGATATTTTTGGTAAAACCAAAAATCCTGGTTCAGTGTTATTTTTTAATGATGCGGAAAGCCTCCTGTAGCGGATCCGGATTTTATCATCCCAGAAATATATTTGCCAGATTCCCTTTGGGTCTGTTTTTTTCATATCTTCGGTCTTTTATGCTCATTCTCCTTTCTTTTTCAGCGTTAAAGAAATAGTCAAATGCACATATTTGTCTGCGGTCTGTTTCCGATCTTTTGATTCTTTTGGGGGCTGATGTTTGTTTTTTTTTCATTGCTCCCGTCCTTTCATGCACGGATGAATCAGCGATAATCAAATAATTTTTTTCAGATAGCACGATTCGTCAGCTGATTAAATCCGTTGCTGTTTAGGTTTAATTTTAATATCTTTTTTTGCATCAGGTGTTTTTTGCCGCCGCCATGCACAAATGAGATTATTTTCTTGCACGCAGTGATACCTGTGATAACAAACGGCAATCAAAAATCAGATTCAGGTCCCTGATCAATCGCTGTTTTGAGTTCAAAAAACTGTTTGAAGCCAGGCGGATAAAACGATACCCGGATATATGTTGCTCTGTCGAGTATCAGGCTGTTGAGGAGCTGAAACGGGAAAAATGAGCTTTGTTTTCTGGCGAATAAGGTATAAAAAGTGTTTCAGGATGAAGATCTAAGATCTGTTTTGATTTTCCCATACTTTTTTTTATATCGCAAATAAATTCCATGAATTTTGCTGTCTGGCATAGGGGCGAAATAGGTTTGTTCAAACCGGATAATACGTTAATTTATTAATAAGATATAAAATATAAAATATTATAAATGGAGGAAATGTGGAAAAACTGAAAGGGGTTCATAAAAAATATCTCAGGGGGCTTGCGCACAGCCAAAAACCGCTTGTTATCATCGGGCAGAAGGGGATTTCCCCCTCTTTATTCCGGGCGATTGATGAGGCCCTTGACACGCATGAACTGGTTAAGGTGAAATTCAACGAATTTAAGGAAAAA
>JAQYVU010000033.1 GCA_030145385.1 Desulfococcaceae bacterium
ATCGGGACTTCCGCATTGTTGATCCGGACAAAAAGAAGGCTGCTTTCATCCTTGATCATCCCTTCGACGGATGTTTTTTTGACCTTGGGCTTGATGGCTACCTGGAATCCGCGGGTGACGCCGGGGCGGAGCAGGACGATATCCGGCGGGGCACTGTCCTGGTCGCGGTCAATGGCGACTTCTTTGGAAACCATTTTGCCGGATGTATTGACCGCCATTACCAGGAAGCGGTTTTCCCCGGGCCGGAGCGTCACCGGATGCATGAAGCGGCCTTCCTTGTCATGGCCGATTTTTTCTCCGTTGATCCGGACCTCTGAAATTCCTGTCTGATCAACCGCCATACCTTCAATGTTTAATTTTTTATTCCGGGAAACCGTTTTAAATCCACGGGTTGGCGGCGGGTTCAGGATAACGATTTCGGGCCCTCCCGCCTTCTGCGGCAGTGTCGCGGAGTCTGTTTTCGGGGGAGCCGCCTGGGCCATATCCATGGCCGGCGTAACGACGGTTTTCGCCCTTACTTTGGGCTTGAGTGACGGTTTCGGTGTGACGGATTTTTTGTAGCTGGCCAGTTCAGTGGATTCTTTTTTGGATAATGTGGCGGGAACTTTTTTCTGAATTCTTTTGGCCACTTCCGTCGAAAGTTTCTGGTAGGTTGAATGGGCGGCTTTTTCAGCTGACCGGTCGGCGCTTGAAAATGACAGGCTGTCCATATCAACCGTTCGGCCGGTGGCCGCATTGACAATCCGATATGAAAAAGAGGTAACGGCTTTGTTCATTTTCATGTTCAGGACATCTTCTTCGCTGACGCGTGTCCGGGCCTTGGCGCTCAAAATAAAGGCTGCCCCGCTAATGGCCGCAGCTTTTCTCATTTCAGTCATACTGCCCGTCCGGGCGGCGTTTACGTCTTTTCCGGAAAGGCCTTTTCCCGCAGACAGGTCATCGGAAGTCAGGACATCAAATTGATTGTTGAGCAGTTCTTTGGCAATCAGCATTTCAGTTCCTTTGATCATTGCCTGGCTTGCTTCTTGCCCCTGTTCTTCAACAATATTGATCATCACTTTTGTCGGGGAGGCCGCGTGACCTGAAGATGTAAAGAGTCCCGCCAGTATGGCGAAAATACCTGTGATAATAACTGTTTTTTTCATTGATGACCTCCTTCTTATGGCCTTCTGAGTGCGAACGGCCCTGATTGGGTCTGGGCAGTATTCATGCAAAAAATTAATTAATAATATTATACACAATCCGCTGCTGGGAAATATCCCGGTTTCGGATGGCATCAATCTGTTTGTAAAACTTTGACGCCTGGGGCATGTCCTGTTCCTTAATCGACAGAAACGGATTGTCCGCGTCAAATGATGTTTCAAACAGGTTAAACGGCATGTCGGATACCAGGGCGATAACGGTCTCCTGGCCCGCCGGACCGAAAACCTGCAGATCAAAGCCCATTTGCTCATCGGGGACTGAATATTCACGGTTCGGTTGAATAAACTGGCCGGAAGCAAAGTGGTTTGGAAATATCTGTACCAGTTCCTTCTGGGTGTTATACCCTAAAATGACGGCATAACAGGGCTTTTTGGATTCAAAATGAAAACTCATGGTCTCGCCGATCCGGTAGGTATCACGATCGGTCCACAGGGAAAATTCAGTCGCTGTTTTTCCGCCGCCAACAGCAAAAATTGCTTCGGTCAGTGTTTCCGGTACCATCGCATCAGGCTTTGCCGACGCTGTAACTTCATCCGATACTTGTTTCCCGGAAGGTGCCGGTATGACTTTTTCCGCAGACGCCACATCGGCATCATTTATTTCGCCGGGGATCGTTTTTTTAACTGATGCAGCAGCCGGATGTGATGGCGGCTCATTGGAAGAATCTGTGCTGAAAATGATCATAGTAAAAAATATCAGAAAAATGGCAGCGCCGGCAGCTGCCAGTGCCTTGAAGTGTTGTTTGTAAAAAGGCAATGACGGCATCGGCAGGGGGGCGACGATGGTCTCATCCGGAGAAGGCATCTGTCCGGCCGCGTTTGCGGATTTCTCTCCAAAGACAAGCGTGGCGTCGTCAATGAGTGTGGCATCATCGATCAGGGTGGCGTCATCATTATTGCCGCTGACGGGGGATTTACCGCTCTGGTAGTCGCGCAGGGCCTTTAATAATGCTCCACCGTCAGCATAACGGCTGTCCGGGTTCTTTTCCATCAGTTTCATGACAATGGCACCGATATCTCTCGGTATATCGGGTTTCTGGGTTTCCGGGCGGGGAGGGATCTCATGGGCCTGCGCGTAATAAATGGCCGTGCTGTCCTTGCCTTTGAACGGATGGCTGCCGGTCATCATTTCATAAAATACCAGCCCTAAGCTGTATAGGTCACTGCGCGCATCAACGGGCTGTCCCTTGATTTGCTCTGGGCTCATGAACCGGGGGGAGCCCAGGACAGTGTTGGGCGCGGTCAGGTCACTGTCGCCCATGTCCTTGGAGATACCGAAATCCGCGATGATGATTTTCCCCTGCCGGTCAAACATAATATTCGAGGGTTTGATGTCCCGGTGGATAACATTGTGGGTGTGGGCATAATGCAGGGCTTCTGTAATTTCGATCATTATCCGGATGCCTTCTTCCGGATCAATCGTTCCCTGTTTTTTGATCCTCGCCGCTAAGGTCTCGCCTTCGATAAACGGCATGATGATATAATCAAAGTCATTGTTGCTGCCGAAATCATATATATCGATGATACCGGAGTGATCGAGACTTGCCGCCAGTTTGGCTTCCCTGTAAAACCGGGACTTTATTTGTTCGTTTTTGACCAGTTCCTGGTGAACAATTTTGATGGCGACTTTTTTATCCAGGGCTTTGTGAATGCCCAAGTAAATTTTACCCATGCCCCCGGCCTGGATCAGGTCTTTTATTTCGTATTTATCGCCTAACGTTTCCTGGATGAGTGCCTGGTTTTCGTCGATAACCATATTTTTTTTCTTTCCCTGCCTCTTTATTGAAGTTTATTCAAGGCTCTTTGATAATATTCATTGCTTTCCACGGGCATGATTTTTATCACTTCACGCCATTTAGCCGCAGCTTTTTTATTCTGGCCGATCCCCTCATACACCAGTCCTTCCTGGAATAATTTTTTGGCCTGGGATTCGAGTTCATTGACGGCATCATTCAGTATTTTTTCCGTATCCTGATAACCGGACAGCACCTGTGAAACTTTTTGTAAATAAGTTACTGCAAGAGTATAGTCTTTATTATTAAACGATGTTTTTCCTTTTTCATAATCATCGCGGACGTCTTCTTCCAATAATGTTTTTATGTGCGGTACCGCATGCCGGACATGTTCGGTTTCAGGGGTATCCATGTCCATTTTCAGCACCTGTTTCCATTCCTGTAATGCCGCGTGGTATTTTCCCTGGTCATAATATTGCTGGCCAAGATCAAAATGCTGTTTTAGTTTGGCCTGGTTTTCCTCTTTTATGTGACGGTTTTCCTCTTTTCGTATTTTTTCATTTTTTAAGGCGTTTTCGATTTCAGTTTTTAACGCTGTCACTGACGGCTCATTGGGCGCAAGAAACGCGGCTTCAGCGATGATTTCCATTGCATTGTCATAATCGGATCGCTGAAAAGCCTGCCGTGCCTGTGATGTTATTGTGGCGACCCTTTCCATTCGCTGTTTCTGTTCATTCGCCGCCAAACGCCGCTGCTCCTCAACTTCAATTATTTTTTCCCGGCTTTGTCCGACATACGCCAGGGCGGTTTCATTTCCCGGATCGATTTTAAGCACCGCCTGAAAACGGACCAGGGCTTCGTTGTAATTACCGGCGTCAAACTGATCCTTCCCGCTTTGCAGGTAAACGCGCATGCGATGCTGGCTTTCCATGTCAATCATGGCTTCGGTTTTTTCCTGTTCCGCCGGCAAAAGAACCTTTTCGGGATCTGACGCGTTTTCCGGAGAAGAGGATGCAAACACGATAATTAAAAGGACAAAGAAAACGCCGATGGCACCCGCCAGCAATAGCTTGTTTTTAACAAGCGGCTCAATGATTTTTGCAATACCGCCGTCGGCAGTTTCATCTTCTGGAAAATCTATGCTCCGGACAACCGTAAGGTCGGATGCTTCGGAACTGTCCAGCAAGACAGTATGATCATCCTCGTCAAAATTTATCGGTTCTGCAGCCGGCCCGGAATTAGAAGCGGAAGTTATCTCGGTTGGCAGGACGATTTCGATGCGATAATCGCCGACCTGAAGGTTGTCGCCGTTTTTCAGATTTTTTGAAAGTATTTTATCGCCGTTTAACCGGATGCCGTTTTGGCTGTTTAAATCTTCAGCCTGCCAAAGACCGTTTTGAAAAAAAAGATGGCAATGCTCCCGGGAAACTCTTTTGCTTCTGAGTACCAGTTCGCAATGTTCCGAGCGGCCGATTTTGATATCCACATCTGCCGGAAACTCTTTTTCAAAAAATGATTGGGCGTTTTCAAATACTTTTATTTTCAGCAATCGTCTATCTTCCTTCTATTTCGTTTAGTGATTTCAGTGAGTTAATATATTGATCACTGTTTTTATTTCTTGAGAGTTCAACCACGAGCCGGAATTCATGGGCGGCATCACTATATCGCATATACTTGTAATGCAGCATGCCATTTTGGTAATGCGTTTTTATTTTTTCTTCCAGTTCTCTTTCAGCCCGCAAAAACCAGGTTTGCGCATCCGGATGGTCAGGGTAAAATATGACGGCCCGGTTCCATTCCTCAACCGCCCTTGAAATATTTCCCGTGTCATAAAAAAACATGCCCTGGCGAAAATGCTGGTCAGCATTTTTCATATCTTCGGAAGAAACAGAAAGGCCGGTTGCCGGAAGCCCGCTGTCCGGCAAATCACTGTCGGGCAATGTCGTCTCTGTCACCGGCAGTTCTGCCGGGGAAGATTTTGTCATATTCATACCCATATCCGTATCAGGGCCTTCAGGCTGATCGCTGTCTGTCATGATTAAAAAAAACAGGCCGGCAAAGATAATCACCAGTGCTGCGATCAAAGCGATTCGCAGGGGCGGAATGTTCCTGCCGTTGCCGGATGCTGTCGGCGCGCCAGTTTTTGTCGGTTTACCTGCTTTTTCAACGGCAAACAGACTTTCACCAATCCGGAACTGTCCTTTGTCTTTTAAAGCCGATTTCTGGACGGGCTTGCCTTTTACCAGCACCGGGTTTGTTGTGCTCAGGTTTTCAATGATGATTTGGTTACCCTTTATTTTCAAGCGGGCATGCTTTCGGGAAACCGTTTTATCGGATAAATCAATTCGAATATCACATTCTTCTGATCGCCCCACAAGATACTCTCGGTCGGTTTCCAGATCCATTTTTTCCCCCCGGTCAAGCCCCTGTAAAACGATCAGCCTGAATATGGCTTTGCCGGCCGGATTGTCAGCGTATTGCATGTTCATTCAACTTTATCCTCAAATACCAGAATTACATTGTTTTTTTCAGCGGCATCCGCATCATTGGAATTGATGCGCCGCAGGTTGTACGTTTTGTCCGCATGGGTAACTGTCAGTTCATTGGTATCATCCGAATCAATCATCTGCGAAACCCCTGGAATAATATCTGTTTCAAGCGCTTCAATGATATGCATACCTTGTTTGCATTCCGGTGTGCCGAGACCCGGTACAAAATTATCTGAAAGACGCAGCAGGGTATAGTTTTCCCTATCGATAATGCACCATGGTGCGGTGAGTTCTTGCAGCAGTTTGTCTGTTGATACCGGAAAACTTGAGGTGCCTTGCAGTGAGGGTTTTTTATTCGAAGGTGACTGGCCGCCGAGCGATGTTTGGGCGCTTATGGGACCGGTCTCTGATGGGAAAAATGACGATGACGATGTTTTTCGCATCAGCAGGCGTTCAAAGGTGCGCTTGAGATTGTCCAGTTCTTTATAAGGCGCTTTATAGTCTAAGGCCGTACTCCCATTTTTAATGGCAAGTTCCACTTCTTCATAAATGGATTTGAGCGGATTTAAAAATGCTTTTGCCAGCAGATGACTCATCAGCAAGCCGATGACAAAAAGGATTGCCAGCAGGAAAAAGACCGTTACCCCCATTCCGGATGTATTTTTTCCGGCTGCCTGCTCATAGGCAAAGCCGATAATTGCCGCGCCGACGGTCTTGTTTTGCTGAACAACCGGGTAAAAAATTATTTTTTCATTTTGTTTGCCGTTTTCTATTTTTAGCTTTGCGCCGGCAAATGCTTTTGACAGTCCGGTCCAGTTAAAAAAATCTCCCTGTTTTTCGTGCGGGGCAATGATTCTGCCATGGGCGTCAATCACAAACGCATAGATCACGCCATCTTCTAAACGGACCGGTGATGTCCTGACCATGGTATTTTGTCCGGTTTCCAGAAAAGGCCGGTTCATTTCAGCCAAATACCGGGTCAGCAATATGCCGGATTTTAAAATCGCCTGGTGCTGGAGTGTTGCTGTCTGTTTTTTAAGCGGTATATATCCGATGAGGACGGTCAGAAGCATGGTGATGCCGAAAAGAAGAAAAACGCTGATTTTAATATTGTTGATGCTGAAACTGCGGATGGCACCTGCAACTGCATTTGATTTTTCATCAATTTCCTGAGAGGCTGCTTCGTCATCGGTTCGAATGGTAAATGGTTTGATGTCGATTTCAAAAGCGGTTTTAAAATTTTGTTCAATAAATTTTTTCCCCTGCAGATAAATCCCATTGGAACTGCCGGTGTCTTTGATCAGAAAATTATCATTGTCAATGGTCAGTGTTGCATGGTTTTTTGATACGGCGCTGTCTGCCAGAACAATATCCGCGTCAGGGGCCCTGCCCAGTTTATAAGTTCCGTTGCCTAACTGAATAGTTTTCTTTGGGCGACCATTTTGTAATATATGAATATCTTTATTCATTATCTCTTTTCCAATAATCCTTTATCAAGACTGCAACACCTGTTTATCGCTTTATTTATAACCATATTTATCCCATGATAAACTTAATCAGGTAGGGACCGAAAATGACAATAAATATAACAGGGAAAATAAAAATCATCATAGGGATCAGAAGCTTCTGCGATGCCTGGGCGCCAATTTTTTCCGCTTTCAAAAACCTTTCCGAGCGCATTCTTTCAGCCTGGGACTTTAACACTTCGGCAATGCTGGATCCCATTTTATTGGCCTGAATCAGGATGGAGGAAAAAGAATCCAGTTCCATCAGTTCCACACGATCCGCCATAATCTTCAGTGCTTCTTCCCGGGATCTCCCCAGTTTGATATTCTGGTCCATCAGGTACAGTTCCACAATAAACGGGTCTTTATCATGCCGGTAAATATGGCACACTTTCTGGACGGCTGCATTGAAAGACAGGCCGGCTTCCACGGACAAAGACAGCATGTCAACGACATCCGGCATGCTCAATTTGATTGTTTCCTGGCGCTGTTTTTTTTTCTCATAAAGCCACAGATAAGGATATGCCAACCCGGCAGCGGCAGCTAAAACAATGCTGACAGTGCTGTCAAAATATACGAAACCGCAAAATACAAACACCAGCATGATCAAAAACTGAAAGCCGATCATGTCATTGCCGTTTACCTGGCCTTCCAATCCGGCGGTCACCACATATTTGTTCATTCGGGATTTATAGCCCGGTATCGGCAGTTTTTGAATCAGCGGGCCAAAAATCTGGTAGAACGGTTTGAACGAAAGGATGAAGCGGGACTCTTCCGGAATTTCAAAGTCATCACCCTTGCTTTTTTCGGATAACGCCAGTTTTTTACTTCCGGCCACCATCGTATATATGAGAAATCCGATTGCGCTGAAAAACAATAAATAACTCAGTGGTTTGATAAAACTTAATGCTGCCATGACATCTCTCTTTTCCTGTTATAGTCTAAGTATCCATGGTAACGCGCAGTACTTCTTCAATGGTCGTTGCTCCGGCTGCCAGTTTATGTATAGCGGCTTTTCTTAATGTTGTCATGCCGTCTTCCACAGCTGCGTTTTTCAGCACCTTAGCCGGTTGATTATCAAGAACCAGATCAATGATCCGGTCGCTCAACTGAAGCAGTTCATATATCCCCATCCGGCCGTTATATCCCGTGCCGGAACATTTTTGGCATCCAACCGCTTTATAAATACGCATCGTACCGGGCGCTATGTCCAGGACCTTCAGTATTTCAACTTCAGGCTCATATTCAATTTTACAGCGTTCGCATAAGCACCGCATGAGGCGCTGCGCAATAACGGTGACTTGTGCGGAAGCCACCAGGTAGGGCGGAATTCCCATGTTTACCAGTCGGTTAATAGCGCCGGCTGCGTCATTGGTATGCAGGGTACTCAATACCAGATGCCCTGTCATCGCGGCTTTTAATGCAATATCTGCAGTTTCCGAATCCCGTATTTCGCCCACCATGATAATATCCGGATCCTGGCGCAGAAAAGAGCGCAGCGCGGTATTAAAGGTCAGGCCTGTTTCAGCGGTGCAGCTGACCTGGGTCAGGCCGTCGAGTTTGTATTCCACCGGATCTTCGGCCGTCACAATATTGACGTCTTCCGAGTTTAATTCATTGAGTATGGCATACAGACTGGAGGATTTACCGCTGCCGGTGGGGCCGGTGACCAGGATCAGGCCGGTTGGGTTGCGTATAATGGCTTCAAGCCGTCGGGCGTCCCCCGGTTCTATGCCCAGATTGTTTAATGTCAGCTGTTTTTTATCCCTTTCCAGTATCCGCATGACGATTTTTTCCCCGTACAAGGCGGGCAAAGATGAAACGCGGATGTCCACGACTCTGTCTTTGATCAGGCCAAAGCTGATGCTGCCGTCCTGGGGCTGCATCCCTTCATTCAGATCCATCCGTGAAATCATTTTCAGGCGGGGGATAATTCCTTCCTTAAACACAGGCGGCCAGGTCCATGCGGTCTGCATGACGCCGTCTTTCCGATAACGTACTTTAAAATTGTTTTCCCGGGGTTCCATATGAAGATCGCTGGCCCCGTTTTGCACCAGTTGGTTCATAGCGAACTGCAACAGACGGACCAGGTGGGCATCATTGACCAGAGCCAGTGGTTCCGCCCGGTTGGTTTTTAGTTTGTTTAATGATTTCAGTGCATTTTCAATCAGTATCTCGACTTTGTCCGACATGGGCTCGCCAATGTGGTCCCGGCCGGTATAATAC
This sequence comes from Desulfococcaceae bacterium, assembly GCA_030145385.1. Taxonomy (GTDB): domain Bacteria; phylum Desulfobacterota; class Desulfobacteria; order Desulfobacterales; family Desulfosalsimonadaceae; genus SURF-3. The sequence continues at coordinate 9,156 of JAQYVU010000033.1, forward strand.
TTTTCAATGGCGTTTAAAATGGCGGACCCATTGCAGCAATAGGGTTTGATGCGTGATCCGGTCACTGCTTCCAATCGATGCAGGCATTGATCATCCTGGGGCATTGCCATGACTACATGGATATATTCATTCTCATGCTTAATCGGGAATACGGTTTCTTCCCGGGCCACAACCGCCGGTAGCAGAAGCGTAATGTGTTCGATAAAAGCGGGATCAAATGAGACAAACGTCGGATCCAGAGCCTGGATGCCCGTGATTTCCTCCAGAACGGAATTGACCTGGGCGGCATCCGCAAGGCCGTGTTCAATCAGGTGATCGGAAATCAGGCGCTGCTCCATATCCGGAATCGCGCCGATTTTCATTCCCCTGATTTGAAACGCCTTGAACAGCCGTTTATTGAATGCCAGGGTTGATTCTTTATTCAATCTGAAAGTACCCCATTTTTGATTATTATATAAAATCAGTAAAGTCGTACTGGGATGGCTAAGTTAAAAGTTCTATATACAAGGCGTAGCGGTTTTTCAGGCAAAATCATACATGTAGTATCTTGAATGGCTGAAAAATCACTACAACGCCGTAGATGGGACTTTTAACGACGCCATCAGTAATTACCCACCTGCAGAGTATACCCGTTTCGGAAAAAATAGGTATACTCGCCGGAATATTCCGAACCTTTCAGCGCCATGGCATTTTTTAAAAACCACAGCTCAAGATCGTCGTTTAATTTCTTTCTTTCTTTTTCTTCCGGCGGAATTCCTTTGATGCGGTCGATTTCTTCGCCGTTCCGGTAAAGGATTACAGTGGGAAGCATTTCAAGCGAAAACCGGGAAGGGTCATCTGCAATCTGCCAGTGAAACATCGCAAATTTTGCTTTTCCATAGTATTTTTCCGCCAGCACTTCAATGCGCCGTTTCATATCCAGGGACTGCCAGAATTGAGTGTTATAGAAAATAACGATTGCCGGGCCCGGATATGTTGTTATCTCATCGGTAAATGTCTGATGGTTGACGGTCATCAATGCCGATGCCTGACCCGTTGCGGGTTGCCATTTGTCGCTTGACTTTCCGGCACAGGCGGATAACACAACAGCTAAAATGATAGCGAAAATGCCTGTAATAAATATTTTTTTCATAACATGGTCCTTTGTTCCAATGGATGTATTTATCCCTGTAATGACCGACACTGTCGGTGATCCGGCCGGGTTTTATTCCGTGGTCTGATTTATTTTTTTATTTGTAGGGATTTTTCAAGTCCCTGTAGGGGTTTTTTAAGTTTTTGTAGGGGTTTTGCAATCCCCTGTAGGGATTCGGAACGTTTACCTGATTGCCGGCACCCTGACTGCCTGTTAGGGCCGGTGTTGCGCCCAGCGTGGTCCCCGGCTGATTTTTAGTGGTGTTGCCGGATCTGACGCCGCTGCCTGTCGTTGTATTTGTCGGCTGGACCCTGGGGCCGGGGTTCCTGAATATCGGCCGCCGCTGGCCCGGGTTTGCATTCCAGGCCGCCTGGATGTCCGCGATGAGTTGCCGGTTGGTTTTGTCTCCCGGTTTGATGCCCAGGCGAATGGCTTCCGCTTCTATTTTATCGCGCCGCCATTGGGCCTGATGATCGAGTTGGGAATTAAGTCTGTCATAGGCTTCATGCATGTCACTGAAAAGCCAGTCAGTCCACCAGGACCGCACCCGGTCCGTGTCTATTGTTTCATCAACCCCAACGGTGATTTTTTCACCCGGTGCGATATCTGTTTCTTTTTTTACGGAAACTTTGACTGCCCAGGTGGTCATGGCAATAATGTCTTCGACTCCCCGGACGATTGCCCATTCACTGCGGGGATTCCATTCCGGATCATACAGGTCATCGGCGGAGCGGCTTAAATCCAGTCCGATGGACTGCTCCACTTCGCCTTTTATTCCCAAGGGGTTGTCAGGGGTTTCTGCTTTCTGGCCATAAGTGATTTGAACTTGTGGTTTTTCTCTTGTCCCGCCAATAGTGAGTGTTCCGGATTGGGAAACAACACTTCCCGGCATCTTTTTTTCAAACTTGATTTCTTTTATGAGGATGGGCGCCTTGGGATCGTAGCTGACCTCAATGGTGCCGACATCTTTTTTTTCAATTTTCATTTTCACCGGAAGGTCACTTTTCCCATCCCATGCCGCCAGATCCATCATGTCATATTCCAGGCTGATTTTTCCGGTCTCATCGGTTCCGCCCAGGGTTATGCCATAAGTCATACCTGCTGAGAACCCTGTCTGATCTTTAACCTTTTTTTGAAATTGTTTTATTTTTTCAATGTTATCCCTGACAGTCTGCTGGATTTGGCTCTCCAGATCCGGAAGGGCGACCTGGATCACCTGTTTCAGGTCCATCTGAGGATTCGGTGAAAGGATGATATCCCCCCAGTCCTTCTCCACTGCAGCGTTTGAAGCCGGAGCCATCACGAAAGTGATCATTAAAATGATACAGAAAATAAACAGGTTTGTCCTTGAAGACTTCAATAATAATGCCCTCATTGTGACCTCCTTTATTTTTTTATAACTTTATCCGGAATTATAAAGAAAACCCTATTTTCCGAGCTTATTTATATTTTTACCTTTACAGTCTTGAGCATCAGGAAAAGCCCGACCATTTCCATTAAAAAAATCAGGGCAATCAGCATCCATCCCATTACGGTTGTATACATCAGGCTGAAAACCTCATGGTTCATTGTGTTTAAAATCAGTGCCATCACCAGGGGCAGCATGGTCAGCATCCATGCCTGGGTTTCACCTTCTGCGGTCATTGATTTGATTTTTAACAGAATGCGTCTTCTTTCCTGAATCGTCTGGGCCAGCGTATCAAACCTCTCAGGCAGGTTCCCGCCGGATTCCAGGAGAATCAGGGTGGCATTGACCATGATTTTGGTGTCTGTACCGGGCATTCTTTCAGCCAGGTGATTTAAGGCATCTCCCAGGCTGGACCCCAGGCGGTGTTCGCTGAGAACCATTTCGAATTCCTGGCTTATCGGCGGTTTGGCTTCTTTCACGACCATTTCAAAGGCCTGAACCAGGCTCAGGCCGGCCCGCAATCCATTGGAGATCATCACCAGGCCGTCGGCCAGCTGTTCTTCAAATTTATTTCGGCGGCGGCGTCTTAGAAAAGCAATGATCAGGCGGGGCAGATTGTATGCGCCTAAAGCCAGGAGCACGGCAAGAAAAATTCTTGTTCCCAGCTGATCGGTCAGGTTGTCGGGCAGGTTGTAAAGCCGGCTTTCCGAAATATTAAAATTGCCGGCCTCCCTGGCCCGGGCTTCCTCAAAAGCGGCTTCTGTATAGCGTTCCATAATGGTATACAGCACGGCCAGGTTTTGATGGATCTTGCCGTAATGGGGCAGGGCTTTTGCCGCCTTGCGCAGTTCACGCTCAGCCTGGTCGTAATTCTTCATACCCAGATATGCCACCCCCAGTTCGTTGTTGACAAGTGGTGAGTTGATATTGTTCATTTCTTCCAAAAGCAGCGCAGCCTGCGAATATTCGCCTTGCTGGTTGAGCTCGATGGCCTTTGTAATGGTGATTTTTTTATCTGCCTGGGAAACCTTGCCCGGCACAAAAAAACCCAGCAGTGCGCCTATGATGGCGGCCGATATAATAACATTAAAAATCAGCTTTTTATCTATATTATAGAAAATATCGGCCAAAGATGCATGAATCCAATGGGCGTAAGTTGTTTGCTGACCGTCGGAAAGCATCCGCCCCCGAAGCAAAAAATAAATACCTGTCCAAATCAAAAGCAGGAGCGTCGGCAGTAAAATAATTTTTTGATCCATCACTTTTTATCCTGTTCTTATGATCGTCCGCACCGGTTTTACTGGCGATGCAGCCGGATCAGTTACTGGTCCAGAAGACCTCTCTGGGAATATGAAGGCCCCTTTCACTGAAACGTTCAATGCAGCGAGGGACATATCCGGTGGATGAGAATTCCCCGATGACCCGTTCTTTTTCTTCGCCGCGCTGGCGGTAGACGAATACATCGCCCAGCGTAATGACTTCGCCCTGCATGCCGTCCACTTCAGATACCTGTATGACTTTTCGGGAACCGTCCTTAAAGCGGCTGATTTGCACAATCAGGTCAATGGCGCCCACGACCTGTTCCTTGATGGCTTTGATCGGCAGTTCAAACCCGGCGTACATTACCAGTGTTTCCAGCCGTGACAGGGCTTCCCGGCAGGAATTGGCGTGAATGGTGGTCAGTGAACCGTCATGGCCCGTATTCATGGCCTGGAGCATGTCCAGTGCTTCCGCACCACGGCATTCGCCTATGACGATCCGGTCCGGACGCATACGCAGGCTGTTTTTTACGAGATCCCGGATAAACACTTCGCCCTTGCCCTCTATGTTCGCCGGTCGGCTTTCAAGAGTCACGATATGGGGCTGTCGAAGTTTCAGTTCAGCGGAGTCTTCGATGGTGATGATGCGTTCGTTTTCCGGGATAAAACTCGACAGGATATTCAGCAACGTGGTTTTCCCGGATCCGGTACCGCCGGAAATCAGAATATTGAGTTTGGCCAGAACCGCAATTTTTAAAAATTCAATGATCTGCGCATTTACCGCCCCGAAGTTTATCAGGTCATTCACGCCGATCTGGTCTTCGGGAAATTTTCGAATGGTCAGGCAGGCGCCTTTAACGGCCAGCGGCGGGATGATGGCATTGACCCGTGACCCGTCTTTCAGCCGGGCGTCGACCATGGGGGTGCTGGTATCGACTTTCCGTCCCAGGGGTGCGGTGATCCTGGAGATAATATTGATCAGGTGCTGTTCGGAAAAAAATTTTTTATCAATCCGGGTCAGCTGTCCTTTTCTTTCAACAAAAATTTCATTCCAGGCATTTACCATGATTTCGGAAATGCTTCCATCCGCCAGCAGGTCTTCTAAAGGGCCAAGTCCCAATGCTTCCTGGAGAACTTCCTTTAAAACCTGGTTGCGTAAGTTTCTGTCCTGAAGCGCGGATTCATTGTCCAGGATTTCAGATATTTTTTGGGAAACCGTAGTCTTGAGTGCATCTGATTTCTCGCTATCCAGTCCGACTTCGGTATCCAGTTTTTTAAAATCAATGGATTCTAAAAGTTTTTCGTGTACAGCCAGTTTTAATTTATCCAGATCCAAAACCGGGGCGTCTGTCACTTGCTCATTGTTCTGCCCTGCTGTGACCGAGTTCCGTATTTCCTGGACCAGCACATAGACCATCCGGTCCAGGGCCTGGGTGATCGGGTGACGCGGAAATTTTTCCGGATAGGTCCCCTGGGCCATATTGGCATCCGCTTCCGGATCAGAGGGAATCATTACTTCCGGTTTTTTCCCTAAGTGCCTGGCGATGGTCTCCATGCTGCTGGTGCTGGATTTTTCCATTCGATTGACAATGACTTTAATGCGCTCTTTGGAAAAATTTTTACTGCGAAGCAGTCGGAGGTCGCTCTGGGTTTGTTTCAGGGATAACGCATCCGGTGTCACCGGCAGAACAATGATGCCGGATTTGTCAAAAATAGCCTCTACCACCGGGTCGAATTTCGTACCAATATCGATAATAATATACGCGTAAACGGATTGCAGGCAGGCCATCACCCGCCCGATGTTCATTGGATTCAGCAGGCTGTCGTCGAGATCGCGGAATCCGTCGGAAAGGTTCAGCAGAAAGATTCCCGAACTGTGTCCGGTGGCATAACCCTTGAGCATACTGGGGTGCAGCTTGTCGGCCATGGGCAGGAGACCGTCGATGCGCTTGATGTCGTCGACCTTTAAAAAATATCCGATATCATTTGAAAAAGGGCGTCCGAAATCAATGAGCAGAACTTTTTCCTTGGTATCCAGGCATAAGTCAACCGCCAGGTTTGCGGCAATAAAGCTTTTGCCGACGCCGCCTTTTGAGCTGTATAATGCAATGATATGACCACTCATGCCTGATAAACCTTTCTTTTTGACCGGTATATTTTCAATATAAATGACTATTTAGCGCCTGAACGAAATCGGAAAAATCGGCGATTTCCAATCGGGCGTTATTTTGCCTGCTGGCGCAGACGTTCCAGTTCCTGCTGCTTGAAATCCGCTTTAACTTTTTCCTGAACTTCCGATGTCGGTGCATCATTGGTCAAAATGCGCGGTGTTACGAAGATAATGACCTCGCGGGTATCGGTTTCTGCCCGGGATCTGTCGTTGGCCTGGTACAGGGACGAGCCGCCGCCGGGAGGGGACGCGGAATCGGACACCAGTTCCTTTTGTCCGACCAGGCCTCCGAGGGCAATACTTTGACCGCTGGCCACGCTGAGTACTGTGTGCAGGTTCGTGTTGCTGATAATCGGGACACCGCCGGGGCCTGAACCGGTAACGGAACTGGACTCAACGTCTATGGAGCTGACAATATTTCTATAGTAGTCAATTTCCGGTTGGAAATTAAGGGTAACACCGACTTTCTTGAATTCTACGGACATGGTGCCGCCGGGCTGGGTTACGGAAATCGGTATTTCCGAACCGGCAAAAAACTGGGCAGCATCCCCGCTTTTGGTGATCAGGGTTTGCTGCATCAGTGACCGGCCTCGCCCGGATTCCTGTATTTTCCTCATTTTAGGGAAAAGATTGGAAATCGTACCGGCCAGTGATCCACCCAGGCTGGGAGAAGATCCGGATGCGCCGGAATAGGAACCGGATGCGCCCAAAGACCCGCCCGGATTCCAGTGAATGCCGACATCCCGCAGGGCGGCCTTCTCAATTTCCATGATATTCAGTGACATTTCAATCAGGATGGATTTTGGGGGCGGGGCCGGCTTGGCTGAGGCTGTTTTTTTTGACGCCGCTTTCCGGATGGCAATGGCATTGATGATGGACGGTGAATACGCTTCAGCGATCTTCTGGGCACGTTTGGATTCCGTTTCACTGGAGACTGAACCGGTCAGCATAAATTTGTTTTTGGTGACTGTTACCTTGACATGGTTCATCTTTTGCGATGCAAGGGATTTTTCGATTTCAGATTTTACAATGTCTTTCATAACCGGGGAAAATTCCACCAGGTTCACTACATTGGGCATGCCGTTGATTATTTTTTCTATTCGCTGCATGTCATTATGCGTGAAGACGTCTCCTTCGACAAAGATTCTGCTGCCGACCACGCGCACATCAATTCCATCGATATCACTGATAACCTGGCGCAGGTCTTCCGCCAGACTGCTGACTTCACTGCTTTTGACAATTACCTGGATTTCGGATTTACGGTTATCCGGGCCCCAGATAAAAATATTGCTCTGGCCGGGTTTTTTTGCGTTTATCAGCACTTCCTGGTCACCGGTTTTGACTCCCCCGCAAATCGCCGGGTCCCCGATGGCAATTTTTTCGACGTTAAAACCGGTTTTTAAAACCCGGCTTTCACCGGCTGAAATTTCAAGCCGGTCCGGCAGCTGGGCATACAGTACTCCTGCCGGAGCAAACAGGGTCATGCAAAAAAACAAAAAAAAGATTATGCAAAGCGGGCGTGCCATAGATCAATTCCCCTTTTGATAGTTTGTTGGTTCTCTTATCTGGAAAAAGCTTCAGCACCCCGGATTTCAACCCATGCCGGGTTGCCCCGCGGGATGATGCTTTTATTAATTCCCAGAAATTCTTGGGCGGACAGCGGCGGCAGGTTTTCTATTTTCCCGCTGTCAAAACTCGACCGCAGGGCGGCTGACAGGGTCCCGATCTCCTGGGCCAGGTTGAGAATCTGAACTTCACGCGGTGATAAAGAGACGGTCATTGTTTTGATTTTGTCTTTTGTCCGGGTTGCCCCCTGTGAATCTGTTTTAAAAACATTGCCGGCACCTGTCTGATTTATGTCTCCTGCGCTGATGGAACGGTGTTTACTTGACGTCTGATTGACAGCCAGCACCAGAATATTTTCCAAAACGGTCTTGGTGATGATTTCTTCGCTGACGCTGCGTCCATTCTGAAATGAACCCACTTCGACCGTCACCATCAGATCCACCATGTCACCGGGCTGAATCAATTTACCGACCGCCGTGACATCCGTTACAAACACACTGAATGCGCGGCTGTTGGTCGGGATTTTAGACGCAATACTTTCCGATTCCGTGGCAATAAACATGGATTCAAGAATCTGGGTGCCTTTGAGAACCGGCACATTGATGTTGCGGTTGATGAGCCGCTGAGAATCATTGAACGCCCCGGGCTGGACATATTTCTGGGGGATCTTCACCAGTTCAAGCATATCGGAATCAATGCGCATTCCTTCCGGAATATCCCGGTTGGCCAGGATGACCTGGATGGGAGTGGCCATTTCCAGCAGCGCTTTTTCCTTGCTGCTGATGTAGGAAAAAAGGAGTATCACGGCAAAAACAGATACCACCAGTGAAATCAGTAACGCCTTCACATTAGACATATTGACACCTCAATTCTGTAAGTATATTTTCCGGTAAAGAGCTCTTCTGCTATATATACTGTCGCCTGATCCTTGATAAGAACCTTCGTAAAATTCAATTTGCTGATGTGTTGAAATAAAGGGTCTTCCCAGGACCTGTTTCATTTTTCCCGGGATATCCACAAACACATCTTTCTGAACCGTATTTTTAGTAAAGGGATTTTGGGCATTCTGGAACATGGACATTCTCATTTCATGACGCAGTGTTTCAATGGCGGATATGTTTTTGGCACCTATCTCATAGAAAATGACCAATGCCAGCAGAATCATTGCCAGAAAAGTCATCATGAGCGATAGTTCCACCACTGCCTGTCCGCGTTGATTTCCTGTGGATAATTTCAGAAAAGATACTGTTTTCCGAAATATCGAATACCGGTATATGCAATTAAAATTCATTTTATACGTGTATATTGTTTTTAAATAACAATTTGGTTTTATCGAAAAACAGGCTGAGTCATAATGACCTATTCCTTTTATTTGACTAAAACTGCCCCATAAGAAGGCCGCTGGTGGAAAATATTCCCGCCGGCCGGCCTGGCTGCCGCTGTTGCCCGCAATGCGGGGACTCCCCTGAAAATGGCATCGGCCAACATAAAGGGATGGGCCGGCAGCATAATGTCATAGTTGACGTATGTCGGTGTTTTCTTTTCCGTTTTTTCCAGAATTTGGAAACTGTCATACAACGGGGTCATTCTTTGTGCCGGAAGGCGGAGCCGGCCGTCATGTGCTTCCGCAAACCGGGGGTCATCCGGGTTGAACCAGTGTTGCGTCAGCACCGGCGGGTCGTCTGGATAACTGGCGGAATAATACATAAACCCGGCTTCATAAAAATGCTCTTTCAGATACGTCAGCCGCCCGGTGGTGTGTTTTGCCGTTAAAATGCTTTTTGGCAAATTCAGTTGTTTCACTTTTTGGGCGACTCTTTCGGCATCCTCGGCATAACTCTGGTTGGCCTGGCTTTGATACCTTCTGATCCAGTCAATAACGCCGTTGCTGCTGTTGTAAAAAAAATCTTTGGCGGCCGCTGCCTGTTGATAGTTATACCAGATACCGCTGGATAAAAAAGAACCGGCCTTTTGATTTTCATAGGCCATTTCCATGTTCAAATCGGCAATTTCATTCAGGCCCGCCGCCTGAACGGCTGCGGCTGAAAGCGCACAGGCGTCAACGGTGTTCTGCAGTTTGATTTTTGTAAATACAAGCTGGCTGATATTGACGACCAGCGCAAGCATTAAGAGCATCACCGGCAGCAGAAAGGCGATTAAGACCGTTATCGATCCGCGTTGTGCTGATTTGTCAAATGGCTTAAATACGATCATGCGCTCACTTGTTTTCAAAAAGAAACCGGGTTGTCATCATTGAACTCAGGCTCTCTGAACGTGGGGGAACGATGCGTGACGGTAAACCGCCCCCGCCCCTGATTGATAAACCGGTCAATCCCGGATGGAATCGGAACGTCTTTTGATATCATCAGTTCATTGGCTTTGAATTCAACAGCTGCCGAAGAAATAATGCCGGCCGCCATGCTGATGGCCGGTCCTTCCCCTTGGACCGCATGTGTCCGGGATGCCGCGAAACCGGCGAAAACGGTCTGTTCATGCGCGATAAAAATTAGTACAAACAGCATGTAAATGGCAAAAAAACCAAACAGGGCGATCATCGCAAAGGCAAATTCCACCGCGGCCGCCCCGGTCTGATTTTTCAGACATGGTTTTTTATACCAGATTTTTTTCATGGCAAAGATCATTTTTCGATAATTTTCATTTTCTAAAAAAAAATTATTTTCTAAAAAATATGATTTTTAATCCGTTAAACCTTTCTTTCGGGATGAATGGCAACAGGGCGGGTTAACGTACCCGCCTGTCGCGAAAAACGGTAAACATTTTTGTTGATGCCGGAATTTAATCGATTTCATGAAATTATAGGAAATTTAATTCCGGGTATCCTGTGCGGTCCCTGAAAGGAATCTGAATTCCGCAAAATGATGGCGCTTTCCAGGGCTCCGGTTAGGGAGTGGGAGATGGCGCACCTGTCATCCAGCCCTGAATTGTAGCAACTGCCGATTGAAAGAAACCTTTCAGCGGATCTTTCATTGCGTAGGCTGCGGCGACCACCACTGCAACCACAAGCGCAATAACCAGGCCATACTCTACTGCAACAGCCCCTCTCTCATTTCTTATCACACGATTCAGGTTCTCTTTTAAATCCTCACTCTTTTCAACATACATTCTTAACATCCAATTGTTCAGATTTTTTAACATCTCTTCCTCCTTTTTAGATAAGTGAAACGAGTTGATGCCTTTATGCCAATGTACCGTGGGATCCACTCTGATCAGTTTTCAGCATCGGTGCGGCAATTGCCGGCGGCCATCCCTGTGTTATGCCGCCGGTCGAAAAGCAACTAAATATTTGGAAATATGGAAACGATATCCTTAAATCGCGTGATCACTTCTGTTGCCAGGCGGCGGAACATCACCTCCACCCCGATCATCAAGACTGCCGCTAAAACCATGGTCAGAGCATATTCAACCGTTACGGCTCCCCGGTTTGATTTTTTAATAACCCGTGATAATTCACGGAATCTGAGAACGATTTTATCCGCAAACATCATGAGACTGTTTTTTCATCATCAAAGGGTTTTATGATCTGAAACGTGATATTGTCGGTTGCGCCGTTGGCATATACCTGTTTTAGTAGATAATCCCGGGCCTGATAGATCGATGATTGCTTTAATACAGTGTATATAAAATCTTCATCCACCATGTTGTAGAGACCATCGCTGCAGATCAGGTAAATGTGATCATTGTTCAGGGGATCGACCTGGACATGTGCCTTGGTCTGCGTTTCATCGCCCGTGATGGCATGGGTCAATATGTTTTTTTGCGGATGGACCCGCGCCTGCTCCGGAGTAATCTGATTTTTCGACACCAGGTCATTTACAATTGTGTGATCATAGCTTTTTTGAATCAGGTTTTGCCCGTCAAAACAGTAAATGCGGGTATCTCCGATATTCGCACAAATTACTGCATCGGAAAGAACAACCAGGGCGCTTAGCGTCGTGCCGATAGTTGATTTTATGTTGTTTTTTTGTTTCAAGGTGTGCAGTGCTTGCCGGGCTTTTGCGAAAAGATGGTTTGTTGTTTTTTCGCAGGAATCCTGTTTATATTCCGTCAACGTGCTGAATTCATGCATCAAAGAATCAATCACGGTCCGGCTGGCCAGATCTCCGGACCCGTGCCCGCCCATGCCGTCTGCCACACAGAATAATTCTCCGCCAATGTCAACATTTATAGTATGTCCCGCACAATCTTCATTTTGCTGCCGGACTTTACCACGGTCGCTGCAAGTGACGAAAAGATGTTCCATGTCGCTTATATTGTTCCAGAATTAAAATGATTCCACATTTACCCAGCAATTCACGATGAATAATGAAAGCCACGAATATCGTAATCTTTACTAACTGCCTTTCGCGATGTTTTTATCTACTTACTTCTTGTCCAAACTAATCAGACGAAGTCTATGCTTATTCATAAAGTATTGAAATAGCATTAAATAAAAAATCTAGACTTTTGATTGCATATATTGTAGCCTCTATATCAACAGTTCCGATATAGAGAAGGTTGCCAAGGTGTACCAGAAAAAAAATCTTAGCTTTAACAGCTTGAGAAAAATCATCTCCCAGCGTGTGCTTCAAATTGAAGGTCCTCGCCAGGAAGCAAAGGTCGGTCATGAAATTCATGACTGTTGTCTTAGTGCCTTTGCTATGATGTATTTTCAGGACCCTTCAATGCTGGAATTCCAAACACGCCTTCAAGATCGGCTCCATACAAATAATTTAAAAACACTGTTTCATATTGATTCCATCCCCAAAGCAACTCAATTAAGAGATATTGTTGATATCATCGGTTCTGAATCACTTGATCCGGTATTTTCCGATTTCTTTCGTTTTTTACAAAGATCAAAGCAGCTTGAAAAATTTCAGTTTTTAAACGGCATGTATCTGATGCCAATGGATGGAACTCAATATTTTTCTTCCAAAACCATCTCCTGTCCAGGTTGTTTAACAAAAAAACATAAAAATGGCGACACGACTTATTCGCACCAGGCACTCGGTATATCAATCGTTCACCCTGACATGCGGCAAGTCATTCCGCTATCGCCGGAACCGATTCAAAATATTGATGGCAGCTCTAAACAGGATTGTGAGCGCAATGCCGCAAAACGCCTATTACAAAAAACCCGAACGGTCCATCCCAGACTCAAGATCATCATCACTGGGGATAGTTTATTCTCCAACCAACCTTTTTTGAATGAACTCAAAAAGCACTGGATGTCATACATTCTGGTTGCAAAACCAGGCGATCATAAATTTTTATTCGACTGTTTATCAAAACTCAAACAGCGTGATCATACCAATACGCTTGAATTTACTGATCAGAAAGGACGCCGGCACATCTATGAGTGGTTCAACGGCATACCTTTAAACGGGAGCGAACAGGCTGACAACGTAAACTTTTTTGAATATACCATCATTACAAATGACAAGATCTCCTTTCATTGCAGCTGGGTAACCGACATATCCATTGGTGAGGCGAATGTCAAAATGCTCGTCAAAGGAGGACGCGCCAGGTGGAAAATTGAAAACGAAAATTTTAATACCCTTAAAAATCTGGGATATCATGCAGAACATAATTTCGGTCATGGCCAAGAACATGCGTCTTTTAACTTTTTTCTTTTCATTCTGATCGCATTTTTTATGCATCAAATCCTCGAATTGTCAGATCCTTTATTCCAACAATGCCGGGCCAAATTCAGCGCCCGGAAAGAGTATTGGAATCAATTGCGTTGTACAATCAGGATACTCGTATTCCGTAATTGGGAACATCTGCTGAAATTCATAATATCTCCTCCTGAAGAGACAATACCGCCTTAACCTTTTTCTTCTGCTAAGAGGCCTGTAACTTTTCTTTGCGGATTTCGCATCCGTAGTGAGTTCTGTTCCCAAATATTGAGTACAACCTGCCAAAATCAGTGTCTGACAGCCTTCTACATGAAAAAAAAACTCCGCCTTTACAATTTTGACAAGACAGCCTAAAATTTTTACATTAATAAGCAAATCAAGTTCAAAAACTATTAGTCACCGTGAATTGCTGACATTTACCGTATTTACCATCAAATACTATACGCTATAATGAAAAGCAAGAAATAAACAGGGTACGCAGGCCTGAACGCCTGTCATTGAATGATTTCTCAATGTGTTAAGGCATTGGTCATTTCATCCCGACCGATTCGCTCAATCAAGGGATTTTTTGATTTAGTTAACCCAATTTACAAAAAAACAGCATCCGGATCTGGCCGGGTGCTGTTTCAGTGAGCAATCAATAGCCTGCTGCGATGTCGGGCTTCAGGCGGTTGTTTTAAGCTAAAAGGGTTGCGCTGTTCTAAATTTTGATTTGTTTCATCTTTTACTGATTTTTCAGCAGATACTTTTGGGCGTCCGGGTTCCCGAGATCGGCGGCAGTCCGGATATATTCCATGGCTTTGCCGGATTCGCCTTTTATTAAATATACCCATCCCAGTCCGTAATGGTAATCGCCGTTATCCGGGGCCAGAGATAATGCCTGGTTTAAGGCGGTGATGGCCATGCCGTAATTCCCCAGCGAACTGTAGGAAAGACCGATGTTAAAAAGGGTCCGGGTATTGTCCGGTTCGATTTGAAGTGCTCGTTTATAGAATTTTATCGCTTCGTTATCATTGCCGTAAGTGGCATAAAGCAACCCTTTGTCCAGCCAGAATTCAGCGGTGTCTTCTTTTTTGGGTTTTGGTTTTTGCTCCATTGCCGAATGCTGAAGCATTGTCGGAGGGGGCTGGGAGAAAGACTGATCCGCGTCCATGGGTGTGGCAGTAGCCAGTTTAAATGCCGATACCATAGACCTGATATCATCAATTCGTATCACATATTTATTGCTGAGTTTTCCTTTTGCCATATCAAAAGTGTAAACAAGGCTGCCCAGGTTTGATAAATTCACATTCATGCCGGATCCTGTCTCGGGAATCATTTTTCCGACAGCCTCAAGGTAGGCATCCAGGTCGATATCCATCTTCATCAACGGCCCGTCATAGGGTTTTTGTTCAAGCGTGCCGGCAATTTTTATCAGTTGTTTTAAACGTTCATCGTTTGAAGCGGTCAGGAGCAGATTGTCAACTACCGTGGTACGAAAATTAAAATTAAATTTATCTGCTGTCGTTCTGCCTGTCATGATAAAGGGGATTTTACAATCAATTCCGAATACTTTATTCCCGTATAATTCGCTTTCAGGGGTTGTGGAAAAGATGTTTTTTACCGGGTCTCCGGGGTTCTGCTGATTATAGAAGGCGGCCATTTTCTGGCCATAGTCCATCATCCATGGTAAGTATACGGATTCTAAAAATTCGGTTCCTGTTTTTCCGGTTTCATTGAGCACTGCTATCAGCTCAATGTTCATACCCAAATCCGTGTCCGAACCGTTAAATGACATCCCGCCGCCCACTTCACCGGTAAAGTGGGATGCCATGGCTTCTATATTGGCCAGGTCAAAGCCGATTTTTTTGTAAAACTCGCCAAAAATCGTATTAAAAAAGGTCAGCATTCCTTTTACGTCATAACTGCTTGATTTGAAATTGATATGGTGCTGGGGTGTGTATTCGCCCATGCGGCTGGTTTTGCTGGTCGCCGTGCGGGTGAAAAGCTTTGAAAGGTCTGTTTCCGAAAGTGCAAGGGCATCGGAAAAAACAATTAATTCAGAATCCGTGATATCCATTCCCATGGAAAATGTTTCAAGCTGCTTTGCCGCTTTGATCACGTTTTTCAATAAATTATTAATATCTTCCGTTGTAAGATCATCGGGTGAACTTGTCTGGTCTCCCATCTTGCTGTCAAGTTCCAGAAGCATTTTTTCGATTTGGCTGTCCGCCTTGTTTAATAATCGGCTGGCAGCGAGTTCAACTGACAGCAGTCCGTCCGGCTTTTTTAAGGATGCTTTGGCAAGATCATATGCCATCTGATCGCTAACGACGACGCCCTCGCCGGGGGGGAGGGGGACAATATAATGATCGATTTTTGATACGGCATTATAAGAAATGTGGAAATCTTCGTTCTGACGGATGTAGGGCACCAGGGCCGCCATCACCGGTTTCGCATCGCTGGCCATGTTCTCGAAGTTTATTCCGATAACAATGGATCGGTCCGGGTCAATCCAGTCTGTTCCGAACAGAACGGACCTGAGAAAAAACGACGGTGCGGATGTCGGCTGATCCATATCCGCCGCCGCCATTTTGTCGATGACAGTGATTGCCTGGTTCAGTCGGCTGATTTTAATGATTACATCCGGCCGGGCGGTCGCAGTTTCATCGGCATTTACTGAAAAGCAGGAAGTGAAAATAAAAAAAACGATTAAAAAGGCGGCCAGTGCGGGATGTCGATTCATTATATTCTCCTTGGGTTGCGCAATAAGTTGGTTCGGGAAGGATAACATCTAAAAATATCAGTATTTTAATGTTGTGTAAAACAAAAGTCAAACGGTTTGAAAATGTTGTGTAACGATAAGCAGTTTTTTACGACTTATATATATGGAGGTATTTTACTGATAAAAAGAAATATGAAAACAGTTTTTCATCCATCCATCCTTTCTTTTATTTATTTCATAATTTATAATTACACGTTAGGTTTTTTTTAAGGAGCCGGGTAGGAGGGTATTTATTAAGTCCGATGATGAAATGCGCCAAATGTCAAATATCAGTCAAATCATATTTTACGTATTGCCCGAATTGCGGCGCAAAACTGCGCCCAGGCTATAGGTCGCATAGTGGCTTGATTTTATACTTATTTGCGCTTGTTCTGGTTGTTGCGGCGGCCGTGTATGTGATTTTTTTAAAAGCAGGCTCTCAAGCGATTCGGGTACCGGTTTTTGAAAAAAACCTCACCGCAGCGGATACACAAATAAAGGATGCCTCCCCTTTTTCGCAGATTTTGTTTTCATCGCCGAAAACGGATACTTTCGCCGCTCGTTTATCCGTCGGTACTGCAGTTATCTATGATATTGCCGGGAATCAGATTTCCCGGTTAACGGCTGCGGTTTCGGAAAGCGGATGGATTGCAATCCCTGCCAAGCTTTGTGTCGGGGGGTACCGCTGGAATTTTTATTCCGCAGAAGGAGAGGAACTGGAAATTTTCGGGGGAATTTTAGGGGATCGAGATGATATCGGTATCTGGCAGTTTAAAAATTCCAGCCAGTTATCCGGTCCGCCGATATTCCCGGCAAAACCGGACAGCCCCATGACATGGATGTCAATTGTTTCAGAAAAGAGCGCTGAATTGACCGGGGTATCGATTCTTTCCGATCAGCAGAATTTTTATCATATATTCCTGGATGAATCCATGAATGAACCGGGTGTTTTGATCCAGAACCAGAGAATTGTGGGCTGGGCGTTCGGTGATTTGACTGACGGCGGATATCTGTGGAAGGGGGCGGATGAATCAAATCTGGTGTATGAATTGAGTGTTTATGATTTTTACCGCCTGACATTTGAAAACAGCCGTGAAGAACAGTTTATTATAGCTTATTCCCAAAATGATATGAGCCCGGTAGTCCAGCTGGAAACATTTGCAAACGGATTCAGGCGGGACCCGATGCTGTTTGATGAAAATACCCCGGGCCATCTGAAATCCAAGGCTGTGATTGCAAAAATGCGATCCCTCATTGCACAAATACTTGATGATGGGTATTCCGATGATATTGTATCAGTTTTTGACAATAAAGTTTTGTCCCGGACCGGGGATGTCGCTTTTTTGGTGGATGTACTGACGTTTGTCAATCAAGTCAACGGCCCGGAGCATTCTCCGGAGCACTCCATTGATGTCATTGAGAGCGTGCTTGCTGATCCCGGGGAGTTTAATGCAAGCCAAATGTATCAGATTCAACAGTTCCGAAAAGAATTGTACCGAAAGTGGCTGACACTCCTGATGAATGAAAAAGATTATTCAAAAGGACTGGAGGTTTATCAGCAGGCCGCTAATGCTTTTATTGATGACCCTGAAATTCAACTGCTGGGCGTTAAGCTGGCGCTGGTTTTTAATGATTGGGAGACAGCGGAAGAAATACTTTATTCTCAAAGATTTTCAATTGATTTAACAGATCAGGTCAGAACCCTGGAAGATCAAATCGCGGAATTGAAATTTCAGGAAGATAAAATTGTGGTCCGGTTTTCTCCGGGAGCCGGCCGGATACCGGTTACCGGGGTGTTAAATAATCGCTTGCGCCAGGACTTTGTCGTCGATACCGGCGCATCAATGGTCACCATTCCAGTTGCGGCTGCCAAAAAACTGGGAATTGAAATCGATGCTTCAACCCCGGTCCGGGAGCTGATCACTGCCGGCGGTGTGATCGAGGCGCCGCAAATCATTGTGAATTCGATTCAGCTCGACGGATGGACGGAATATAATGTCACGGCATATGTTGTTGATATGCCGAACCAATCCGGTTTCGGTCTTTTGGGCTTAAACTATTTAAATCGTTTCCGGATGGATTTGAATGCGAAAGCCGGTGTTCTCACACTGGCCCCGCGCTAACCTGATCTGAAGGAGGCGGTTCCCATGAAAGTATTTAATGGGTTTTTACCGGAAACCGTTGCGGTTCTTGACTCACTTGCCAAAAATAATACCCGGCAATGATTTGAAAGCCATAAGCAGGAATATGAGCCTTACGTTAAAAATTTGTCCATTGATTTTGTTGCGGCCAAGGAAAATCAATTAAAGCAAATCGCTCCCGGCATACATGCAATTTCCAGAGTCAGCCAAAGCCTTTTCAGAATCAACCGTGACAAGTAAATTTTAATGATTAATTTCTTTTCAGAAAGGTGTTAAACTGGAATTTAATTCTTTTTTCATTGGACCCTTTCAAAATAAACCCCTGTTCAGCCCCCTCTGAGCAGGGGTTTTAATTTAAATATTTAAAGCCGGTTGCCTATGGCAGTCCGGAGACAATAGTTTTGCCGGGACGAATACGCAATCATCCTTATGCTGTTAAAGCCGCAAAAATCGGGTGTGATGCCATTGGTCTTGATGGTTTTGAAGCAGCCGGATCGGATCATGGGCCAGGCAGAGGCGATTATCCGGGAAGCATATTCACAACTAAATTGATTTTTTTGTGCTTGACTGAATTCCGGAATCCCCGGATCCATGATCTTGAATTAGATGCAGACACGGTTTCTACCGGTTTTTTTTGCCTTGTATAATGCTTTGTCCGCCGCCTTGATTACTTTTTCAGGGCTCGGTTGATGTTTCCCCGGTTCCGCGACCCCGATGCTGATGGTTATTCGCACCTGTTTTTGTCTGGCAGCCGGACCCCGCCCCCTTTTAACAGGTGTGCTTCCTTTTCGTGACCGCAGCCGGACAACAAACTGACTGTTTTCAAGCGCTTTTCTGAAATCTTCAAGATGCGGAATGCTTTCTTTGACGGATTGTCCCGGAAAAACTGCGGTAAACTCTTCTCCGCCATACCGGAAGACTTTGGCCCGTCCGGAGATCTCCTTAAGCCGGGTTGCGACGGCTTTGAGCACATCATCACCGGTTTTATGGCCGTATGTATCATTAAATTTTTTAAAATGATCAATGTCCATCATGGCAATGGCATATTTTTTACCCAGATTCATCATGCTTTCATTCAAACTCCGCCGGCCGGGCAGTCCGGTGAGTTCATCATTGTAGGCCATGAAAAAGGAGGCCTCGACATTCGTCAAAATCAGTATCAGGCCGGCGGTAATATGAAACACAACAGAAGCCGGTTCCAGGCGGTTGGCAGCTGCGGAAAGAAAAACCGCTGCAAGGCTGCCGATGTATCCGGCAAGCAGTATGTCCCTGTTTTTTAAAAACCGGCCGGATAGATATGCCAGGGCGAGTAAAAATGAAATGATGGCCGGCGTGGGTATCTGTTTGAAAATAACCAGATGTTCCATTTTGAGAAACGATTTAAATCCATTTGAAAAATCATCCAGCCGGATTGAAGCAAACGGCATGAGGCGGTCAAATTTGGACACAATTTCAGATGATGAAAAATCAATCTGGCCGCAGAGGATGGCTGTTGCAAGAATCTGAAATAAAATTAAAAAAAGGCTCAGCAGGCTTTTGGGCGCAAAAATATACCGCTTAATAAGTAAAGAACACATGATTATATTCAGCGGGAAAAGGAAAATATAGGCTTCATAAAAAGTGTTTGACCATTGGCCGGGCGTAAAGCGCAGGGTTGTAAAATAGGACAGGCCAAGCACACATGAACCCATCACCAGCCCCATATTATTATAGCGCCATCCCATCAGCGCGCCGGTGAAAAAAATCGCATAGGGAAGTACCGGCAGAAGAATCAGAAATGCTTTTAATTCTTTTGTGCTTTTGAATTGTGTCTGGATTTCAGGCCATTTCCAGACGATCATGAGTGAAACAAGGATCAGGACGATGGGAATAATCAGCTGGTAGCAGATACGTTTAACCGAATACATTGAAATCAGGGACCTATGTTAATCAAGGTGTTGTGGGCAAAAAAAATTATGCCGTAAATCTTTTGCACTGGAATTTTCTTACACGGTAAAATGGATATATTCAAGGTTGGAATTTCTGATGGCTTTGCAAAAAGTACAAATTCTGTGTTGCACAGCATTTTTTGTCACTGCGAAGTGGCAGATATATTCATGGCTGCATTTATTGATTTGAATTGGAAAATATCGTATCGGCACGGGGAAATGGCAACGGGATCTGAATACGGAGATGGCGTCTTTTTTATGGTTTTGATTTTATGATTTTTAAGTCCTTTTCATGTTGACAGTACAATAAAATAAGACTATTTGAATAATTGATTCAAAAGTTCAAATAGTCAAAAAGTGAGTTCTGAAAATAAAATGGAAAAAGCAGACAAAAAACAGAAGATTTTTCAGGCGGCCCTGTCATTATTCGCCCATTACGGGTACCGGAAAACAACCGTTGAGGACGTGGCCGACAAAGTCGGGATGACCAAAAGCAATATTTATTTTTATGTGAAAAACAAGCAGGAGTTGTATGAAAAATCCGTCAGTCATGCCCTTGAAAAGTGGCGGGACACGATTGCGGCGGAAATTGAAACGGTCAGCAATGCAAAGGAAAAGTTTGTTATTGTTTCCCGCCGGTCATTCGAATACCTCAATGACCACGAGGACCTGCGAGCACTTTTGATGAAAGATCATGATATTTTTACATTATCTCCCAGTGAAGACCGGTTTTATGAAGTGAATCACGGGGCCATGATGATGCTTAAAGAAGTGATTCGGCAGGGTATTGACGAAGGCGCTTTTTATCCGGTGGATGTGGATCATGTAACGGAATTTTTGTTTTCCGTATACATCATGTTTTTGATTAAAGCCTATGTAAAATCAGACGGCAGTTCGAGCGACCGAATGTTTGAAGAAGGTCTGGCCTTGATATTTCGGGGCTTGTGTAAAATTTGAATTGAGCGATTTCCAATTTCACCGCACCTACGGCGTCAAATCCCGCCTCGCATAGCAGGCTATAGCGGAGGCAGGATTTTCCTTGTATCTGCAGCAAACTTGAAAATCGTTTAACATGGAAAAAGCTATATTTCCAGCCAGGTACAGTTGGGTGTTTAGATTTATCCATAAATAATAATCATCACTATAGAGGGGGAGGTAATTATGACCGAAGCAACACTTCAGGCCCTTGACGGCCTCAGGGATCTTTCAATGATAAAATGGTATATCATACCGCTACTTATGATTGTTCTCTATATTTATGCAAAAGAAATAAAACTGGCCCGTTCAAGCGGCAACTGGAATGCGGTATTTGCAGGGCTCACACTCTTCGGCGTTGATTTTTTTAATGAAACCTGGAACGGCTGGGTCATGGTGTTAACCCAGCGCTCCGCCTTCTGGACAGCACCGGGAGATACCGCTCTTCGCACCATGGTCGGCTGGAACATTGAAATCATCTTCATGTTCCTGATTTCGGGTATTGTCTATTATCACACGCTTTCTGAAAGCACGACGGAAAAAATATTGGGCATTCCTGAAAAGTGGTTCTGGGCGATAGGTTTTTCTGCTTTTGCTGTTTTTGTTGAATGCCTTCTTAATGCAGGTGGACATCTGGTCTGGGAATACCCGTTTTGGGAACGTACTTTTAAAGGAGTCTGGCTGATATTTCTTTTTGGCTACTTCCACTTTTTTTGTGCAATCATTCTTGTGATCAGCTTGAAAACAATGAAGAATAAAATTATTACAATGTCAATTATTTATGCCGTACCGACAATTATGAATATCCTTGCCTTCGGTTTTCTGGGCTGGAACTATTAGCCTGGATGACCAGATAAAAAGACAGATTTGATGGATGAAATAAAAAAGTCCCCCTGTTATCAGGGGGACTTTTTTTATTCCCCTCGTCAATGACAAGGGGAGGGGGGGGCGAGGTTAAGGAGGCCGTACGCCCGGTTAAAAATTTATTTCACGGTTTCTCGGATTTTCTTTAGCCGGTCTCCGGGTTAAAAATTGTGGCATTTTGTGCAGCTGTAGCCTTCTTCCGAATGCGCCCGGTGGACTTTTTTCACGTCCTCGGGTGGGCGGTAACTGTGGCAGTCATTGCACAGGTCCGCGGTCGTTTTTACGAGACTGACAGGCGTGGATGTATGGCACATGGTGCAGTCCAGGCCGTCTTCAGATCGGATATGTTTATTGTGCATGGCTTCCCATCCCAGGCTTTTCTTTTCATGGCAAAGGGTGCAGCTCGCTACCTGGGCCGGAAAGGTATGATATCCGAGTTCCGCAAACGGCAATGTCAGGTTGGACCGACCGCTGCCGTCATGGCAAGCATTGCAGGCCGGGGCATTGGACTTTGGTTCAACCCCGTGGGTGATCAGCATTTCAGCGTTTGCATGAACCATTGCGTAACTGCCGCTCATGCCCTGTTCTTCCATTCCTTTTTGCACTGCCTGGTCAAAATCACCGGTCATGAACATCTGCATAATCGTCGGCGGAATGATTTTTTCGCTTTCATGAAGCGGCATGGTGCCCCAGTGGTTTTTAATCGGATAAATTTTTGAGTTTCCGTCAAATGCGGCGCCGTTTGCTTTTGCCATGGTATAGGTGCCGTCCGGGTTGGGTTCGATGGTTTCTCCGATATTGTATACATCGGATGTCCCGTCAAACCATCGGTATTCGGGTTTCACGTTTGAAAATTTAACTTCATGGCCCACAAACCCGCCCTGGCCGTTGCAGAAAGCCGGATTCCAGTGCGGCTGACTCCAGTCCCTTGACATTTCCGTGGCACCGCCTTTTGCAAATTCAGGGATATGGCATAACTGGCAGCTTGGCTGCCCGGCAGCGTGACGGTTTATGGTTGAATTGGAATGGGGGGCAGCGGTGTGACAGGAGGTGCATTCCGGGTCCGGTGCTTCAGTTGCGCGCAGATCAATGCCGCGCCCCCCGATTAAATGGTTTCCGGCTGAATGACAATTCGCGCAGGACAGATCCGCTCCGTCAGGTGACATGTGAACATCTTCGGCCAACGTCGGGTTGGCGGAATTCATCCCCATGTCCCCGCGTTTTGTCCAGTCTCCGCCGCCGGCTTTGGCATGGCAGCGGAGGCATGACTGACGTGTCGGCAAGTGAACGTTTTGCGCGATATCAACCATCGTAGTGCCTGCCGGCATTTTATTGAAATCCGGTTCGGTCATATAATTGCCTTCGGCATCCACCACACCGAACATGTAGGTTCGGGTTTCACCGAGGATATTGGTGACGGTTTCGGTGCTGTTCGGGTCGGAGATAAACTTGCGCTGGTAGGTATCATTATGGCACATCAGGCAGTCCACATCATTTTCATCCGGTTCATGCGGTGCATTGCCGTCTGAACGAACATGGCAAGAAAAACACGCCCCCTTGGAAGACATGGCATATGTGCAGAAAGTATTGATCCCGGAAACGGCTTTTCCCCGTTCTTCGCCACTGGTGTTTGACAGCTCCGGTGTCGGCCCGGCCCATTTCATATGAACACTGCCCAGCATTTCATTGGCAGCTTCCGTATGGCAGGCAATGCAGGTGGCCGGCCCTTCGTAATTTTGAATAGAGAGGTGGCCGGAGCCCGGGTCAGGTGCACATGCCAGATCACTGCCGCTGCAGTCCTGATCAATGCCGTCCCCGCAGGTTTCTGCAGCTCCGGGGTGTATTGACGCATCACTGTCATTGCAGTCGCCTTGATTTTCAGTATATCCGTCGCCGTCGTTGTCAATGTCATTCGGGTCAGGTGCACATGCCAGGTCACTGCCGCTGCAGTCCTGATCAATGCCGTCCCCGCAGATTTCTGCAGCTCCGGGGTGTATTGACGTATCGCTGTCATTGCAGTCGCCGTCACTTTCCGTATATCCGTCGCCGTCGTTGTCAATATCATTCGGGTCAGGTGCACATGCCAGATCACTGCCGCTGCAGTCCTGATCAATGCCGTCCCCGCAGGTTTCTGCAGCTCCGGGGTGTATTGACGCATCGCTGTCATTGCAGTCGCCGTCACTTTCCGTATATCCGTCTTCATCAGCATCTGCGCCGGAGTCGGCAACAGTAAAAAATCGGCTTACGCTTTCTCTGTGTCGTCCGTCACTCAGCAGGCATTTCACTTTCCAGGGGCCGGCGGATTCGGCAGGATTAATTTTGTAATCATAGGTGGCTGTTTTGCCGTTGATTGTCATGGGTGCATTTTTAACAAGTCTTGTCGCAGATGCATTCCAGATCGTCACTTTTGCGGATTTGATCCGGTCCCTGTTCCATTGTCCGGTCGCCTCGCATACAAAATGAACGGTATTTCCGACGATCGCGGGCTCAGGATTTATCGACATTTCGATTCCCCGGTCTTGGGCACTGGCTATACCGGTAATCAGTGCAACTGAGATTAGCGCAAAAAATATTTTCTTCATTTTTGATCCTTTGGCGTGTGCTTGTTTTAAGAATAATTGTGGCGTGCCGGCAAATCGCATGACCACATTGTGGTATATTTCAAAGCAAGGAGCGTGCCAGTGAATATAAAATAAAGGTTATAAATTTAAGGTTTTTGTAATAATTCGTTTTTTAAAGCTAAATATTAATTTTGCCGGGTGAAAATAAATAAGTGGCAAGATATGTGGGTTTGTGCGCTTTAGTATACGGTGGTATTGCCTTGCATGTTTATATATCTTTAATTATATTAAAAATTAATTCAAAAGGAGATATTCCCCAAAATGTATGATTTTTTTAACAGTGACGTGTGGATTGTTTGAGAATAATGCGGTTTTAAATATCAATAATCACTAAAACAATGGAAGCCTGATTTAGCAGCGAAAGCAATGATAACGGTTAACGTCAATCTCATGAAGTTTGCATATATCCTGAAAGAACTGATCGCATTTCTGATCCGGTTTTCCGGAATGTCGTGGTTCATAAGAGAGTTTCTTTTCAGGAAAAAAATAACGATTATCGTCTACCATGATCCGACACCGGAAGCATTGAAATGCCACCTCGTTTATCTCTCCAGGCATTATACCTTTATTACACTGGCTGATGCGGTTAAAGCCTTACGCACAAAAGATTTTTCAGGTGTACCGCCCAAAAGTCTGGTCATAACAATTGATGACGGTCATGCCGGGAATTTCGTTTTATTGAAGCTTTTCAGGCAATATCGCGTCAGGCCAACCATATACCTGAGCAGCCATATTGTGGATAGTTGCCGGCATTTTTGGACAAAAGAAGTCGGCGGGTCTGTGCATTATTATAACCAATTCGGTCATCAACATTTCCTGAAATGCATGGAAAAGAATTTCAGATTTTATCCGGACAAAGAGTATGACGACCGACAGGCATTGAACCTTCAGGAAATAATGGCGATGAACCCGTGGGTGGATTTTCAGTGCCACGGAAGATATCATTTTAACTTGATCCGTTGTGACAATGACACGGTTTTAAAAGAAATTAAGGGCTCTAAAAATAAAATTGAAAATATGATCAAAAGGCCCTGTGATCATTTTGCATATCCATTTGGCGATTATACTGTTCGGGAAATGGAATATGTACGTGAAAGCATGCTCATATCAGGGCGGACAGCTGATCCGGGGTGGAATGATGCACATACAAATCCTTACAGTCTGAAGGTTGCCGCAATGATTCCTGATAATGCATCCGAGAATATGCTGTGTGCTCAGTTAAGCGGACTGCCGAATTATGTGGCATGCCTTGGTAATAAGTTGTTCAGATAACTGTTACGTGATAAAATCGTATCCGGTGATTTAATATTTCCAATAGATCTAAAGATGTCATGAAAAATATAACGTCAAAAAACCAGCGGATCACTCATGACGGGTCAGGACTCGGGGTGAATAATCCTAAGATACTGATAGGGTAAAAAAATGCGTTATAAGGAATATGAAATAACACATTTTCGGCCGGATTTGTTAGGCGGTGTTGTTGAAGTGTTGCGAGATCTTTGGGGTGATGACCATGAAAACAATTTGTCTTATTTTAAGTGGAAGTATATTCAAAACCCATACACGGAGAATCCACTTGGAATTGTTGCGCTGTATAAAAAAAAGGTGGTCGGTTTCAGGGGGTATTTTGCCACCCGATGGCAAGTTACGGGAAGCTTGCGGAGTATTATTATCCTGTCCTCCGGAGATGTATGTGTTCATCCGGACCATCGGTACAAGGGGTTGTTTGTTGCTTCGGGAAAATTTGCAATGGGTGAATATGCGTCAATGTATCCGATGTTTCTAACGCTTTCAGTATCGAAAAACTCGATGCCGGGGGCCTTGAAAGCCGGCTATATGCCATTAATTGATAAGGTCTGTTTGAATCGAACCGGTCTTTTGGGGTTATTGAAATTTATGCTGTCCGCAGGCCCACAAAAAAAATTAGATGAGGTGAGGATACCTTTTGGTAAGTTTGGCGCAATAGAAGTTTCAGGAAACCCAAAGCCAAAGCAGATGGCCGATGTTTTTTTCAGTCAGTCGGTTTTTGAAAAAAAAATTCAATTGCTCCAGGATGAGCAGTTTTTCAGGTGGCGATTTAATAATAAAAGAATAAAATATGTGTTTGTTTATTATAAACCAAACAAAAAAATTACCGGATATCTTGTATTTAGAGTCAGTGCGAACAATCGACGCGGGTATATTGTCGATTTCGCATTTGAAAAATCCTCTGCTTTGGAAGAAATTCTGGCATTTTGTATAAAAAATAAATTTTTCAATATCATGTCCGTCTATAGTTACAGTCTGACTGATCGGGTATCAGGTATATTGAAAAAATTTCATTTTAAAACCGATGGAATTACAGGGTTCATAGAAAAAAAAATTAACGGTGAGTGGCCTGTTCTGGTGCGCCCGGTAAAAAGAAACTATACAGAAAATGATGTTTTTATTGAAGATATTGATATCAGGAAGGTTCAAAACTGGTGGTTCAAAGAAATCTGTTCGGATGGATCATGACTTTTCCTTACGGGTCTGGCCGCTGAATACAGAGGA
Source organism: Desulfococcaceae bacterium (assembly GCA_030145385.1). Lineage (GTDB taxonomy): Bacteria > Desulfobacterota > Desulfobacteria > Desulfobacterales > Desulfosalsimonadaceae > SURF-3. Next base: position 36,131 of record JAQYVU010000033.1, read on the forward strand.
TCAATTATTTCTATAGTTAAATTTGAACCGGGAAATTATTTTATGAATCAAATTCCGCAAAACCCGTTTAAAATAAATATACTGGTGGCGGCGGACCATGGCGGGTATAAAGGGAAGCTGGCCGGGGTCGGCCGATACCTGAGTTATACGCTTCCTCATATTGATCAGACACGATTTAATGTAATTCTGGTAATTTTAAGAGACGGTGGTTCAGTCTCAGGCCGGCTGGAGGGAACCGGTATTAAAGTTTTTAAATTACAGCGTAAAAAATTTGATTTTTTTACGTTAAAAGATTTTTTAACAATTATTAAAACAGAAAATGTGCATCTTCTTCATCTTCACCAGTATGCGTGTTCCAATTTTGGGAGGATTGCCGGCAAACTGAAAAATGTCCCGACAATTGTTCATTGTCATGATTTAAATTATGACTACCCTTGGTATCAGAGGCTTTCTGACCGAATTTTAAAAAATATTACCCAATATGCCGTTGCAGTTTCTGAATCCGTGAAAGCGTCATGCGTCAGGACCCGGGCGATGGATCCGGAAAAAATAATTGTAATTCCAAACGGCATTCCGTCGGAATCCATGAAGCATTTGAACCGGGAAAAATGTCAGGCAATCAAGCTCCGGCTGGGTTTAAAAAAAGATTACAAAATCGTTGGAACGATAACGCGGATGCATGCGGTAAAGGGAAATGATGTTTTGCTCAAAGCCGCTCATATCGTTTTACAGACATTGCCGGACACCTATTTTGTTTTTGCCGGTGACGGGCCATTAATGGAAAATTTAAAGGATTTGGCAAGAAACCTGGGAATCTGGCGCAATGTGTTTTTTATTGGTTTTCAAAAGGATGTGGCCGGCATATTATCCATCTTTGATATTAAAGTAATTGCCTCGGATTCAGAAGGGTGTTCGCTGGCCCTCCTTGAAGCAATGGCATTGGGAAAAGCTCTGGTGGCCACCCAAATGGGGGGCATTAAAGAAATAGTTTCGCAAGGTGTTTCGGCGGAGCTGGTCTCCCCGCAAAACCCGGAAGCAATGGCTGATAAAATTATCAGCCTGCTCCAAAATAAGAACATCCGGGAAAAGCTCGGTTCCAATGCATACAAGGAAGCCGGAAAATATACTTTGCGTAGTCATATTCGGATGCTTGAAAAATTTTATGAAGATGCCGCCGGGATAAATATAAATTAAAAATGCCGCTTTGGCGTTATCCGGGTTGTTTCAAGGATATTAAATCCGCTCAGAAAGGATGGGCTCATTTAAACTATTTGAATCTGCTATGTCTTGAAAAATTCGTAATCGTAATCTTTGGAGCTAATTCGTTTTGCAGGGCAAAGATATATTGTAGTTCTTTCCAAATGTTAAATGACAATCCAAGCTTTTTTATCTGTATTCATCGCAAGCATTGGGTTAAACCATGCTGCTATCGATGCTTATTTTGGAAAAAAAGGACAGAAATTTTCCTGTTATTTTGAAATGGCAGAAAATCGAGATAAGGGGAAATGATATCTGGTGGTTGCCGAATTTATCCTGGTGTGCCGACTGGTTATTGTATTATGCCATGGTGAATTGCCAACACCATGTTTGAGCACTGTTATTCGTCCAGAGCTGGTGTATTAGATGGGTGATCCGTAATCATTTACTGCATGAATTTACAAGTATAAAAATTTGGTTGAAAAAGCAGAATACCCACATTTTCTCAAAATCAATTAAATCAAAAATGAATGTCTCATTGCATATTCGGCACATCACAGCTTACTCTGGCTGATCGACGAGACCCAGCTGATTGACGCCCCACAAGTGCATCATTTCAAGGATCGGATACGCACTGTTACCCAGAGCAGTCAGCGTGTACTCCACGCGGGGCGGAACTTCCGGGTAAACGGTCCTGGACAGCAAGCCATCCCGCTCCAGCTCTTTGAGTTGTTGGGTCAGCATTTTCTGGCTAACGCCGGGAACAATCCTCTCCAATTCCTTGTATCGCAGAGTCCCATCATGAAGATGCCATAGCATAAGGCATTTCCACTTGCCGCTGAGTACCTCCATAGCAACTTCCACCGGGCAGCGATATTCCCGACCGTTCCATTCGATCATTTCAGCCCCTCCTCCCAAAAAAAAATTATCCTGATAACCTATGATTACCGGCAATGCGAACAAATAAGTGCGTGTCAGACAAAAAGGTGCCTTCTTGTGCCTTTATTTTTGATGGTTTATCTTAACATTATAACCGGGCGCACCACTATACAACAAACTATTTTATAAAGGAGTAAAACAATGACATACCCAAGAACTTTTTCACATATAGGTTTATCCGTCACGAACCTGGAACAGGCCGTGGATTTCTACACCAACGTCCTTGGATGGTACGTGATCATGCCGCCAACGGAAATTGTTGCTGATGACTCTGCCATTGGCGTGATGTGCAACGACGTCTTTGGGGAAGGCTGGGGCAGTTTTCGTATCGCCCACATGTCCACGGGTGACAAGATCGGTGTCGAAATCTTCGAATTCCGAAATGCTGAGAAGCGAAAAAATAACTTTGAGTACTGGAAAACGGGTGTCTTTCACTTTAGTGTACAGGACCCGGACGTCGAGGGCTTGGCTGCCAAGATCGTCGAAAACGGCGGCAAGCAGCGAATGCCTGTGCGCGAATACTACCCAGGCGAAAAGCCTTACCGTATGGTTTACTGCGAAGACCCCTTCGGAAACCTCATCGAAATCTACTCTCATAGCTACGAACTGACATACTCTGCAGGAGCATATCAGGAATAATTTTGAGATACATGGAGACAAGGCTCGCACTTTTGTGCGGGCCTTTCTCTGTATGTTCTGAGATAGTTTTATTGCTTATTTCACCTGCAACATAAATAATTACGTGATCGATTTCTATTATGAGGATATTTTAACTGCATATGACCTGGCACATGGCTATTCTCAGAAGGGGCGGGATAGATAGCGGACTGGTGGGCAAACCTATAGTAATGCTAAGCTTTTTAGAAGTGCATGTGATAACTGTGGGAAGTTTTTTGATTTGGAGGATATTTTATATATTGTGGCTGCCAAATTTTAAAAAGAATCTTCGAATCGATATTGAATTTTGAAAAAAAAACTGGAATTTTACAATTTTTTGAGTACTGAAAACCCAAGCATTCATGTCAGTTCCGACAGTATTGTTATCGAGTTGAAATTTGTAGCATGTCATCGACAGCCCGTGTCTTTTTGTCGATCTTCCCCGCAAGGATTGTATGGCCAAAAGGCAAAGTTTGGTCACGATCCCAAAACAGAGGGCTGTTTTTTTCCCCTGATATCTGGAGAGCAGCAGTAAATTATGATGACGGGAAACACTATATATTGTGCCTGTCTAATTTTTCCTGGAGTGCCGCATTGCTATTTTATGCTTCAATTGAAGAGAAGATTTTAATGGAGAACATTGCTGACAAAGTGCTCGGATAAGTTCGTCATGATATATTCTTTAGTTCTATTGGTTTTTGAGTTGATTCCACCCCTTCTTTTTTTCCTGTATCTATCAATTCCTTTATGCTGTGGTAATTGTGTGCTTAGTGTCATCATGTAGACTAACACCTACAACCGTAATATTATTAAAATATCAGCCCCTAATTCCGACTCAGAATGCCTGATAATATATTGGATATATTACAGCTTCATATCCTCATGATATCAATTAATTGTCCTGAGTTTATGTTGTGCTTGCAGGGTTAGCGTAAGCGTTAGTTTTTCAGTCAAAAAACTTTCCCTTTGGTTAATTTTGTGGTACTTTGTCTAAAATTTGAACTCTGACGGAATTGTACGTTAATTGTCTTAAATCTGATAAGGGAGACCTGATTAATGAAAAAAAGTTGCGCAGTGTTTTTGGTAATGATGTTTTGCGTGTGTATAACATCTCTTCCGGTATTTGCAGAAAACAATGAATGGCTGCTTACAAAAACACAGACAGATACTGATAATGATGGGAGTTATGAGGAAGTCAATGAATACACCTATGAGTACGATGACGATGACCGATTAAGCTATGAAAGAAAAGAATGGATTATAGAATCCAGTTCTGCAACGGTTATCACTGCCATTGGGCGTACCTATGATATTTATGGGAATAAAATAACAGAACAAGAGACATCCTATCCGGGATCTACACGACCGGATTGGACCAATGACGGAACATTCTATTCAGAAATTACTAATACGTATACCTATGGCAGTAGCAGGAACCTGATTGCATTGACAATTAGAGCTGATACGAATGGCGACGGCACAGCTGACGAGGTTTATGAACATATTTATGACCATGATACCAATGGCAGAGTAACAACTGATAGGGAGGTCATCGATTATGACAACGATGCTGCCAGGGACGCCGTTAAATTAACCACGTACACCTATGATGCCGATGGCAACAAAGTATCAGAACAAATAAAGTCAGATAATGATAATGACGGGTCTTTCGATTATATCTATTTTTATGCGTATATTTATGATGACAGCGGAAATCTGATAAGAATAAACATTGCATATGATGATGATAACGATGGCATGACCGACAGGAAAAAGGCTACGACCTATACATATACATCAGATGTTTCTGGCAAAATTATACATACAAGAACAGAAAGCAGAGATAACAATGGGCTCCTTACGGCTGTCAAACTAAACACGAAGACCTATGATATTGAAGATAATCTGATTAACGAAACAAATGAAACGGATAATAACAATGACGGCATTTTCATCGTTGATTCTCTATCATATCGTTATACCGGTGGGCAGCGTACATATCTCGGTTATGATCAGGGTGACGATGGAAGCATTGAGAGTTACACATATTATGAATGGCGGCAGGCAAACGGCAATGATGTTGATAATGACGGGGATACATACAAGGAAAACCAGGGGGATTGTGATGACACGGATGCCACGATAAACCCGGGAGCAGTTGAAATCTGCGAAGACGGCATTGATCAGGATTGCGATGGCTGTGACCTGGAATGCCCGGACCCATTAGACGTTGACGATGATGGTGACGGGTACACTGAAAATCAGGGGGATTGCGATGATGACGACCCGGCAAATAACCCGGGCGATGGGTTTAACTGTGGAGACTGGATTGATCAAGAGGATAGCTACAAAATGTATTATCCGCACGTTGCCAGTGGTGAAGAATGGGAAACAGAAATTTGTGTTATCAACACAAGCAATAATACGATAAACGGTGTTTTTAAGCCATATAACGATGCTGGGGAATCTGTTTCCATTGATATTACAGTATCTTTAGAACCTAATGCGCGTAAAGAAATTACAATCGGCAATGAATTTAATACCCCTTCAGACATTGGCTACATTATGTTTGAATCAGATTCTGAAAACGTAACAGGGTATACCAAATTTTACAAGGCGGGAAAGCATCGAGTAGCTGTTCCGGCAGTTGCAGATATCACCACCGGGGATCTGTATATTTCACATATTGCGTCAAATAATAAATGGTGGACCGGCATCAGCCTCGTCAATACAACGTCAACGGAAAAAAACCTGTTAATTGAGCTTGATGACAATTCGTCAAAACTTGTCACTTTAGCTGCGTATGGACACAAAGCATTCAGCATCAAGTTTTTGTATGATAATACACCTCAGGACCAGCTTAACTCTGCAATTATCAAAGATGCTGACGGTGTTATCGGCCTGGAGCTTTTTGGGGGCACCAACCAATTAAGTGGTATTCTTTTAAAAAATGATACTGCAACTGATATGTACTATCCTCACATTGCATCACCGGATAATTGGTGGACCGGAATTGTAGCCTATAACCCGTCTGCTTCGTCCTGTACCCTGACAATTAATCCGTATACAGCTCAAGGGTTGGCGTTAGCCTCTCAGGATGTCATTCTAAGAGGCTATGAAAAATACGTAGGCATTACCACAGAATTAGGATTACCTCCTAATTCTGAATGGTTTCAGATCCAGGCAACAAATCCCATAACCGGATTTGAGCTTTTCGGTTCAAGTAACAGCAATCGACTGGCTGGATACACTGGCGTTAATATCAGCAAAACTGACGGAATTTTTTCTAAAATAGAAACAGCCGGGTGGACCGGTATCGCCTTTGTCAATATAGGCAACAGTTCGGCAACAGTCAACCTGACCGCCTATGATGATTCTGGGCAAGTCATTGATGCAGAATCCATTTCATTGGCAGGTTATGCAAAGATGGTGGGCAATCCGGAAAGTATTTTTGAAAATGATATCACTTCAGCAACGTATATTGCATACTCTTCAGACCAGGAACTGGTTGGATTCCAACTGAATGGATCTTCTGATAAAATGATGCTGGATGGCCTTCCCGGGTTGTAATAATTTATTACCAAACAGCTTGACGTAAAGGGTGGTCAGATACTTGTTATCGGCCACCCTTTTTAATTGCTTAGTAAGCGCTCAAGGAACCCCATCTTCACAGAAGAGTAAGCGCTCAAGGAACCCCATCTTCACAGAAGATATAAGATCTGTCATGGTGTCCGTCAAATCAATTCAGATGAGGAGACGATATTATGACAGCAGACAAATCACGAGAAGAGTTATTGGAAGAGAAGCGCCGGTTCTGGA
>JAQYVU010000034.1 GCA_030145385.1 Desulfococcaceae bacterium
TTTAAAGGACTTTTCAAACTCAACCGGAAAATAAAAATAAAAAACGGGAAAAGTGATGATTGAAGAAAATCACACTTTTCCCGTTTAAATATTTAAAAAGCCTGCCGAATCATATCGCGTCTGAATGAAATCCTGATTTTTCTTGAGAATTCAAGGTGGACAGCCAAATTTTAAACATGGTTTAACTGCAGAAATACATTTGGTACTCTGCGGATGAAAATTTGAGCCCAGCGGGAATTGAAAAAAATACGGATTTTCAGTCGGGCACTAACTATCTTTTGTTTCTCTGATGCCGTGTTCGAGCTAACAGCTTTCGGTGTTTATGTTTTCGCATTTTTTTTCTTCTTTTTTTGATTACACTACCCAAAGGATCACCTCCAAAAAAATGATTTAAATAAATTAAAAAATATAACTTCATTTAATAACATAAACTAAATTTAAATGTCCATATTTTTTTTCTTTTAAAAAATGATTTTTAATTATATCTATGAGACAGATTCCGTATTCTTTTTTTCGAATCAATGAAAAGTCAATAATTGTTGATGGTTGATTCGATTTTACCTAATTTTGAAAAATCTTTTGCTTTTATGAAAAAATATCAATATTTCAGTCCAAATGATATTCGTATCGTTAATAACTCAGTGGCCTTAGCCGAAGAGCTGGTCAGCAGTCATTATAAGCTGTCCTTTACTCAGTTGCTACATTTAAATTATGACGTGAAGACACTGGTTGATTTGACTGAAAATGAGATTGTGGATGATCCTTTTGCCCAGATTATTCGATACGCAGAAAAGACAAAAAATGACTTGCCGGATGCGCCGGTAAAGGATTTTTATAAAGTATGCCTTCAGGATCATTCAATAATTAATGCCATGGAAAAATTCAAATATCTGGATTTATATGCCTTTGCAGTATATATTGTCTGTCATGAGCTGATTCATATTATCCGTTTCAGAAGGTTTCTTCAGCATTTTGATGCCCCGTCCAATGAAAAAATGAATGAAGAATTCCGTGTACATGTCAAAACGCATGAAATCCTCAGTAAGGTCAATATTAAACAATTGGGGCCTGTGCTGGAATTTTATAAAAACTGGCGACAGGTGCCTGACGGCCTGGAAAATTCATAAAAATTTTTTCCAGACCCTTGACAACTTTAAAAAATTAACTATATTCTTTGTGATTTTAAATTACTGTGATGTTAAGCAGTTGCTTGAAATCATTTTAAAAAAACAGGAGATGCTACAAGATGCCGATTTACGAATATGAATGTGCCAAATGTGGACATATTCAGGAAATAATGCAGAAAATTTCGGACAAACCACTTTCCAAATGCCCCCAGTGTTCGGGGAAGCTTCATAAGCTAATTTCACAAAGTTCATTCCATTTAAAAGGAACCGGCTGGTATGTAACTGATTATGCTAATAAGACTAACAGTTCTTCTGCCCCGGTTAAAAATAAAGAAACTAAAAAAGCCGAAAAAAAATCATCTGAAAAAACAACAACCAGCAAAACGGAAAGTTCTTAGTAATTGTTATCAGATGATGGTTTAAAATATTGCCGACCAGAGTGAATATCACTTTTTACGATGGTTTTAATTATATTTAATGATTTATTCAGGCGCAAAGGCGCTTTTCGTTAAATATTTATTTGAATATTGTATTTCATGGATTGTGTAACTATATTCTGAGTTACTCAAATCGCAATATAATAATTCATGATTCAATATTTATTGTATTTTGGAACAACTTTTTAAAGTTATGATTGATTTTACTAAAGAAAGATAAAACTCAAAAAAAGGGAAAAGGAGAAGAAGTAAAATGAAAATCAGACCATTGCAAGATCGAATTCTGGTTAAACGGGTTGAAGAGGAATCTAAGACCAAGGGGGGAATCATTATTCCTGATAGCGCAAAAGAAAAGCCGGCCGAAGGCGTTGTTGTAGCAGTCGGATCAGGCAAGCGTGCTGATGACGGAAAGCTGATTGCGCTTGATGTCAAAAAAGGTGATCGTGTATTATTCGCCAAATATGCCGGCACAGACGTTAAAATTAATGATGAAGAACATTTAATCATGCGTGAAGACGATATCTTAGGAATAATTGAATAAACGAATTGGAGGTTGATGATCATGAGTGCAAAAGAAATTAAATACGGTGCCAAGGCCCGTGAAAAAATGCTTAGTGGGGTGCAGCAGCTGGCTGATGCAGTTGCCGTTACTTTAGGTCCCCGGGGCCGAAATGTCGTTATTGATAAGTCATGGGGAGCCCCGACGGTTACCAAAGATGGTGTTACGGTTGCCAAAGAAATGGAACTTGAAGATAAGTTCGAAAATATGGGCGCACAGATGGTTAAAGAAGTTGCCAGCAAAACAAGTGATATGGCTGGTGATGGTACAACCACTGCGACCGTTCTGGCACGTGGAATTTATGAAGAAGGTTTAAAGCTGGTTGCTGCAGGCAACAATCCTATGTCAATCAAGCGCGGTATTGATAAAGCAATTGACGTGGCAGTAAAAGAACTCATAAAAATCAGCCGTTCTGCGACAGATCAGCGTGAAATCGCACAGATCGGTACCATTTCCGCTAATAACGATGAAACCATTGGTAACATTATTGCCGAAGCAATGGATAAAGTCGGTAAAGAAGGCGTTATTACCGTTGAAGAAGCCAAGTCAATGGAAACCAGCCTGGATGTCGTCGAAGGCATGCAGTTTGACCGCGGTTATATTTCTCCTTACTTTGTGACTGATTCTGAAAAAATGACGGTTAATCTCAGCGATCCGTATATTCTGATTAATGAAAAGAAAATCAGCAATATGAAAGACATGCTGCCGATTCTGGAGCAAATTTCAAAAATGGGCAGACCCCTTCTGATCATTGCTGAAGACATTGAAGGCGAAGCTCTGGCAACACTGGTTGTTAACAAATTGCGTGGCACATTAAATGTTGCTGCAGTTAAAGCGCCTGGTTTTGGTGATAGAAGAAAAGCCATGCTGGAAGACATCGCGGTTCTTACCGGTGGTCAGGTTATTTGTGAAGATGTCGGAATCAAGCTTGAAAACATCACGATTGATGATTTGGGACACGCCAAAAGCATCACCATCGACAAAGATAATACAACTATTGTTGACGGCGCCGGCGCCAGAGCGGCTCTTGAAGGCCGTGTAAAACAGATTCGTGCTCAGGTTGAAGAAACCACTTCCGATTATGACCGTGAAAAACTGCAGGAACGTCTGGCCAAGCTGATCGGCGGCGTTGCGGTGATTAATGTGGGCGCAGCCACGGAAATGGAGATGAAAGAAAAGAAAGCAAGGGTTGAGGATGCGTTAAATGCAACCCGTGCGGCTGTTGAAGAAGGTATTGTACCGGGTGGTGGTGTTGCACTGATTCGCTGCATTGAGGCGTTGGAAAAAATTAAAATTAAAGCAGAACAGAAACTGGGTGTTAAAGTTGTCATGCGTGCTATTGAAGCACCGTTGCGACAGATTGCCGATAATGCCGGTTATGAAGGTTCTGTTGTTATTGATAAAGTCAAGTCTTTGGAAGGCGCTTTCGGTTACAATGCGGATTCGAATACCTATGAAGACCTGATTGCAGCCGGTGTCATTGACCCGACCAAGGTTGTCCGTTTTGCACTGCAGAATGCAGGCAGCGTTGCTTCTCTTATGCTTACCACCGAAGCTATGATGGCTGAAAAACCTTCTGAGAATGAAGGTGGTGGAATGCCTGGCGGCGGAATGCCTGGTGGAATGGGCGGAATGGGCGGCATGGGCGGCATGATGTAGTCCATCCCTATCTGTTTTTTTTGATATATCTGTTCAAATGCCTTCACGCAGCAATGCGTGAAGGTATTTTTTTTGCCGGACGGGAACAGTAATCCAGGTTGAGCGGTTTTCAAGTTAGCCCCTGATACAAAAAGCAGAATACAAAAAACAGAATACAAGGGAAATGCTGTTTCGCTATAGTCCGCTATGCGATGCGGCATGTCGCATTCAGAGCGTGCTGCCGAACCCATTTGACTTGACACTTGGCATGTTGTCGGATAGTTTCGATTAAGAATTTTTTATGTGTGTGTGAGCAATGAGGAAAACGTGCCATAAAAAAAGATTGCGGTTTTCGGGTACGACGGACAATTAATTCAAAGCAATGGGAGACTCCTTCTTATGGTTTCTGAAAGGCTTGATGTCATTCATATGATATTAAACGCCGGTTTAATGGTTCAGTTTGTGATGCTTTTGTTGTTTCTGTTTTCGGTGGCTTCCTGGGCGATTATTCTGATCAAGTATTTTCAAATCCGAAAAGCGTATAAAGAATCCGCATTTTTTGTTGAGTATTTCTGGAAGTCCAAGGATTTTTCAGATGCGTTTTCCAGAGCAAAAGGACTGGAGTTCAGTCCTATTGCGCGGGCTTTTCGCATCGCATATCTTGAGTTGAGAAAAATTTATACGGACGGACTCCCGCGTGAAAACAAAAGTAATGAAAAACAGATTTCCCGTGATGAGGGTGTTAAAGGTTTTGAAAATGTCAAACGGGCACTGCACCGCTCAAGCAATACGGAGAGTATCCGCCTGATCCAGATGGTGCCGTTTTTGGCAACTACCGGTAATACCGCGCCGTTTATCGGGTTGTTCGGAACCGTATGGGGGATCATGAATTCATTTCACAGCATTGCCTTCCAGAAAGGATCTTCCACGATTGCAGCTGTTGCCCCGGGAATATCGGAAGCTTTGGTTGCGACAGCCGCAGGGCTCGCCGTGGCCATACCCGCAGTCATTGCGTATAATTATTTTACCCAGAAGATACGAATTATTGAATCCGAACTGGACAGTTTCTCTTCTGATTTTCTAAATATCATTGAAAGAGAACTGATCTTTTCCCGGGAGGTTTAAAAATGGCGCCCGGTCGTAATAACAATGACTCATTGATGTCCGAGATAAATGTCACCCCGTTTGTTGATGTTATGCTGGTGCTGCTGATTATTTTTATGGTCACGGCCCCGATGATGGTTCAGGGTGTTAATGTCACTCTTCCCCAAGCTGAAAATTCAGACAGCATTGCTACTGAAGAGGAACAGCTGATCGTTTCGATTGATAAGGACAATAAGATCCTGATCAATGATTTTGAAGTGGGAATTGATTTTTTAAACGAAAAGCTGACAACGATTTTTAAAAACCGTACGACAAAAAATGTTTTTTTAAAAGCAGATACGAATGTTCCTTACGGTACCGTCGTTCGAGTCATGTCTGAAATAAAGGGCGCCGGCGTTGAAAAACTCGGAATGGTGACCTTGCCGCTGGAGCCCACTGGATCCAAACTTTAAGCATGATTGATTCATAAAAAAAAATTTACAAATCAATGATACAGCCTGCTTTAATAGCTTACGATATTGACGATCAAATTCGAAGTTTTTTGATCTTTGCGCTCATATCGTTTATCTGCCATATAATCATTTTTGCAATGGTCGCGTTTGTTCATTTTCCCGCTTCTTTTGAGCGGCGGATGGAACTGCCACCTTCTATCGATGTTGATCTGCTGGCGTTTAACCCGGAAACACCGCTGCCGCCGGCAAAAGTTGAAAATTCTGTTGTTCCGCCCCCGGTTTCCCGGGCTCCGGCATCTCCTGCTGATCAGCTGATGGATAAAATAGCAAAAATGCCTGTTCACAGCGAGCCGGAAATCTTGCCGGTTAAAAAAGGATTGCAGAAGAAAAAGAACCCCGCAGATTATGTGGTAGAAAAGCCTCAAAAACAAAAAAAAACTAAAAAGCCGCTGACAAAAAAGAAGATTGATACGGAGCAAGTCCTCAAAAATGCCGTAACAAGAATTGAAAAACAATCAGAAGCATCTCATCCGAAATCGGTTTCGGATCGAATTGAAAGTTTGAAAAAAGAGGTCCGGAAGCAAACCGGTAAACCCTCAGGGTCAACCTCTGCGGCTGTCACGTCAGGTAACGCGTACCCGAAGGATTTCAGCCAGATTGAAATTTTCCAGGCGGACGTATCGGTTCGTATGAAAAACAACTGGGTGTTTTCCGAAAAACTGGCCGGAGAAACCAAGGGGCTGGAAAGTCGACTGGTAATAAAAGTTCTGCCGGATGGTACGATTACCGATGTGTGGTTTGACAAGCGTTCAGGCAATGAATATTTAGATAATTCCGCTTATAAAACGGTTATGAAATCAAATCCGCTGCCCCCGCTGCCGGCGGGATTGCCCTATTATCATCTGCTTCTCGGGTTTACGCCTTCCGGCTTGAATTAATAAAAATTTAATCAAAACCATCTTGAGCCCATGTCGCAATTTATGAAAATGAAATTATCCAATATTCACTTCCTGGTCGCTTATGTGCTGCTGATATCCTTATTTTTAAGCCCGCAATGCTGTTTTGCGGATTATGATTATATTAAAATCAGTGATCCGTTTTTAAATAAAATCCCGGTTGCCGTTCCTGTCTTTAAAAGCCTGTCCGAAGAATCCGCCGGAAAAGAGATTCCAGTTACGGCGTCTGACCTGGTCAAAGAATTTCTTGCGTTTACCGGCTATTTCAAAATGATTGATCGGGAGGCATTTTTAGAAGATCTTCAGGTAAAAGGAATTACCGGTCCTAAAATAAATTTTGATAACTGGAGGGATATTGGTGCTGAGCTGCTGATTACCGGGGGGGTAACCATAAAAGGCGACCAGCTGCAAATCGAATTTCGTTTGTTTGATACCTTTAAATCCGAACTGCTTTTCGGCAAACGCTACAAGGGCCGCCTTGATGATCAGCGTAAAATTGTGCTTCGATTCTGCAGTGAAATGGTTTATCGGTTAACCGGAAAACGAGGCGTCTTTGAAAGCATGATTGCATTTGTCTCCACGGCTACAGGAAACAAAGAAGTCTTTACCTGTGAGTTTGACGGTTATGACGTAAAACAGGCGACACAGTCAAAATCCCTGACATTATTCCCGGCCTGGTCTCCGGATGGTTCATCTATCGCTTATACTTCGTACAAGAATGATAAGCCGGAAATTTTTATCAAACACCTTCGTGATAGAACGGAAAAAAGGATTTCATTTGACGGGATAAACATTACGCCGGTATGGATGTCCGGGAAAAAACAAATGGGAGCCACCTTGTCATTTGAAGGTGACGAAGAAATATATCTTTTGACCGAAAGCGGAAAAATTGATAAAAGGTTAACTAAAAATTGGGGCATCGATGTTTCCCCGACGTTTTCGCCTGACGATAAAATGATGGCGTTTGTTTCCAACAGATTTGGTAGTCCTCAGATTTTTATTCAAAATCTGGATACAGGGGCTGTCAGACGTCTGACTTATGAAGGGAAATACAATACGCAGCCGGAATGGTCGCCTGCGGGAGATCGGATTGTTTATTCCGGCATGGAAAAAGGCCAGATCAATATTTTTGTTATTAATACGGATGGAGGGGACATAAAGCAGTTAACCCGGGATGCGGGTAGCAATGAGTCGCCTTCATGGTCCCCGGATGGGAGTCTGATTGTATTTAGTTCAACGCGTACGGGAAAATCCCGAATTTTTGTCATGACCGCATCCGGTACGGATCAGCGGGCTTTGCTCACGCTTTCCGGTGAGCAGACAGACCCGGCATGGTCGCCTTCGTTCAAGGAGTATTAAAAGACGGTTTTCATTAACAGTATGGATAAAATGTCTTAAGCCGATACAGAGCGTTTGGACATACGGTACTGTGAAAAAATAATGAACTTAATTCTATTTAGGAGAAGCAACATGAAAAAAAGTAATATTTGTTATAAAATCGGATTGGTTATTCTCATGGTTGGCTTTTTAGTAACAGTATCGTCATGTTCCAAGAAAAAGTCTCGTCTGGATCCAATGGAGGCGTATCCGTCTGAAACAGAAATTAGTGCTGCCGGTGAACAAGGTGGCGATGCCGTACAAACTATGACTGAAGAAGAATTGGAAGCTCAACGGATTCAGGAACAGGAAGCGGTAAGGATTAAGGAAGAAGCCCGCATGAATTTCGTGAATGATGACGTTTATTTCGGCTTTGATGATGTTACGCTCACTTCAAGTGCCCGGATGGTTCTCAAGCAGAAAGTCGCATGGCTTAGAGAAAACCCCGGTGCTTCGGTTTTGATTGAAGGGCATTGTGATGAAAGAGGTACTGAAGAATATAATATTGCCCTGGGACAAAGACGCGCGCAGAGTGTCAAAGCCTTTTTGATTAATGCCGGTATCAGCGCCTCTCGATTAAGCTCAATCAGCTACGGTGAAGAACGGCCGGTTGATTTTGGCAACAATGAAAGCGCCTGGGGTAAAAATCGGCGGGCACACTTTAAAATTCAAAACTAATACGAATGCCGGGGTCTTAAGTGCTGATCCTGTAAAAAAGTCAGAAGTAACGGATAAATCGACATAACGCTGCAGCCAATAAAGGCTGCAGCGTTATCCGGTTTGATTTTTACCGTAGTATTTCTTTCATAACCATCACCTTTTCGGTACGTTTTAATTCCCGTCAATATGTTGCCTCCAATAAAGCGAGAGATGTCAGTCATGCGAATCGAATTTATTTTAGTGATATGTGCCCTGATGATTTTTCCCGGATGTGCGCTGAATCAAGATGTCAAATACCTTGAACGGCGCATGTCGCAGCTGGAAATTGAAAATCAGTCTCTGCAAAAGAAAATCCAGCAATTAAAAGTTGATATTGAAAGTCAGGAAGCCATCGAAAACAGCATACGGGACATGTATGCCGGGCAGGGGGCAGAATTTTTTCAATTTAAAGAGGAGATCAGGCGTTTAAACGGCCGGTTTGATGAGACTGAACATCGGGCCAATCTCGGAATTCAGGCGCTGACGGATTCTTTGAAAAATAGCGGCAACACCATTGACCATTTTTCACAAACGGTTTTGCAAAATAAAAACCGGATTCAGCGTATCGAGAATTATGTCGGGTTTGAGCCCGGCGGGGATAACGCTGAAAAGGACAAAAATGCGCCGGTGACCAAGGATAAAATGTCTGAAGACGAGTTGTACAAAGTCTCCAAGCAGGCTTATGATCGTGCCGACTATGAGACAGCGCGTCAGGGGTTTGAAAAGTTTTTAGAAATATATCCAAAATCAGATAAATCAGATAATGCCCGTTTCTGGATCGGGGAGATTTATTTTAATGAAGGATGGTATCAGAAAGCGATAATTGAATACCAGGAAGTGATTGAAAATTATCCAAAGGGCAATAAAATTCAGTCAGCATATTTAAAACAGGGGATTGCCTTTCATAAACTCGGAGAAGATGCTAATGCCCTGCTGGTCTTAAAGGAACTGATCAAAAAATATCCGGATGCAAATGAAGCCAAAATTGCCCGGCAGAAGGTTTCTCAGATTGAGTAAAATGTATTTCATATTTTTCTTTCCAGTGGATGATTAAGGGTGTTGATTAAGGTTGTCGGAATTGATCCTGGCTTAGCCGCAACAGGTATTGCGGTTCTGAAAGGGACCGGATTGTCCGTAAAAAGTTTTTCATACGGAACAATCAAGACATCCCCGCTGTATAAACTTTCCGATCGGCTAAATTTGATTTACACCAGGCTTTCATCGTTATTAGACAATGAATCCCCCGATTTTATGGTGGTGGAAGATGTGTTTTCCGTTGAGAAATTTCCCCAGTCGGGAATAACGCTAGGCAAAGTCACCGGCGTCATATTGCTTGCCGGATGCCGGAAAAATATACCTGTTATGGAGATTCCCGTTCGTGAGGCCAAACAGGTATTGACAGGAAGTGGAAGTGCAGGCAAAAAACAGCTGGAAGAAAGTGTCAGACGTCGCCTGAACCATCAAAAGCCTATCAAGCCATATCATGCATCGGATGCAATGGCGCTGGCAATGATCGGGCTCTTTCGGTGGGATGGTCAAATATGAAGAATGAATCACTATGATCGCATACCTTGAAGGAACCCTTTTAAAAAAAGAAGAGGATCGTATTATTCTGCTGGCCAATCAGGTGGGGTATGAGGTGCTTGTTCCCTTATTTGTAATGGAGACAATCAACGTAAAGTCTGTCGGTGATACGGTTTCGCTGTTTATCTATTATCACCAGACTGAACGGCAGCCCAAGCCGGTATTAATCGGGTTTCACCTTGAGGCGGAACGTGAATTTTTCCAGATGTTTATTTCCGTAGAGGCCATTGGCCCCCTTAAGGCGATCAAGGCGTTGAACCTGTCGGTTCGTGATATTGCCCGTGCCATTGAATCCAAAAATCTGGAAGCATTGAAGCGCTTAAACGGTATTGGGGACCGTACGGCCAGGAAAATCATTGCAACCCTGCAGGGTAAAATGGGTAAATTCGGATTGATCCGGGATGAAGAATCTGACACACCATTGCCATCTGAAGACTTTGTTGATCAGGTCATCGGCGTTCTGGTGGATCAGCTGGGTCATAAGATGCCGGAAGCCAAACTGATGGTCCGGGCGGCGATGAAACGCAAGCCGTTGATTTCAAATCCGGAAGACCTTTTTGACGAAGTATATCGGGGCGAAATGCTAAATGAGTGATGATATTCTTTCATATTCATCCGAGCAACAGGGGATTCTTACCAGTGCCACGCTCCCTATAGATCAGGAACCGGAAATTATATCACTCCGTCCGGAACGTCTGCATGAGTATATTGGACAGTCCGAGGTTTTGGAGACGCTGGAGATTGCCATTGAAGCAACCAAACAGCGGGGGGAGGCGCTCGAGCATGTATTGTTTCACGGGCCGCCGGGACTTGGAAAAACAACCCTTGCCCATATCATAGCCAATGAGATGAATACCAAACTGGTGGTGACTTCCGGGCCGGCCCTTGAAAAAGGGGGGGATCTTATCGGAATGCTGACCCATCTGGAAACCGGTGACGTCCTGTTTATTGATGAAATCCATCGTATCCCCAAAGCGGTCGAAGAATTACTGTATCCGGCCATGGAAGATTTTTCCATAGATTTTATTTTTGACAAAGGGATACATGCAAGAAGCCATCGGTTTCAATTAAAGCAATTTACGCTGGTGGGGGCAACCACCCGTGTCGGATTGTTGTCCGCGCCGTTAAGGGATCGATTCGGTCTCTTTCGGAGTCTTGATTTCTACAATACCCAAGACCTGGAAACAATTGTCAGACGTTCTGCGGCATTGCTGAACCTGAAAATTGACAGCGGCGGGGCAATGTCACTGGCCAGGCGGTCCCGCGGGACACCGAGAATCGTAAACCGCTTGTTAAAGCGGGCCAGGGATTATGCCCAGGTGCGTGCTGACGGCAGAATCAGCAAAAAGACGGTTACGGAGGCGCTGGGCCTGGAGGGGGTTGACGAAGTCGGATTGACGTCCCTTGATCGCCGTTATTTAAGGACGGTCATCAACTATTATAATGGGGGACCGGTCGGAATTGAGGCTGTTGCTGCAACGCTTCAGGAAGAATCTGATACTTTAGTGGATGTGGTTGAACCCTTTTTATTAAAAATCGGATTTATCATGCGAACTGCGGCCGGCCGGCGTGCCTCTGATATGGCTTACAATCATCTTGGGCTGGAAAAAACGTCAGCATAAATGATTACCCTTATCTCAGATTTCGGTACTTCCGACCCTTATGTCGGGATCATGAAGGGCGTGATATTATCAAAGGATCCGTCCGCCGTAATTGTCGATATCACCCATGAAATTGCGCCCCAGGATGTTGCAGAAGCAGCGTATGCCATTTATTCCGCTTACCGGTATTTCCCGCCGGGTTCAATCCATGTTTTAGTGGTTGACCCGGGGGTGGGGAGTCATCGCGCCATTATAGCGGTATCAATGGCAGGATATTACTTTCTGGCACCGGATAACGGCGTGCTGAGTCTTGTTCTGGAGTCAGGCAACGTTGATTTTATCACAACCGTTGAAAATGACAGTTATTTTCTCAAGCCTGTCAGCCGGACGTTTCATGGGCGGGATATTTTCGCGCCGGTTGCCGGCCATTTAAGCAACGGATTACCGATTGATCGCTTAGGTTCTGAAATTAAAACGGATAATGCGGTGCATCTGGAGTTGCCGATGCCGTATCAGTCACAAACCGGCGAAATTGCGGGGACTGTCATTAATGTTGACCGGTTTGGAAATTTAATAACAAATATTGATCATCCTTTTATTCAAAAAACATTCGGTTTAGTAAGTGAGCGTGATTTGAATATCTCGATTGGCACTCATCAGATTGCCGGCTTGTCCGCCTGTTACGAGGATGCCGGGTCGCAGTCGTTATTGGCAATTGTCGGAAGCATGGGATTTATTGAAATTTCAGTAAATTGTGGGAGTGCATCGGAGTTTTGCAAACAAACAAGAGGAAGCGTTGTCTCAATTACCGCGGTTGACAGGAAGTGATGGATTTTGCCGGATTATTTTACATTTATAAACAGACGGTTGAATTTGTCAAATGTTGTATGCGCAAAATCAGTGTTGCTTTTTTTGATTTGCCGGCGCATGGTATAAATATCTGTCAGAAAAAACTTGACTTCAACCTCTAAAAACGTCATGTAATAGTTTTTTTAAGATTGAATTGTCAAATAGGCCAGCATTTAAGAATACCATCTATATTCAAAAACGATATTCGTGCCAATTAAGATGGACATGCCGGTGATGAACTGTCTGAAAATAATTCAGTTTTCTCTTGACATCCGGATGAATTTTAATTAATTATCACGAATTAAATTTTTGACAGGAGTTATATACAGTGAAGAAATATACTTACAGTGCCAAACGGGGCGATATTCAGGAAAAATGGTGGGTTGTGGATGCTGAAGGGATGGTTCTCGGACGTCTGGCCAGTGTTGTGGCGGCAAGATTAAGAGGAAAACATAATCCCCTGTTCACCCCTCATGTGGATTGCGGTGATTTTATTGTTGTGGTTAATGCGGATAAAATTGTTTTAACCGGCAGAAAATTAAAGCAGAAAATGTATTATCACCATAGCGGATATATCGGCGGCTTAAAAGAAATAACTGCTGAAAAGCTGCTTGAAAAAAGACCTGAAGACCTTATCCGGTTTGCAGTTAAAGGCATGCTTCCTAAAAATTCATTGGGCCGTTCAATGTTCAGCAAGTTGAAGGTATATGCCGGTAGCGAACACCCGCATAAAGCCCAACAACCACAAGTTTTTGACGTGAAAGCAAGTATTTAAATATTATTTAATTTAATCATTATATTGGAGCAAAGCGTTTAATGGGACAAGAAAATATTTACTATGCAACCGGAAGGCGTAAAACTGCTGTTGCACGAACATGGCTGAAACCCGGAAAGGGCGAGATTATTATCAATAACAAGCCCATGGATGAATATTTCAGAGTGGATTCCGCAAAGCAGATTACAGCACAACCCCTTGAGTTGACCAACACAGTGGGTGAATTTGATATTCGAGTCACTGTAAAAGGCGGCGGAACAGTGGGACAGGCCGGAGCCGTCCGTCATGGTATTACTCAGGCCCTTTTTCTGCTTAACCCTGATTTTCGAGCAGTTTTGAAAAGAGCGGGTTTTGTAAAGCGCGATCCGCGAAAGAAAGAACGAAAG
Organism: Desulfococcaceae bacterium; assembly: GCA_030145385.1. Taxonomy (GTDB): domain Bacteria; phylum Desulfobacterota; class Desulfobacteria; order Desulfobacterales; family Desulfosalsimonadaceae; genus SURF-3. Next base: position 13,545 of record JAQYVU010000034.1, read on the forward strand.
AAATACGGTCAAAAAGGCGCCCGCGCAAGATTCCAGTTCTCAAAACGTTAAAATATATTTGTTCAATAAATATTTTAAGGGGATCCGGCATTTGCTGCTGCCGGTCCCCTTTTTTATTTTTTTGCTAAAATGACTTTATTCCTGTCCTTGTCGTAACTTTTCTGTTTTCCTGCCTCTTCCCCGCCTTTGGTGGATGAAAATCAATGCGCATTCATTTTGGTGTCCTTTTTTCTATTCCTTTTTCCTTTTGCCTTATAGTAGCGTCCCTGGATGTTTGTATTGCTGGGCTTATCTTATCAGAACGATCAGAGCAAGTCTGCCGGGAAAATCGTTATCTCAATTTTTCATGAATTGATTGCCTGAGAGCACTTTATTCCGTCCTGAATTTTTGGCTGCATAAAGGGCATTGTCGGCATCTTTTATAAGTACTTCGGGCGAAAGGCTTTGACTGGGTACCATTGTTGATACGCCGAGACTTAATGTGATAAAAGGAGCGGATGCCACGGATGATGCCTTATTTGGGATTTTGAGTTGCTCAATAGCCTTTCGGGCCGATTCCGCAATTTTGAGTGCACCATGCAGATCTGTGTTCGGCATGATGATGGCAAATTCTTCTCCTCCGTACCGCGCAACCACATCGACAGATCGCTTTACTGTTTTTGTGATAGCATCTGCAATGGAACGCAGGCACCTGTCGCCGTTTTGATGTCCATATGTATCATTATATGATTTAAAGCAGTCCACATCGCACATAATCAAAGACAATGGCAGGCCTTCACGTTTAAGGCGGTTCCACTCATTATTCAGCTTTTCATTAAACTGCCGTCTGTTTGCCACCTGGGTCAGCTCATCAATGACCGCCAAAAGCCTTAAACGTTCATGCGCTTCCTGAAGTGCGGCTTCCGCCTGTTTACGTTTTGTAATGTCAAAAAAGGATACAATGCTGCTTTTCTGGCCCTGAGGGGTATAAATTTTCATTACAACATGTTTCAGGTTCCGGTCTTTATCGACAAGCAGACATTCGTATTCGGTCGGCAGCGGAAGGCTTCTTTCTTTCTGTTTAGCATGAAACCGACGGATTCTATATAGATTTTTACGTTCAATGAATTCACTTAAGCGTTTTATACCGGTAATTTTATTTTTTGAAAAACCGGTCAGTTCACAGAATTTGGAATTGACCATCGAAATGCGCAGGTTCTTTTCAACAAGGATGGTGGCAGTACCTGTATTTTCAAAAAGACTTCGGTATTGTTTTTGGCTTTGTGTCAGCAGGGAAGCGGTCTGGCGCAGCTTTTTGATGGATCGCATCAGGGCTGATTTCGCTTGCTTTCTTGACGTGATGTCTTCAATTGTGGCCATGATTCTTTCGTGCCAATGTGTGGTATTGAATCGAATAATGACATGCTTGATATTGTTGGACTTATCAACCAGCTTGCATTCGTATTCAGTAGGCGTTGTGCCGCCCATTTTCCGTCTTTTGGCATGAAACCGACGAATTCGTTTCAGGTCATCTTTATAAATTAAATCCGACAGCCTTTTTTTGTTGTACAATTCGCTTTTTAAATATTTAGTGAGGTCTAAAAATTTAGAATTAACCAAAGATATCAGCATATTGTCTTCGATAAGAACCATCGCGACACTGCTGTTGTCAAAAATATTGCGGTACCTTACCTCGCTTTTTTGAAGCGCCATTCCCAGTTGTTTTAATTTATAATTGTTAAGTTCAAGATGGGTGGAACGGTTTTCAGTTTCAGACTGAATAGTGTCAATCCGGTGGATGAGAAAGTAAGCGTAAATCAACAGGAATGCGCACAGCAACAGAAAAATAAGTGAAAGTGAGTCAAATCCAAGAAGTCTTACGCGAATAATAAACACGAGCGGTGCCATCAGAACCGTTGATTGGAGCAGTGAACGGAAAGTGGTAAATCCATGCTGTATTCCGTTTCCGATAGCCGCGACAATTATCAGTAACATCATCGGGGCAGGAGCCGCCGGATCCAGCAACCATGCCAGGTGGGCGGTGGTTATATCCAGCTGGTTGGCGGATATCATGATTTTTTTTAAAAATCCGAATCGGTTTGCCATTCGGTAAAGATACAGGTGGTAGAACAGAAACAGCAGGCATGATAGAATAACAATAGAAAGGGGAACCATTAGCGGTGGCGAGTCGCTTGTGGTAAAGTAAAGGATGCTCATCAACGGCAGGCTTAATCTTGCAATTAACTGTAAATCCGGGGCATTTACACGTATTAAATGCAGATTGAATCCGGGGCGTTTTTTATTGTCTGCCAGTTCAATACTGCTTAAATCCACCACCGTATCGTGTTCGGGAAAATCTAAAACAATACTTTCAAAGTCCACTAACGGACTTTCCGGGGAATCATTTATGTTCAGAGGTGTTTGCACTATAGAGCGTATGCCTGCATGTTTAAATATTAATTTTTTAATTTTCCCGAAAAAACAGGAACTTGTCAATAAAAATGATTAATGTGCGCTATGCTGATTCAGCAAAGTATATGAAACAATAGTCTTAACGTACGAGGTATTAAATTTATTATTTTTAATTGATTTCCATATTGCTTGATAATAAGTGGATTATTATATAATAAAAATAGGTAAATCACGTCAAAACTGCCTTTTTTCATAATAACCTGAACATTTAATACGATGGTTAAGGAATCATGGAACGGCTGGATTATTTTCTTAAACGTTTATTGTTGATTATTCCAACATTTATCGGAATTACCGTTTTATGTTTTTTGGTTATTCAGTTTGTCCCGGGCGGACCAGTGGAACAGGCGATCATGCAAATGAAAGGCATCGGAAGCGGTGAAATAAGCACGGGTGCGGGTTCCGCCCAATCGATTACACAACGGCAGAGAAAACAAATCGAAGCGTATTACGGGTTTGATCAGCCGTTTTACAAACGATACTGGAAATGGCTGGTCAATGATCGCATCGGCATGAAAATGCCGTCATACAAATTCCCCAATAAAACAGCCTGGCAGCTGATCAAAGAAAGATTTAAAGTATCCTTGATTTTCGGGGTAACCGGTTTTTTCCTGTCCTATCTTGTATGCATTCCCTTAGGGATTTTCAAGGCTCTTCGTCATAATACAATGTTTGATATGGTTTCAAGCATCATTGTATTCGTAGGTTATGCAATTCCGGCATTTGCAATGGGCATGGTTCTTAAAATGCTTTTATGCGGAACTGTGGAAGGTATGTGGAATATATTTCCCATATCCGGTTTTCATTCCGATGGATACATCGCGTTATCTGCAATGGGAAAGACAAAAGATATTTTCATGCACATGTTTCTGCCGGTTTTGTGCTATGTGATCGGAAATTTTGCCGTATTGACGCTTCTGATGAAAAATTCATTAATCGAACAGATCAGCAAGGATTATATCCGAACAGTGGTTGCCAAGGGAGGGAGTTTTACACGGGCGGTGTGGGGGCATGCTTTCAGAAATGCCCTGATTCCCATTGCCACCGGCATGGGGGGGATACTGACCGTTATGTTTGCCGGATCGGTGATTATTGAGCAGGTGTTTGAAATTCCGGGCATGGGACGGTTGAGCTTAGAGGCGATCGTGGGACGGGATTATCCGGTATTCATGGGCATTCTTTCACTGACGTCCATTCTCGGATTGCTGGGAAATATTTTTTCCGATTTTTTATATGTGATAATCGATCCCCGGATCAATTTTCAGAAATCCTGATTCCGATTAAAAATTAAAAGCTCTCAATATTTCATGAAATCCATGATTGATGGCCCGTAAAAAGTATCAGCCTTAACCCATAAATTTTTCATTGTCGAATGAAGTTTAAAATATTTAAAAATCCGGTTGCCAAAAAGCGTTTTTTACGTTTCAAATCCATGAAGCGGGCTTTTTTTTCCTTGTGGATCATTGCTGTTTTATATGGTCTGAGCCTGTTTTCAGAGGTGTTGTGCAATAATGTACCGCTGTATGTTAAGTATAAGGGGCGGTCGTATTTTCCGGTGGTTAAATATTACTCGGAAAATGAGTTTACCGGCAGCGGCAGGCAAACCCGGCCGGATTACCGGCTGTTAAGTCAATCCGACGCGTTTGCCGGCAATCCTGAAAATTACATGATTTTTCCCCTGATACCTTACAGTCCTTTAGAAAGCATCAATCCCAAAGCAATTTATGTGCCGGATGAAGTTGAACTTAAGCTGACACTGGAGCCCCGGATCGGAACCGTTGATATTCAAAAAGACTTTACGGTTGTGCGGTCTGTGTCCCTGGGATCTTTTCTGACCGATTCCACCGAAACTATCCGGGGCGAAAACCTTGAAACATATTTTATTCTGCCGGATACACTGGAGCAAGCAATTGCCGTAAGGTTTGAAAACCAGAGTGCCGGATTTTCCGAATTTATGATCCAAACCCGTGCAGGTGAAAAAATTATTGCCTCATTGTCAACTTTTCGGCCGCGAAATAATCCGCCTCGTAAAATCAGGCTGACTTTAAAGGAAGTGGCCGACAGCAGAGCACCGCCGGAATCGATTGTTTTTGACCGGGCGCTTCAACCGGTTTTAGCCGGGGAAAGCATCTGGCACCGGATTGATGAAGATGAGGTGCGGATACTTTTGAGTTTTGTACAAACCAGATTTGATCAACCCGTTGATGACTATCGTGTCGTCATCGACCATCGCCAATATACGGCTTTATTTCTTAAAGATGAAGTCCGGTTCCCGTACCCGCCGGTTAAAGGGCATCCCATGGGGATTGACGGGGCAGGCAGGGATGTCCTTGCCCGTATTCTTTACGGCTTTAGAATATCTTTGACATTTGGGTTGATGCTGGTCGGCTGCTCCATGCTGATCGGTGTGATGGCCGGAGCGGTTCAGGGATATTATGCCGGTAAGCTGGATATCACGGCTCAGCGGATCATCGAAATCTGGAGTGCGCTTCCCTTTTTGTATGTGATGATTTTGATGGGATCCATATATGGGAGAAGTTTTATGCTGCTGTTAATCTGTTATGGATTATTTAACTGGGTGGGGATTTCTTATTATATTCGGGCGGAATTTTTAAGCCTGCGGAAAAGACCGTTTGTCGAGGCCGCCAAATGTATGGGCGTTCCCTCGTTTAAAATTATTTATAAACACATTCTTCCCAATGCCCTGGTTCCGGTGATAACTTTTTTCCCTTTCTTTCTTGTGGGGGCAATCGGTTCGCTGGCGGCACTTGATTATCTCGGATTCGGTTTGCCGCCGCCCACGCCGAGCTGGGGTGAACTTTTATTTCAGGCGCAGCAGTACCGCTGGGCCTGGTGGCTGATTCTTTATCCGTCACTGGCGCTGTTTTCCGTGATGCTGCTCGGCGTTTTTGTCGGAGAAGGAATTCGAAATGCTTATGACCCAAAACAATACAGCAGGCTTCAATAAGTCCTAAATCTATAGAACTTGAATGATTTTTTTAAGTACGAAGCATGAGATTGATGGTGGCAATAACTTGTTGTGGGTTTCAGTGTTCAGGTTTCATTTTTATTTTCTGACACCTGAAACCTGAACACTGAATTTTCTGATGATTTTTTCATAATGATTCATGTTTTTTGTGAACTACAGTAAGCGGATGCATATGACTGACCATAAAACGGAAATTCAATCAGAAAGCAGGCTGTTGACCGTCAGCGACCTGACCGTCAGTTTTACAACCGATGACGGATCTTTCATCGCTGCGGACAGCATTTCTTTTCATATTGAAAAGGGTGAAAATGTCGGCCTGGTGGGCGAATCCGGGTGTGGAAAGTCGGTGACCGCGCTCTCGATCCCCCGTTTGATTCCTTCACCGCCGGGAACCATTGAATCGGGCGAAATAAGGTTTGACGGGCTCGATATTATGTCAATGAATTCGCAACAGCTGCAGGACATTCGGGGGCGCGCCATCAGCATGATTTTTCAGGAACCGTTGTCTGCGCTGTCCCCCCTGCACCGCATCGGCCGGCAGATGGTTGAAACGCTTTTACTGCATCAGGAGATGCCGCAAAAAGAGGCCTGGCAGTTTGCAGAGCAGTGGTTAAGTAAAGTGGGGATACCGGATGCGGCGGACAGGATGTTTGCTTATCCGTTTCAGCTTTCCGGGGGCATGCAGCAGCGGATTATGATTGCCATGGCCCTGATGCTTGCGCCGAAGCTGATCATCGCCGATGAGCCGACAACCGCCTTGGATGTTACTACCCAGGCGCAGGTTTTTGAACTGATACAGGCAATGAAACAGAAGGATACGTCCATGCTTTTGATCACCCATGACATGGGGGTTGTCTGGGAGATGTGCGAGCGCATCCTGGTCATGTATGCATCCCAAATTGTTGAATCCGGCAGTCGCGAAGATATTTTCTCAAACCCCAAACATCCTTATACCATCGGGTTGTTAAACGCCATCCCCAGGCTGACGGGCGGGCGGACGGAATTAAAAGACATTCCGGGGCAGGTGCCGTCACCATTTGATTATCCCAAAGGGTGCCATTTTGTAAAGCGGTGTGCATTTTCAATGGAAAAGTGCATTACGGAATCGCCCCTGTTTTATGAGTGCGGAAACGGCCATCGGGCTGCCTGTTTTCTGTTGTCAGGCAGTTCCGGGTAGGTAAGAGCGATAAATCATATTAATTTTAAAATAAATAAAACTGATGTTAAACGTGATTGATAAAACAGACGAAAAATCGGAACCCTTGATCAGGGTCGTTGATTTAAAAACATGGTTTCCGGTGAAACGGGGTTTTTTTTCGAAAACCGCTGAATATGTCCGGGCGGTTGACGGTGTCAGCCTGGATATCTATCGCGGCGAGACTCTGGGGCTTGTGGGGGAGTCGGGTTGCGGCAAAACTACTCTGGGAAGAACGCTTCTGGGACTTGAAAAATCAAATGGCGGACAGTTGTTTTTTGACAAAATCCCTTTGCATGCGTTGAAACGGCAGGAAATGAACCGCTTGCGTGAACGGATCCAGGTGATTTTTCAGGATCCGCTGTCGTCATTAAATCCCCGTATGACGGTGATCGATATCATTACTGAGGGGCTTGTACAGTTTAAAAAAATTGAAGGATCCAAAAAAGAGCATGCCGGCCGCCTGTTAAAAGAGGTCGGACTGGCGGCTGATTCCGTTTACCGGTTTCCCCATGAGTTTTCCGGGGGCCAGCGGCAGCGGATCAGTATTGCGCGGGCCATTTCATTGAAACCGGAGTTTATAATATGCGACGAGGCTGTCAGCGCTTTAGATGTTTCGATTCAGGCCCAGGTAATCAATTTGCTGATTTCACTCCAGCGCCGGCATCATCTTTCTTATCTGTTTATTTCCCACGACTTGAGCGTGGTCAGTAATATCGCCGATCGGATAGCGGTCATGTATTTAGGCCAGATCGTTGAATCCGGAATAACTTTTGATATTATAAATAAACCCCTGCATCCTTATACAAAAGCGTTGATTTCAGCAGTTCCGGTGCCGGGTAAAATCCGCAGTAAGCGCATTTTGTTAAAAGGGGAAATCCCCTCCGCATCCTCACCGCCCCCGGGATGCCGGTTCCACACCAGATGCCCCGAGGTGATGAATATATGCAGTCGGAAAGCGCCTGTACGGGAAGAAATTGACGGGCGAAAAGTGTCATGTCATTTGTTTTCCCATGCCTGATCACAGACTTGTTTGCAAATACCGTAGCCGAATCCCCTGTAACTCAAAAAAGAATAAATTTTTTTGTTAAATTCATTTCTTTCAAGTTTTTTCAGCCTGTTCAGCCTTGGCGCAACCGCTGCCCAAGCAGATTCTGATTCATCAAAATCTTTGAGAATATCTTTTACAATTTGTTCATCAATCCCTTTTTCCCTTAATTCGCCCGTTAGTGCATAAACTCCTTTAGGTTTGAAGCGGAGTCGGTTTTCGATCCAGAGACGGGCGAATTCAAGGTCATTGATATATCCATTGGTTTCCAAACGGGACAGGGCGCTCGTTATTGCTTCCGATGAAAATTCTTTGTCTTTTAAATATCTTTTAGTTTCCATCCGGCTTCGGGATCTGAATTGCAGATAAAAAAGGGCGCGGGAGTAGGCAGTATCCTGCTCGTCTGTCTGTTTAAGGTCTTCAATTTTGTTTTTGGTGAGATGATCGCCGATATGAAGATTTTCCGCATGCTGACAATTCAGTGAAAACGCATACTGTTCGTTGATAAAAATGTTGAAACGATTTTTATTTTTTTTTTGAATCGATATTGAAGTGATGACATTCGGCATATATCAAATCAGAATTTTTCATTATATTTATGATACGGATGTAGGCGTAGAGTGACCGGGGGCCTGGCTTTGCACAGAGTTTTCGATAACCTCTGCCCCGGCAGGTTCTTCAGCGGGAGCTGTTTCATTGAATTTAAGGTTTGAAAGTTCATTTAGCGCTTTTCGGATTTCACGCGTTCCTTCGATAAAAACCTGGTGAACGTCTGTGTATTGCTGTTTGACATTTCGCAGAGAGAACCGGCCGTTTGTTTTTTTGATATATTTGTAAGCCAGTTCCCGGACAGCCTGCCAGCTGTCTTTGCGGGTCTGGGTTTCAATGGATATCAGCCGGTCAATGTTTTTCAAATAGTTTCGATGAAATACGGATTTAAAGTATTTCATGGGCAGGAACATCCAGAAAACCATGCACAGGCAGGCCGCAACACTGCCAGCCCCGATTGCCAGGGGATCATAAAAACCGCCAAGGAAACCGGCGGAAACACCCGTAAAAACTGCGGCTGTGCCGGCGATTAAGCTGATAACAACACCCATCACGCCAAACCGGATGTTAAATCGCCTGAGGCGTTTTCGGTAACTGAGAATGGCTTCTAAAAAGTGATCCAGGCGTTCGGCATGGGTTTCAACAAATGTTGCCAGGTTATCCAGCCGATATCGGGGCGCATCTAAAACCGAATTTTTTAATTTTTGCCTCTGGTTCTCCAGGTTATATAAAAAACCGCGATCTTCGTCATGGTTGGTTGAATTTTTTGCCGCTCTTGATGAATAGGTCAGGAGGATGGAAGGAATGTCCTTTCGTCCCGTAATCTGAGATAAATTCCAGCATAAAGTGCCGTAAACCTGGAGCAGATCACTTAATGAAGCGCATTCATCGATTCGATTCAAGACAAACAGAACCCGGTCCTCAAAAGTGCGGGTGGTGATGGTTTCCCTCAAACTGGTATGGGATTCCCTGACAGTTCCAGCCTTATGCGGGTCAAACAGAACAAGAACCAGATCCGCGAGCTGGGCCAGGTCTCCGATAACTTCCTGATAGTCATAGCCGCGGTCGCGTTCGGTGATGCTGTCGAGCATTCCGGGGGTGTCAATTAACGCCAGATTTTTTAAAAACGGGGAATTGACTTTTTTCAGCCGAAAATGTGCAGAAAAACGCTGCCCGTGCTTTTTGAGTATTTCAAAGGGATAATCCGGATCATTGAGCAGGAATTTGCCGTCGCGTTCCTGGGTAACCTGAATCTCCTGATCGTCATCGGCTGCGTCATCATAGGTGATGATTGTAAAAGAGTCATCCGTGGGCGCCTGGCCGATTGCCTGAATGTCCGCACCCAGAAATTCATTAATCAGGGTGGATTTCCCTGAAGAATAATTGCCGAGAATCAGAACCATGGGTCGCCATTTGATAGTGGACTCCAAAGGAACTTCGCTGTAGCCGTATTGTTTAGCCACCGGGGTCAGGTTTTTTTCGACCATGGCGACCATTTCAGCCCGAAGCGAATTTATATAGTTTTCGCGGTACATAAATGTCTCCTGTTAACAGCCAAGCGATAATCCGAAAGTATATTATTCTTAGCACATAAATCATGCGCAACGGCAAGTGATTTGTATATCATCAAAGTCTAATATTCCTAACAATAAAATGCTTAAAGGTCAAGGCGCCTTGCAGGATGTTTTTGTTGTGCATAAAAATATAGCCGAAGCATAATCCACCAAAAACAGAAAAATGAAATAGTCAGTATAAAAATTTAGTAAGCGTTCACAGGGCACCGCATCTGCTTTGTTCCCGGGCACTTGAAGTACGACAAGTACGTCTTCGTGCCCGGCGCCTCGCATCTGCGGCACCCTGTAAACGCTTGCAGGCCAGTGGTTTATAAAAAATTAATAATTTTGACCCCGTGAACGGGTACAAAATTTAATATTTTTTAAAACCGCTTTTTTGCTATGAAGAAGATAGGTTTAATCTATCCTTGGGGGCATGTTTCAATGTCTCTTTAGTCTCTGAACGAAAAGTCTGAAATTATTTTGTCATTACGAGGAGTGAGGAACGAACGACGAAGTAATCCCCTGGCTTTTTAATGAGATTGCTTCGGTCGTATCTTCCTCGCAATGACTTAAAATTCGTCGTTGAAGGGCTTTCCGTTCAACCACTATTTATCTTATTCCCATTAAGTTGATTTGGTCCGACCGGAATTGTTAATTCTTTACGGATAGTTATTCTCTACTTTTCTTTGACGGGCAAAGCAAAGTAGCAAAAGAAACCCGTCCTGTAGCACGTTCCCTCGATCCGCAGGTTTCCATGGCGGGATCAAAAATTCGCTCAATCCCCGGGCCGGGCAGCTTTTTTATTTCTTTATCACCTTTTTGCCTTTCCAAGATATCTGCTTTGTCGCCGCTCAGACAGTTTGCTCCCTTTTTCCATGGAAACCGGCGTCTCTCGGCTGTGCTGCAATGGGATTCCCCCGGCATTCATATTGTTGCAAAAATGCTGTGAAATCAGAGGAAGTATTCATATCTGTTTTTTATCTTTCCAGAATTTGAAAATTTTAAAAGGGCGTCACTGGCAAATATTGCCTGTTCCACCTGCGAGACCTTGTCGGATGATATCTGGTTTGCCGAAACACCAAAGAAAAGGATGAAATGCGTTCGCCGGTGGGATGCCCATTGCGATGCGGCCCGGAACCGATGGTTTCCGTGGGACACGGGGGCAAACTGTTTGAGCGGGTAAATGGAAATGAACCTGACTGCTTCGATAATCTGAACCGTCAATCCGAATCACGGCATTCCACTTTTAACAGCGACCAAAAAGCTTCAACTGGCTGCCCATGCCACGGAAGTCTTCAGGGCAGGGAATACCGCAGCGCAGGGCTGGGTTCTTTTGTTACTTTTCTTGCCCATCAAGAAAAGTAAGAGGAAAAAGCCGATTAATCAGGTATATACCCCGAATATGATTATCACGGATAAATAAGTATGCTGTCCATGGAATTACCAAAAATCAACAATCAGGTCCGACCCCATTCTCAATGTTTTAATTCAAGATTAAAGATGCGACCCCGATTCACGACCCCGATTCATTAGTTCTTTACGGATAGTTATTCTCTACTTTTCTTTGACGGGCAAAGAAAAGTAGCAAAAGAAAGCCCGCCCTTCAACTTGGCCTTCGGCTTCCCTCGCAAAACATTTTTTGCAGCGGGATCAAAAACTCGCTCCGCTCAAACAGTTTGCTCCCTTTATCTGCAAAAAATGTTTTACTCGGCTGCGTTGCAATGGGTAAGCCCCCCGGCGTTCATTCTTTGGCTATAATGCAGTTTTTGATATCAAAAAGGTAGGTTTAAGTCATTATTGAGCCATGTTCCAGTATATGTTTTCTTTGTTATTCGATAGTGGGCTTGGTCCGACCTGTTTTCCTGTAACATCGACTCATAATTTTTTAATAAATTCGGGTCAAATTGAATCATTTGGAAATATCCGATATGCTGTTTATCACTCAAATCCGGGTGTTAAACTGTTAGAAAATAGCATAACCGAAATCAAAGTTAGTTGTCAGAACTTATTTTTTTTGATACGAACGGAATGTTAATCGACAAATGGAGTTAAACAGAAAAAAACTGTAGAATACATTGTTGGGCATGGTACACAATGGCGAAGAAATCGAAGCAACTTATTGGTGAGTGCGTTCATTGCGGCATCCTCGGGCCGGTCACAAGCGACCACATTCCACCAAAAGGCCTGTTCGCGTCACCTCGCCCGAAGCTGAAAAAAGTCCCGAGTTGCGAATCATGCAATGTTGGCGCTTCAAAGGACGACGAGTACTTCCGTGCGATGCTTAGCTTCCATGATACTGCCGGTGATCACCCCGATGCGCGGCAAATCAGAGATAAGGTGTTTCGTGGCCTCGACAGGCCAGAGAGCGCTGGGCTACGGCACAAGATCGCGAATGCGACACGGGAGGTTAACGTTATCAGCTCAAACGGGCTGTTCGTCGGCCGTCGGCTCGCCTACGACGTCGATTTAATAAGACTCGACCGGGTGGTACGCCGCACCCTTACAGGGCTTTACTATAAGGAGAAGGGCTATCGCCTCCCCGACGGTTATATCGCTGAAGTTTACTCCGAAGAAGGCCTAAGAGACATGTCTGCAAGCGCCATCGAAAAAATGCATCGCGAACTGATTCGCCCCGCATTGGCTAATGTCCCCCGCACCATTGGCAACAAAGTATTGCGATACTGGTTCGCACTTGCGAGTGATCATCCTCACGTCTCGGGATGGGTGTTTCAGTTTTATGAGCGCATCAATTTCTTCGGTATTACGCTGCCTGCTGACCGGGCGAGCGTTTAACACGTGTTATTTTGCCGGTTTTGGCCGGTAGGCCGACCTATCCCAACCAGGCGGTTCACTTGACGCCGAGAACGTTTGCGGCGCTGACGCAGCAAGGTTTTTGGCGGCGCAAGTGACCTTAATCGTTAAGGTAACTACTATGATAGATAAACATCAGATGTTTGATATTATACTTAAGCAAAATATTAGCTGTATTGATCGATTCCATAATCATGTGGACACCGCGTTAAAAGATCGGATCAAAGAAATTGAAGTGAACAATGAGCTGGAAAAAGCTGATAAAGCATTCTGGAAAAGAGAATATGAAGTTAACTATCCAGAAAAATTGCGAGAATCTTCCTTTTTGTTGATGTTTGGGCATTTGGAAGAGATGTTATATCTATTGTTTCGCAGTAATAATCCTAATTCAATACCGCTTGATAGAGGGAATGGGTTTTCAAAATTTAAGTCCTATATCAAAAATATTTTAGGTAACCTCGATAACGCAGATTATTGCCACATTGTAGAAGCTCAAAAAATAAGAAATTCGTTTTTACATATCGCAGGTCGTGTATCTCTATCAAGAGACGCTGATAAACTTAAAAAAATAGCTAAAAAATCAAAATATTATTTAATTGAAAATGATAGAGTTAAAGTCAAGTATGACGGATTAATTGCTTTGCAAAAAGCAATTAGCCGAATAGCGAGAACGTTACTTAACAAATCAATCCAGCCGACCGCTAACGCGTCGGCTGATTGAAGTCGGAATGGGCTCAAATCTTTAATCTTGAAAAATAATTCAAGATTAAAGATTTGACCCTAAATTCCGATAGTTATTCTCTAGTTTTTTTTGACGGGCAAAGCAAAGTAGCAAAAGAAACCCGTCCTGCAGCACGTTCCCTCGATCCGCAGGTTTCCATGAACCGGGACGTTGTTTACAAATTGTACAAACTTATTCTCTTCAGAACCCGAGCGATTCCGAAAATTGCCCCCGGATGAAAGAACAGAGAATTCGACAAGACAGAAGTCAGGAAAAAAGACTATGAACATCGAACGTCCAACATCCAATTTTGAATAAGGAAATCTGCCTGTTTTTAAAAACTATAAAGTGGCGGAGCGAAGCGGTTTCATCATTCGATGCTCAACGTTGGATGTTCGGTGTTGAACGTTCAAAAAGTGAATGCGTGTCATTACCAATTACTTTTTGCTTTTCCATGACCATTGTTTGACTTTATCGATCAACTCCTGGGGTTTTACCGGTTTGGCGATATAATCATTCATGCCTGCGGACAGGCATTTTTCTTTATCTTCAGCCAGTGCGCTGGCAGTCAGGGCAATAATGGGTAAGTCGTGATCAATCACATTCGATTCAGCAGAGCGTATTTGCCGGGTGGCTTCATAACCGCCCATTTGGGGCATTAAAATATCCATCAGGATGAGATCGTAACTGTTTGTTTCAAGGACCTGAATTGCCTCAATGCCGTTATTTGCAATATCCACCTGATACCCGTTTTTGGATAAAATCTTTTGTGTAACCATCTGGTTTACCCGGTTGTCTTCAACCAGGAGGATGGAAATATTCCGCGACAGTGTTTCTTCGATGGAATGACTGGTGATAATCGGACTTTTATGCTTTTTAACGGCATTTGTAGGAGATTGCGTCAATTCCGTGAGGCAGTCATAGAGCTGGTCGTGCCTTACCGGTTTTGTGAGATATGCTGAAAATCCGTTTTCGCAAAGCGTTTCACCGTTTTTTCGTGCCCCTTTTTCTGTGAGCATGATGATATCAATATCTTTAAAATCTGCTTTGGATTTAATTTTTCGGCCCAGGTTCTTTCCGACATTATCTTTCAGGTGATGATTTATAATGACAATACTGTATGGATTTGAGATGTTGCGGGCCGAATCAAGTTTTGCGATTGCCTCATCTTCTGTAATCACTTCATCATAAGGCAGCTTAAACGTTTTTAAAAGCTCGCTGATGACCCGCCGCTGCGTTTCATTGTCTTCGACAATCAGGATTCGTTTTGAACGAAGACTTTCCGACATTTCAGAGCAGATGTCCGGCCGTGATACATCTTTTTCAAAAACAGCGGTAAACCAGAACGTTGATCCTTTTCCTTCTTTTGTGACAACCCCAATGGAACCTTCCATTAATTCCGCAATACTTTTGCTGATCACAAGCCCCAGTCCGGTCCCCCCGTGATTCCAGTTCGTGGAATCTTCAAGCTGCGAAAATGACTTAAAAAGAAGGTCGAGTTTCGTTTTCGCAATTCCCGGTCCCGTATCTGTCACACTGAATTCTATCGTTACATGGGTCGAACTTGCTTTTTTCAGGTTTGCGGCGATGGTGACGTTTCCTTTGTCAGTGAATTTGATCGCATTTCCGGCAAGATTTAACATGATCTGTCGCAGACGTCCGGGGTCGCCCTTCAGAAAGAAAGGGAGCTTATGGTTGACGATACAGGCAAAATCCAGTCCTTTTTCGTATGCTTTTATGGAAAGCAGTTCGGTGATTTCTTCAACTGCCTCTCTTAGATCAAATACAATTGAATCCAGGGTGAACTTTCCGGCTTCGATTTTTGAAAAATCAAGCACGTCGTTGATTATTGACAGCAAAGCGTTGGCGCTGCTTTTTATGGTTTTGGCAAATTCATGCTGTTCAACGGTCAGGTCAGTATCCAGAATAAGGTCTGTCATGCCGATGATTCCGTTCATCGGTGTTCTGATCTCATGACTCATACTCGCTAAAAATTCACTTTTAGCCTGATTGGCGGCTTCGGCAAGTACTTTTGCTTTGGATAATTGTTTTTGTGTGTTTAGGATTTCTCTGTTTGCCTGTTCGAGTTCAGAGTTTCTCTGAACTGCATTTTCATATGTTGAAAGCAGCAGGTCGATAATCTGGTAGGGATTGTCCGGGACTTGATGCATTTTCCCGTTAAAAAAAATTTCAATACCGTTTGCCGGGGCTAAGTTTTTACGATGCTCCTTGTTCTGAAAAATTGTCTGGATCCTGGCAATCAGGACGCTTTCATTGTATGGCTTGGTTACAAAGCTGTCCGCACCGCTGGTCAATGCGTTGAAAACATCTTCAGTATCGGAAAGGCTGGTCAGCAGGACCACAGGAATATCTTTTAAATGGGGGAGTGCTTTAATCCGGCGGCACAGTCCGTAACCGTCGACCAGCGGCATGACAATATCGCTGATGACCATATCCGGTGTATTGGAATTCAAATAATCGACAGCAGACTGGCCGTCATGTTTAACGGTCACTGCAAAACCATTGCGTTCAAGGATTTTTTCCAAACGCAATGCCTGGGTGATGCTGTCTTCAACCGCCAGGATATGATATGTATCTTCGATGGGGCTGTCCAATCGTATTTTAATATTTACGAAAGCATTTCGCGCGACACTTTATTTAAAAAGGAAGTAATATCATTCGGATTCAGCGCATAAGTCTCTGCGCTTATCTTGATCGCTTCTCCCGGCATACCGAAAACAACCGAGCTCTCTTTATCCTGCACTAACGTCATCGCCCCTTGTTCTTTCATTTCTTTGAGCCCGTTAACGCCATCATTGCCCATTCCGGTGAGCAGGATACCGATCGCATTCTTTTTGTATATTTTTGCAACGGAAGAAAATAAATGGGAGATGGGACGTTTGAAGCTTTCATGCGCATCGATTTTATAAATCTGAAAGGTCCGGGCAGGGGTGATGTCAATATGATGGTCCTCCGGCGCAAAATACACATGGCCGTTTTTTACCGGTTCACCGGTTTTAGGAATTTTGGGTGTTAAATCCATTGTTTTGGAAAGCCAGTCGACCATTCCTTCAAGAAATCCGTTGGCAATGTGCTGAACAATCACAATAGGTATGGGAAAGTTACTGTTTAAGTTCGATAAGATAGTCTGCAGAACCGGGGGGCCGCCGGTAGAGGCCCCGATCGCGATGATGCCGGTCGATGGCCTGGGCTGGCGTAATACTTTTTTTTGCGCGGGGATTGTTTTCGGTGTTTTTTCCTTTTTTTTTAATAAGCGGACAACCTTTACTTCAGACATTAATTTAACGGTTCTCAGCAGTTTTTCAACGAGCTGTTTTGATTCAGGATGTCCGAGTCCGGGGGGCTTTTGGGAGACCGCAACCGCACCGACTTTCATTGATTTAAAAATGTTTTCGGTTTGCTCCGGGGACACCAGCGTGCTGTGGATAATAATCGGCACCGGGTATTTTTCCATTATGGCACGCGTTGCTTCATAACCATTCATGCCGGGCATTTGAATGTCCATTATAATGACATCCGGCTTTACCGTCCCGGTCATTTTAATGGCTTCTTCTCCGTTTTTTGCCTCTCCGGCTATTTGCAGCAGTGGATCTGAATCAATAATGTGTTTGAGGTATTCCCGGGTTGTTAATGAATCATCGACGATTAATACTTTAATCATATCGACGCCCCAATGCATTTGTTTCGGCCGCGGTCTTTGGCCTGATAAAGGCACCGGTCGGCCGCCTTGATCATATCATCGGTTGTCAGGTAAGACTCATTTGCTTCATGCGATATTGCCGCTATCCCGAAACTGGCGGTCAGCTGAATATCATTACCTTCGGCATGGGTAACTAATTTTGCAATTCTGGAACGGAATCTCTCAGCCGCTGCAGTTGCTCCGTTTAAATCCGTTTCAGGCAGAACAATGAGAAATTCTTCTCCGCCATATCTCGCCATCCAGTCCAGATCTTTTCTTAATGAGTCGTTTAGCTCCTTTACAAAAGATTTCAGTACAATATCACCCGTTTGATGACCGTAATTGTCATTGACTGTTTTAAAGTGGTCGATATCGCAAATAATGATCGATAGCTTCTGGTTATATCGGACGGCGCGTTTAAAGGCTTTTGGAAGGTTATCATTCAGATAGCCCCGATTAAAGACCTTGGTGAGCGGATCGGTGATTGAAAGCAGGGCAATCTCTTTATTTCTCTGTTTAAGGGATGACTCCAGCCGGATCACCCTTTCGGCAGTGGTCAATCTGGCAATCAATTCCGCGTCATCCACCGGTTTTGTCAGATAATCATCTGCACCGGCTTCCAGTCCTTCAATAATATCATTTTTTGAGTCTTTTGCCGTTAAAAGTATAATATACACGTAGTTGCCGAAATCATGTTTTCGGATGGCGCGGCATAGTTCAGACCCATCCATTTCAGGCATTATCCAGTCTGATATGACAATTGAAGTCTGGCTGTTCAGAAGCATATTCATTGCTTCCAGTCCGTTTTGAGCGACGGTGACGTGATAACCATGACTTTCAAGCATAATCTGGAATTTTAATGCCTGGGTCCGGCTGTCTTCAACGAGCATTACTTCAAAGTCTTTTTTCATCGTATTTTTATCGATTCCTTTTGATATATTTTAAAGGCCCATCAAATTCGCAGGGCATTTTTTATTCAAAGCCAAACTCTGAATCTACACCAATCTTTCTAATACCTCAAGCAGATTACTCTGGTCAAAGCTGCTTTTTACGATATAGGCATTCGCGCCTGCATCGACTCCTTTTTCCCGGTCTTCACGGGAGTCAAGACTTGTTACCAGGATAACCGGCTTATCGGAAAGCGTTTCGGTGTCGCGAATGTTACGGGTTAATTCAAACCCGTTCATCTTAGGCATTTCAACATCCGATATCACCGCATCATAATCTCCTGCTTTCACCTGCTGAAAACCGTCTTCGCCGTCTATTGCGGTGGTAACCCGGTAGCCTGAAGCTTCAAGGATGTTTTTCAGCAGTGTTCGGGAAGTGAAAGAATCTTCAACAATTAATAAAGATTTTTGTGTCTCTTTTTGCTTCATATCAATCGTTTTTGCCATGGTAAGTGAAATCGATTTTCCGGAAGAAGTTGATATCAGGTCATTTACATTCAAAATCGGAACGACCTGACCGTTTCCAAGAATCGTTGCGCCGCTGATATTGGGGATTCGTTTTAACTGCTTGCCAAGGCTTTTGACAAGCACATCCTGTTCATTGGTTACGTTATCAACAATGCATGCGATGCTTTTTTCGCCGCTGCCTAAAATGACCACCGGCATGGTGAATTTTTTGGCTTTTGTATCCGCTAACGGCTGATGGGGCAATCCTAATATATCTGACAAGGTGACCAGGGAGACCGGTTGTCCATTTAAAGAAATTATGGATTTGTTTTCAACGGTTTTAATTTCTCCGGGCTCAATTCGAAGGGTGTGTTCAATATGGGCCACGGGTAAAACATAATTCTGTCCGGAGGCTGACACAATAACTCCCCGGAATGTTGCAAGGGAAACCGGCAGTTCAATTTTAAATGTTGTGCCGTAACCGGGATCAGTGGAAATAAAAATCAATCCGCTCAGGTTTTCAATATGTTCCTGAACAATCGCCATACCGAGGCCGCGTCCTGAAATTTCCGTGATTAAGGGACTGGTTGAAATACCGGAATGGAATATCAGGGAAATCGTTTCATCGTCAGTCAATTCCGCCGCCTGGGCATCCGAGAGCAATCCGGCTTTTATTGCTTTTTTGCGGACGGTTTCAACGTCAATACCTTTCCCGTTATCATAAATTGTAATTTCAACTTTATTGCTCTCCGGCTGGGAAACAATGATGCGGATTTCGCCCCAGGGTGATTTCTGTTTCAGTTTACGCGTATCCGGCGTTTCCAGGCCATGGTCAATCGCGTTTCGGATCAGGTGGATGAGCGGATCTTTGAGGCCTTCGAGAATCCGCTTATCAATTTCAATATCACCGCCGGAGAGTTCGAGATCCACATCTTTTCCCAGATCCCTTGAGATTTCACGAACCATTCTGGGCAAGATTGAAAACAACGTTGAAAACGGAAGCAGAGATGTTTTTTTCATCTCATCGAGAAGATCATCAACCATTCCGCCGAGCAATCGGTTGCTTTGCTCCATGGAAACGGACACTTCATTGATTTTACAGTCGGTTTCCTCTATTTGATCGTGGTTCATGTCATATAACTGAAAGAAACGATCCAGAAGACGGCTGTCATGAAGCTGAAGCCTGATTTCCCGAAGTTCTTTTTTGGATTTTTCAGATATTTTTTTCCATTTTTTGATAAAATTGCCGGTGTCCTGGATCTGATTAAGATGCTGGTTTAATATTTGTTTTAATGTTATCAGCTCTTCGGCTTTCAACAGCAGGGAGTCGAGTTTGGCCGTGGATATGCGAACCGTATCTGCAAGCCATGTTTTGGCGGAAGGTTTTGGCGCAAGCCTGAATTGCCCGACATCTTCAACGGGTTTAAAAATTTCGGGTGGTTCAGATGCCTGAGGCTGAGCCGGCACTGAGGTCTGTTTTTTCGGGGCAGGGGCCGCGGGTCTTTCTTTGGGGGGGGCAGCAGGCACTTTATCTTTTTGCGGTTCCGGCCCTGAGCGCTCCGGTTCATTCTTCGCCTGTTTATAATCAGACAATGCTTTTGTCAGCTCATCAATCGTATCTTCAAAGATATGTCGCTCCGGTTCAGGGACTGAAAGATATTTTTCAATGATACCGACAGCATCATGAAGCATGTCAAAAAGGTCCGGCGTGGAGTTGATCTTTTTTTCTTTGAGCTTGCTGAACAGACCTTCGATCTCCTGGCAAAGGGTCTCAACAGGGATGATATTAACTGAACGTGCGGCACCTTTCAGGCTGTGGGCTTCACGGTAGACGATTTCGAGCATTTTGGCGCAGCTTTCCGCATCCGGGCTTTTTTCCAGCTCCGTAAGATTCGTAAACATGCTCGCAATGCGCTCTTCCGCCTCGGTTTTAAAGGCTTCCAAAAGCTGTTGCTGTAAATCCTGAATATTCATTGAATCTGCTCAATTGAATCGATATATGGTTTAACTCTTCTGTGTTTCGTCTTCGGCGTTCAGGCTGTCTGCCTTAAATCTTATAACTGGAAGTAAAGGATTTCATTGTCTGGGCCATTTCTTCAAGGCCATTAATCGCGTCTTCCAGCTGCTTGACGCCTTCCAGATTCTGCTGCGTGGCATCATTGATACTTTCCATAGCCTGTGCGAGCTGATCCATGCCGGATAATTGCTGCCGGTTGGATGCGGTGATCTGCATGGCCGCTTCCGAGGATTCCGTTACCCTGCTGGACAGACGGTCGATGGCATCACCGGCCTGTTCGGAAAGTTCAACCGCTTCGGCAACCGTTTTCGTGCCCCGTTCAGTTGCCATAACGGCCGTGCTGGTCGCCTTTTGGATGTCCCCCAGGATCTCTCTGACCTGGTTGGTTGCTTCTTTTGACTGGTTGGCCAGTGTTTTGACTTCCTGGGCAACAACCGCAAATCCTTTTCCATGTTCTCCGGCCTTTGCCGCTTCAATGGCGGCATTGACGGAAAGAATATTCGACTGATCGGCAATATCCGAAACAGTGTTGATGATATCTTCAATGCTTTTGGTTTGACTGCTCAGCTGAACGGTACTTTCGGCAATATAGTTCATTTCCTGGCGTATCCGTTCAATACCGATCATCGTGTTTTCTGTTGCCTGTTTGCCGGCATAAGATATCCGGGTGGTTGAATCCGCACTCTTGGAAACGTATTCTGCTTTTTCACTGGCTACCTGGGATGTCTGTTTAACTTCTTCTGCCGTTGTGGTGACCTCGCTGATGGAACTTGAAGTTTCGGATGCGCTGGTCGCAAGCTGTGACGCTGTAGTTGATATCCGGGTTATGGAGGATACCAGAAGATTTGTGGAATCCAGGAGGCTTTTCATCTGTTGCCGGAATTTTTTGCTTCCGTCATTGAATGTTCTTAATAACAGTCCGATTTCATCGGATCGGTTGGGGTGTGTCAGCGGCACCTCGGCGGTAAAATCACCGTCATTTAGCATGATAATTCGGTATGACAGTTCATTGATCGGTTTCGCGAGCATTCGGGACTGGATAAATCCTACAATCCCTACGAGAAAAATTAAAATTGCTGTGCCCCAGAATGTATTCATTTTTAATTTATTCAACAGGGCAAATGCTTCTTCCTCATCGATTTTGGTAATAATCGCCCAGTCAAAGTCAGTGCCGATTTTTGCAGACAACCCTAAGTGAGAATAAGCGCTTAGCACTTGGATGCCCCGATAATCCTTGCCCCTTTCCGTTCCTGTTTCCATTTTAAAAGCCTGTCTTGTCGTCCGGGTATCTACTTTCTGTTTTAAGATGGCTTCATTGTCGAGAAATCGGGAACTGGATCTCATCAAATGGTCGGAGCCGACAATATATGTGTCGCCCGTTTCTCCCATGCCGGTTTGTTCCGCGATTAATACATTAATCCGTGCTGCATTTACCTGGCATATCAAAACAGCATTCAATTCACCGGTATCCGCATGGACAGGGGCGCCCATAAAAAGAGCCGGGGCAGTGTCTTCCTGGTATTTGATAATATCCGTCATCGACGGTATCTCTGTTTTTATGATTTTTTCCCAGAGTTCTTTTGTCGCAATTTCTGTTTCCACCCTGATATCGCTGTTCGCTTCATATTCAATATTTTTGGCGGCGGAATATAGTGTCTGGCCATCTTCGTTGAGCAAAATGATATCACTATATCCAAACACTTTCATGTAATACTCAAAAATAGGACTCATTTCCCGGTATGTTTTGTTGTTCAGCATGTTTCGGATATGCTGTGTCCTTGAGAGCAGGGTGAGGTTTTTCATGCGGTCTTTTAAAAACTCAAGGGTTTGAACTTTTTTTATATTGTTGACGGACGCAATATGATTGAATACCTCTTTCTCCATCGCATCCTTGGATAAATAGTAGGTCAGCGTTCCCATTGCAATGAGCGGTATTAAGCCAACTACAAAGAATTGGACGATCAGTTTTGCCATGATGCTCTTAGATATGGACCGGAACATATTGATTTTCCTCCTGCCGTGTCAGAAACATTACGATATGTATCTTATTTTCAATGTTATAAGTAGACATCTATGTAAAAAGTCAGGTTGCGATGGCAAAGTCATCATAAGTTGATGCACATTTTCTCATCTGTAAGCAGTTTATCTTCATCAAGAACGACCATCCCATTTCCGGTAATCCCTTTGAGATAATCTTCCCTGATGCCGGTTAGGGTCGGCAGTGATGGCTGGATATCATTTTTTGATATTTCCGTCACTCCCAGAATCTCATCCGCCAGAATTCCAAATTCCATTTCGTCAGATGTTAAAATGATAACCTGTGATAAATTGGTAAATTCCTGATCCGGAAGATCAAAAAAAACTTTCAGATCGACAACAGAGATGATTTCTCCTCGTAAATTGATGACGCCCCTTATAAAGTCAGGCGTTCCGGGAATAAATGTCAGCTCTTTCAATGGATGAATGATCCGGATCCGGTTTAATTTCAAGGCATAAATTTCATGGGCAATCCGAAACTCAACAATAGTAATGTTGTTTGTGTGATATTTATTTGCTGAAGTTTCTTTTGCCAGTTTTTGGGCGCGTTGTTTTAATATTTCTTTTGTATTAAGGTTGTTGTGGAGTGTTTTTGCATCCATTTTTAATCTATTTTCATTGATTTAATTGTTTCGATCAATCTGCCGGCCGCCATGCCTTCCGAATACGGCAGGATCTCTTCAGTCTCTTTTAGCTCCAGTAAGGATAATGCGTTTTGCATGCTTTTTTTGCTTTCATTCGGCATATTCTTTTGAAACAGCAGCATGCCCAGTGTAAAATGGGCCATGATAAATTCCGGGTCAAGGTAAATTGATTGTTTAAGTGATTTCACCGAGGCGTCGATATCTCCGGCGGATTGAAAAATTGTAGACAAAAGATAGTATATTTCAGGGTTTAGCTTTTCCATGTCAATTGCTTTTTCGCACCATGTTTTCGCTTGCGCCAGTTCACCGATATTCGCGTATGATTTTGCCAGAAGTATCATTGATTCGGTTTTCATTAAAAAAGAATTATTGTTGTTTGCTCCTTTGGACACAATGGTTGACAGCTTTTTTGCGGATTGTAAATAATCCCCCCGATTATAATCCGTTAATGCATCCTGATACATATCATACTTTGGTTTTTCAGGCGGACGAGAAACGATACCATCTGAAATTCGACGCACATATTTTTTGTCGGTGAATCTTTTTCCGGCATGAGAAGGTTCGATAAGGCGTGTGCTGTGATCTTTTCGGCTGATCCTGATCGCTTGCGGATTTTTGATGGGTTTTCTTGGGGGACCTTTTCTGTAATATTGCGCATTGGGAAAACGGACGGATGTAAATTCGGGAAGATTAACAAATCCGGACTCAGCCGGTCCGGTAATCAGCCATCCATTGTCAATCACTAATTTGGATAGTTTTTGAAGTGCACGGTTTCTGCCTTGTTCATTAAAGTACATGAGAACATTTCGGCATAAAATGATATCCATGGCTTCATAAAAATTCAGGGATGCCGGGTAATTATCATCCATAAAGTTCAGCTGGCGAAAATCAACCATTTGCCGGATATGCGGCGCAATTTTAAAATAGTTGGCGGTCGTCGGGGTAAAGTATTTTTTTATGATTTTTTCTGGTGTTCCCCGCAGGGACCAGTTGGAATAAATGCCTTTTCTGGCTTTATTCAGTGCAACCGGGTTAATATCCGATGCGATGATTGTAATGTCCCAGTTTTTTAATAGATAAGACATTTGATCGATTAATATGGCAATGGAATAGGGCTCTTCACCGGTTGCGCAGCCGGCGCTCCAGAAAATAATTCTTTTTGTGTTTCTTTTCGGATGCTCGATGATTCCGCGAAGAATATGATCCTGCAATATCTGGAAAAAATTTTTATCGCGCAGGAAATACGTTTCGCCAATGGTCAGGCGGGTTGTTAACGCGTCTACAATCTCTTTAGAAGGTGAAGAATTAAGACTTTGGAAAAGCTGGTGAATGTCTGTATCAAGGTCATTGATGACAGATTTAATCCCTTTATTTAATGCATTCCATTTTTTTTCCGGAAAATAAAGACCCGTATGAGTTGTTATTAATCTGCTCAGTTCAATGAGCATTTTTTCCGGAATATCTTTTATCATGCAGGCTCTTCGATCTGTTTCAATCCATCGGTTATATGCTTTATTGTTTGTTCCGGGAACAGGGTGTTGATGTCATATATCAGGACACTACGGCCATTATACCGTGAGATTCCGGTCAGGAATTTTTCTATGCCCGGAAAAATATCAACCGACTGATCCAATGGTTCCTGTTCAAGTTCCACAACATCTTCGACGGAATCGGCAATAAACGCAATGGTGTATTTTGAAGCCTCTGCAATTATAATTCTGTCTGAAACCCGAATCGTTTTTAGCGGCAGATTGAATTGTTCCCGGATATTGATGACCGGAATAAATTCCCCCCCCAGATTCAACAGACCAAGCAGTAAATCAGGAGCCTCGGAAAGATAGGTCAGGGCAACCGATCGGATAATAATTTTGACGGATTTAACCGATAATGCATAGCGTTGGTCGTCAATATCAAAAATTATAAAAGATTTCTTAGTCATTAACGCTTAACAGTCTTCATCTAATGTTTGTATAATATATTGCAAATTTTATAAAATATATGTCATTGTTTGATTTTTTTCAAGAGAAACATTGGTTTACGGAATTTAATGTAATTTTTGCAGGCATGGCAGGGTCTAATAATATCTTTGATGTTGACATCAAGGGACAAATTTAGGAATTTATAGGATAAGTTATACAAAAATATAAGATATTATTCGCCGGGTGCCGATTCAGGCTCAAAAGGGAAGACGGTGAAAATCCGTCGTGGTCCCGCCGCTGTAAGTGAGGACGAACACCGCATCATGCCACTGTTTCACGTTAAGTAAAATGGGAAGGCGCGGTTATTAGGAAGATTCACAAACCAGAAGACCTGCCGGGCGAATGGGTTTATTTTGCCGTGGTAGCGAATTAACCACCGAACTGTTAAATCCATATACTAAGGATGAAGAAACCGGGTGCAATCCTTAAGTCATGTAATGGCTTAGGGATTTTTTTATTTGATGGCTAAGCTGAAAGTCCCATCTGCTGCGTTGCAGCGGTTTTTCAGGCACTCAAGATACTAACTGTATACTTTCGAGCCTGAAAAGCCACTACGCCTTGCATATGGAACTTTCAGCATAGCCATTCTGCAACTTTGCCGGGTATATATTGTCAGGCCAAATAATGTTTAAACAAAAAACTGTGATATTTTTTATCGGGATTTGTTTTCTGCTTTTGACTGCCGGTGCGGTATCTGCTGAAATCAGAGAAATGGTTGACCAGACCGGACGGGCCGTTAACGTGCCGGTATCACCGAAACGGCTGGTTTCTCTGGCGCCGAGTATCACGGAAATTATTTTTGATCTGAACTGTGAAGACCGGCTGAAAGGTGCCACGACCTACAGTGATTTTCCTGAAGCAGCGCAAAAGCTGCCGAAAGTCGGTTCCTATGTCTATCTTGATCTGGAAAAGATTGTTTCTCTAAAACCTGATCTTTGTATCGGTATTAAAGACGGCAACCCCAAGGCAATTGTCATGCGCCTTGAATCATTAGGGATTCCGGTATATGCGGTCAACCCGAGGAGTCTTGAATCGATCCGGACAACGGTCCTTGAAATCGGGAAATTGCTGCAGGCGTCAGAAAGAGCCCTTCAAGTGGCTGGAGAAATGGAATCCCGCATCGATAATATCCGGCAATTGGCTGAAACTGCGGATAATCAGCCACGGGTTTTTTTCCAAATCGGGATTTCACCGATTGTGTCGGCCGGATCAGATACATTTATTCATGAATTGATTGAAATCGCCGGAGGCGTCAATTTGGCAGAGAAGTATACATCATATCCCAGATTCTCAACCGAAGAGATCGTTGTTGCCGAGCCGGATATCATGATCATAACATCTATGGCCAGGGGAAAAGGATTTGACCTGATAAAGGCAAAATGGAAGCAGTGGCCGAATATTCCGGCAGTGAAAAATGACCGGATATTTATTGTCGAATCCGATCTGTTTGACCGTCCCACGCCGCGACTGATTGACGGTCTGGAAGTTCTGCTTCAATTAATCCATCCGGAATTAAAATTTCATTCAAGCAGGCAACATTAATGTCTTCGGTTGTAAAACAAATAATTACAGTTTCCGGCATCATGGTCATTTGTTTGGTCTTCGTGATGCTCCTGGGACTTTGTTTCGGGTCCTCGGGATCAGGAATCCGATCTTTTGCTCAAGCTGTCGAAAGTTTTTCCAATCCGGACTCCCTGTATTACACGATTATCTGGAAAATCCGTTTTCCCCGTGTCCTGATTGCCGCAATGGTCGGGGCGACCCTGTCTTTGGGCGGTTTGGTATTTCAGGCATTAATGCGGAACCCGCTTGCCGAACCTTATATATTGGGTATTTCCGGTGGTTCTGCCATCGGGGCCATTATCGGAATATTATTAAATCTTTCCCGGTTTCCGGGAGTCAGCATTTTTGCTTTTTTAGGCGGCATGGGAACATTGTTTCTGGTGCTGCTGATTTCAACCGGAAAAACGCTGCTCAAAAAAGAGTCTCTGCTCTTGTCCGGGGTCATGGTAAATGCATTTTGTTCCGCGGTGATCATGTTTTTAATTTCCCTGACCCAGGATGCCAGAATCCATAATATCATGTTCTGGCTCATGGGCGATCTTTCATCCGGCGGCAAAAGTGAAGCCCTGCTTATGGGAATCATGCTGCTGCCTTGTTTTGTGGTGATTTTCTGGTTTTCCAATTCAATGAATCTCCTGCTGATGGGCAAGGAGATGGCGCTTTCCATGGGCGTCAATGTCAAATTTATCACTGTGTCTTTGCTTGTGATCAGCTCTTTTATGGTCAGTGCAACCGTCTGTTACTGCGGTTTGGTGGGTTTTGTCGGGCTGGTTATTCCCCATCTTCTCAGGCTGATGTTTGGGGCTGACCACCGGGTGCTGGTGCCGGCGTGTATATTCGGGGGTGGGGCTTATCTGGTGCTGTGTGATTTGCTGGCGCGAACGCTTCCTCATCAGGGGGAGATGCCGGCTGGTGTTATCACCGCTTTAGTCGGAGCCCCGGTGTTTATATTTCTGTTGAAAAGGTCGGAATAATGGAAGAAGAATCCATTTGTGCAAAAAACCTGTCCTATGCATATGACGGTGCCTCTGTATTGAGTAATCTGTCGTTTACCGTAAACAACGGGGAGTTTTTCATTGTTATTGGTCCCAACGGTTCCGGCAAAACAACGCTGATGAAGATCATTGCCGGTCTTATAAAACTCAAAAGCGGGGAACTTGAGATCAAAGGCCAATCCGTAAAAAATTATAAACGAAAAATACTGGCCCGCAAAATTGCCTTTGTCCCTCAGCAGGTTCCGACTGATTTTCCGTTTGTTGTCGAGGATGTGGTTTTGTTTGGCCGGTCCCCGCACCTTGGGACATTCGGACTGGGGTCTGTTGCAGATATCAACCTGGCAAAACAGGCTATGAAGTTTACGGAAACCAGCCATCTGGCCAGCCGGCGTTTAAACCAGTTGAGCGGCGGCGAGTGTCAGCGCACTTTTATTGCCCGGGCTATCTGTCAGGACCCGGATATTATTGTGCTGGATGAACCGACCGCTTCTTTAGATATCGCCCATCAGTTACGGATTATGGATATGATGGAAAAAATGAAGCAGGAGAAAAACATTACGGTGATTATGGTTTCCCATGATGTGAATCTTGCCGCGATGTATGCCGATACATTGATGCTGATTAACCGTGGGCAGCAGGTCCGGGTCGGACCGCCGGGGGAGGTGCTGACATACGAAACTCTGGAATCGGTTTACGGATGCCCGCTGCTCGTGGATGAAAATCCCCTGGATAAACTGCCGCGGGTGACCCCGGTGCCGGGGCGTTATATCAAAGAACTGCCCGATAGATGATGGGAACGAAGCATCTGTCCTGCTCAACCTTTCCTCTTATTTTAAGTATTTGTCAATTAACCGGTGATCTGTTGAATATGATATTTTGTCATTAACAACCTTAAATTGTTCATTTTCTTTGACGCCCAAAGAAAACGAACCAAAAGAAAGGTCGCCCAGTCCCTTGTCCCTCCTTCGTCGGGATACCCTGCGCGCCTCAAACCTGCCGGAATTCCGGCCAGTCTTATGCTTTGGTCGCTGTGCTCAAACAGTCCAGGATTTTTAATGTCAGTTTTTCCGGTGCTCGGCTGCGGAACAATGGGATTCCCATCGGCCACAATAATTGAAATATCATAGGGGGTTACTTTCGTTCCTACGGTCCTCCGTGGGAATATACATGTCACTTGGACATTATAATATTATTGGGACTCTTTCCCATTGCAACACGACCGAGAGGCACTGGTTTTTATGGGAAACGGGAGCAAACTGTTTGAGCGGTGACGAAGCCGGGTTTGTGGGAATTCAGCAGGATGTTATTGAAATCAGTAATCAGGATGTTCTAAACGGTC
>JAQYVU010000157.1 GCA_030145385.1 Desulfococcaceae bacterium
TTAACCACCGTGTCCGTGGTTCGAGTCCGCGCTGGGGAGCCAGTTCCAATCCTGTCGTAAAGGCGGGTTTATATATATTAAAGCCCCGGGAGTGAGAACTTCCGGGGCTTTTTTCTTTTGGATGCTCTAATGGGAAATGGATACCAGGTATATATTCTTCAGAGCCGGAGTAATAATCGTTATTATTGCGGGTACACCGCCAATCTGGACCACCGGTTGAAGTCCCACAATGATCCGGAGTATCGTTTAACCCGGACGACAAAAGCGATTCCCGGTCCTTGGGAAGTGGTCTGGACCAGTGATCAGCTGACACGATCTGAAGCCATGAAACTGGAAAAAAGAGTTAAAAAGCGAGGGATTGAAAGATTTCTTTCTGATGTGTAGTCGGCAGAGTCCCGCCGGAGGCGGGATTAACCACCGTGTCCGTGGTTTGCGAGTCTTTCTTGCGTTGAGGCGAAGCCGAGATCACGCCTTGGCGTGACTGGGGAGCCAGTTCCAATCCTGTCGTAAAGGCGGGTTTATATATATTAAAGCCTCGTGTGTGAAAACACCCGGGGCTTTTTTCTTTTGGGGACTCAAAATGGAAAAAGAATACAAAGGGCATATCCTTCAGAACCGGAAAAACGGCCCCGATTATTGCGGATACACAAAGCAACCTGCACTTGCCATTAATGCTGTTTTTTTATATATTAAAGTTCTAATGAATTTAGAATCAGGATATTATTAATCTAAAGCTGGTTCAGGCTTAGATACGATGAGTCGGTAAAAAAACAAACTTAGGAAAAGGAGACAACTGTGTGGAAAAAGGTGTCCGGCCAAATTCGCGCTATTTCAGTTTTATTCCTGACTCTAATGAATACGCTGTTTTGGATGATACCGTTGTTTATTGCCGGGATTTTCAAATTTTTTATTCCGGTTCCGGTATTGTGTAAAATCTTTAATAAAGCTATCACCTTTGTCTGTAATACTTGGAACAGCTGGAATAACACTATCATTGACCTGACCCAAAATATCCGATGGGACATCCAGGGGCACGAAAATTTAAAAAAAAATGATTCATACCTGATTCTTTCCAATCATCAGACATGGATCGATATCGTTGTTCTTGAAAAGATTTTTATCAATAAAATTCCTTTTCTGAAATTTTTTATCAAGCAGGAGCTGATTTGGATTCCGGTGCTGGGCTTTTCCTGGTGGGCGCTGGATTATCCGTTTATGAAACGTTATTCAAAAGAATTTTTAGAAAAAAATCCGCACCTCAGGGGAAAAGATTTAGAAGCGACGCGAAATGCCTGTGAAAAATTTAAAACCATGCCGGTCGCTGTAATGAATTTTGTGGAAGGAACCCGGTTAACACCCCAAAAGCATCAAAAACAAAAGTCTCCTTATAAAAATCTTCTGCGCCCGAAGGCCGGGGGAACCGCTCTGGTCTTAGACGCCCTGGGAAAACAGCTGCAAACGATTTTAAATGTAACCATTCATTATCCCCAGGGGGCGAAAGGCATCTGGCATCTTTTTTGCGGAGAAGTGAACGAAGTCGTTGTAAGAATAGAAAAAATACCGATTACAGAAGAAATTCTGGGCGACTATTTTACGGATTCAGAATTCAAGTCCCGGTTTCAGAACTGGTTAAATAGGCTTTGGAAAAAAAAAGACATCTGCCTGACGGATTTGGCGCAAAATAATCGTACGACAGGAATATCAAACTGATATTTTTTTGCATCAATGCCGGCAGACAGGTTCTGGTGAAGCTGTCTAAGCGGTTTTTTTCAAACGATATTGCTGGAAGCTAACGGTTGTTCGGAGAAATATTGTTTTTTTTCGTATCGTTTGTTGCGGCCGGTTCTTTATCTGTTGAAAACTTTGAATTATCCGGATACCCGATAAATATTTGCCTGATTGATGAAAAGACCTGATCCAGGTCTTTTTTCAGGCGGTCGATAATTTCTTTATCAATTGCTTCCAGGCCATCAGAGGCTTCGGCTTCAATCATTCTGGCCGTGTGCTGAAGCTTTTCAGCCCCGAGATTTCCGGCAAGACTTTTTAATGTGTGGGCGGTTCGTTTCACAAATTCGGTATTATTATTTTCAAACTCATGCTGAACTTTTTCTCCAATATCCCGGTAGTTATTATAAAACTCAAATATCACGTTAATATACAAATCCCGTTTTCCCCCCAGTCGTGAGAGAGCCGATTTTGTGTTAATTCCCGGCAGTGCTTCCGGAAGTTGTGGAAAAAATTCCCCCTGCTTTTTTATGTCTGTATTTGATCTTTTATCATCAAAGATTGCATCATCAAGTGCAACATGTTTTGAAAGTATGGACATCAGATCATTTGTTTCAAAGGGTTTTGGGATAAAGCCATTCATTCCGGCCTCCCGGCATTTTTTTCTGTTTTCTTCCTGACAATAGGCGGTCATGGCAATGATGGGTAGGTTCCGGTTCTGATGATCTTCCCGAATTAAACGTGTTGCGGTATACCCGTCCATGACCGGCATTTGAACGTCCATGAGTACGGCATCATACGACCTTTGTTTTACCGATTCAACGGCCTGTTGGCCATTGTCGGCCACATCAACACGCAGTCCGTTGCTTTCCATCACTTCAACGGCAATTTGCCGGTTGATGGGGTTGTCTTCAACCAAAAGTATCCGGATATTTTGCGCATTATTGAAATACTTTGCGCGGGGATTTATTTTGGGTCTGACCGTGATTGTTTTTTTAGTATCCGGATATTTGCAGTCAATTTCAAAATAAAACGTGCTTCCGCGCCCTTCAATGCTTTCAACCCAGATTCTTCCATTCATGAGTTCGATGATATTTTTACATATGGTCAGCCCGAGCCCGGTGCCGCCGAATTTTTTCGTGATGGAGCCATCGGCCTGGGTAAATGACTCAAAAACTTTGTCAATATGTTCTTTTGCAATGCCGATACCGGTATCTTTGACAAAAAATCTCAGTTTTACAAAATTGTTGCTCCATTTTACCGGCTCTATATTCAGCAGAATTTCACCTTTATCAGTAAATTTAAGGGCGTTGCTGATGAAATTGATTAGTACCTGGCTGATTCTTAATGGATCACCGAAAAGTGTATCCGGTAATTCGTTTGAAATTGAAAATATTAATTCAACTTCTTTTTCCGGCATAATGTTAGAAAACATAAATGAAATTTTGTCGATGATATCGTTGAGGCAAAATTCGACAACTTCAATTTCAAGTTTACCGGCTTCAATTTTTGAAAAATTTAAAATGTCATCAATGATATTTAACAGAGAATTGGATGCCGCTTTAATATTTTTCATATAATCATTTTGTCTGGGTGTCAGTTCGGTCTTCATTGCCAGTTCCGACATACCGATAATCGCATTCATGGGCGTCCGGATTTCATGGCTCATATTGGCCAGAAATTCGCTTTTTGCTTTTGACGCGGCTTTGGCGGCTTGAGTTTCTCTTTCAGCTTTTTCTCTGATTTTGTGGTCGGTGACATCCGTGACAGATCCCTCGTAATAACGGATTTGCCTGTTTGAGTCATAGACAGCCCTCATGGATAGGGAACCCCAGAATTTATGCTTGTCTTTTCGGATACCTGCAATTTCAAATCCAATTACCTGGCCTTTATCCTTGAATTCGTTCACAAATTGTTCCCTGGCGGTAAGATCGGAAAAGAATTGATGTTTCATGTTCTCCGGAGAAGCCATTAATGAATCCGGTGAATCATAACCCAGAATTTTTGCCATGGATTGATTGGCGCTGATAAAACAGCCGTCTGTGGACAACTGGAAGATGCCTTCCACCGCGTTTTCAAAAATGCTTCGGTATTTTTTTTCCGATGCCTGGAGCCGGAAATAGAGACTGGCATTTTGAAGGGAAATGGCGGCCTGGGATGAAAGGAGCTGGATGAGTTCCAGCCGGTCGGGCGTAAAGGCACCTGTGATGAGGTTATTTTCCAGGTACAGAATATTGGCCAGTTTTCCCTGATGAAAAATCGGTGTACACAGCACCGACAAGGGCTGATATTTTATAATATATGCATCCTCATTAAAAGCGATATCTTGCGCGGCATTGTTTATGACAATATTTTGTTTGGTTTGTGCAACATAGTCAAGGAGCGAAAGGGGCGCGTTTGATGGATCGGCGGTTTTAAATTCCGTGGAAGCGGCGATGCCGTCTTTCGAAACAGCACCTTGCGCTTCAATTATCCAATGGTTGTCGTATTCGGACAGAAGGAGGGCTTTTTGAGCCCCGGCGTTTTCAATGACAACAGTGATCATTTTTTTCATTAACTGGTCCAAGACAATTTCACCGGAAATGGCCTGGGACGCTTTGATGACCGAACTCAAATCCAGTGATTCCGAGGCATGCAATGAGCCTGCCGCACGCCCGGTACCCGCAGTATGGGCGTCGATTTTTTTGCTCTGCACGGCCGGCTGCGGATAGTTTTTATGAAGAAAATTCACTTTTGCTTTGGCGTTCCAGAGATCATAGCCATGGACGGCATTTGTCATATACAATTCGGCAGATTCCTGGTTTTTCCGGGCTATCCAGAATTTTGCCGCCAGTTCGTTGGCCAGCGCTTCTTCCTGGATAAACTCATATTTTTTGGCCAGTGAAATGGCTTGATCATAATGTTGGGCCGCCTTTATATCTTCTCCGATAACCCGCAGTCGCTCGGCTTCCACCAAAGTCCATTTATGGAGAAAATTCATCGGCGCATAAGTCGACCATCTTTTTAGTTTTTTCAGGTGCATCGCGACTATTTTTAAATTTTGTTTCTGTTCTTTTCGATTCACATCGTTAAATATTGCGAGTTTTAATAAGGCATCATAAAAATGAAATAAAGGGATATAGGCGGTGCTGACCATACCTTCCAGGTATTGCTTGACCGAGTCCGAATATTGAAGGGCTTGCTGGTAATTCCCAAAATGATAACAAAGCATTAACTTATAAAAAAACAGCATATGGAGTGCCGAGGTGTCATTGTTCTGATAGTGCATCGGCAGCATTTTTTCCTCATCATAGGCATCCCCGAGCAGTCGGCACGGGTCATCGGTATTGCCCATTAAATTCAATAGCGTTTGCCGGGTCATTTCATTAAAATAAAAATGGGTGTCCTGTTTGTACTTCCGGATGGTCGCGCTGTAGTCGGCTATTTCATCGGACAGCGCTTTTAAAGGGTTACCGCAAAAAAAAGAATAAGCACCGTAAAAATAGGCAGATAGTGTGGCGTATTCATAATCACCGACGTCTATTCCCAGCTCGTAGGCGGTTAAAAAATCAGGCAGGATTTTTTGAAGATGGTTTTTCCAGTGCCGGATCATACTGCTGGTAAGGATTATCGTACGGGCTTTATGATATTTTGAACTGTTTCGCTTGACGAGGGATAATGCAAGATCGCTAAACCGGGTTCCATTATTAATCTCTCCTAGTTTTCCGCATAAAATTATGGCATAAGCAACAAAAAAAGAGGGCGTTTCCGGTGCAATGCCGTGTTTGACTGAGGTAAGAATACCTTGTAGCGCTAATAGCGGGGCCAAATTGGGAGCCGCCCCGTATGCGGCATGCCCCAGATGAAGCATGATACGGCTTGCCGCCAGGATTCTTGGATTATCCATATCATTCATCTGTTGAATTTTATTGATGCCGTTAAGCCTCAATATAAGTTTGGTTCTCAATAATTTCAAAATGGCGTGAAGCATTGCTGGCTTTTTCGGAAATCGAAACCCTAATAATTTTAAAACCTTCATTCCTTCATCAATGACCTTTAATAACTTGTTCTGCGCATAATAACGCTGTATTTTGAGGTCATGGATTTTTACTTTGTCCAGCAGTGTTCCGGTATTCTGCAGAGCTGATTCCGCCAGTTTTTCCATATCATCAAAGTCCGTGCATAGAAATGCGGATTCTGCTGCTTCCAGATAAAGATCGAACGTTAAATCATATTGTTCTTCCCATTTGTTTTTCGGCAGCAGTGAAATGCCGGCCTTGCAATAGATCAGTGCCGGCTTAAAGGCAGACGATGCTTTTGCTTTTTTTGCCGCTTGAAGATTCAGGTGCGCCACTTCAGCTTTGTTTTCCGGACGGTTTATGACATCCGTTCCCCGGTTAAGCTGATTGACAATATCAAAAATTTTTTCATCCATTTTGCTTTTGGGGGTTTGACGTAAGCGCAGGGTGCCGATTTTAAAATGATGTTTTTGTCTTTCAGTTTCAGGAAGCAGCCCATAGGCCGTCTGCTGAATACGGTCATGGTGAAACCTGAATGCGGGGATCAGGTGTTCCGGGATTCTCGCCGGGCCACTGGCTGCTATTTCCTGATCGATAATGTTGATAAATTTAAATGTATCGTTTATCGGTAAAATAATATCTTCTGTCACGGCCGCCCTTAATTCACCGACGGTTTCCGCCAGTTTTTTTTGGCTTATCTGTGACAGGGTGAGTAAGTCAAACTGGTTGCCGATGCAGGCTGCCAATTGCAATGTCTGTTGCGTGGTATCCGGCAGTTTTTGAATTTTTTTAACCATGAACTCAATAACGTTATCAGTTATCTTCGCCCTCCGGATTTTTTCAATGTCCCATTGCCAAATACCGCGTTTGGCGTTAAAAAAAAATTTTTCTTCCCCATGCAGGGATTTCAGGAATTGCTTTACGAAAAAAGGGTTGCCCTGTGTTTTTTCATAACACAGATTTGCCATCGGAGCCGATCGATCCGGATGACAGGATAAGGTTTCCGCCAGAAGCTGGTTGATGTGTCGGGGTTCCAGGTTTTTAAGATAAAAAGTCGATAGCGGCGTATTGGATTTTTGAAGGCGGTTGATTGTTAATGTCAACGGATGGGCATGGTCGACTTCATTGTCTCGAAAAGTTCCGACAAATAACAGGTACTTTGTGTCTGTATCACTGGCTAATAATTCGATTAAGTCCAGGGAGGCTTCGTCCGCCCATTGAAGATCATCAATGAGAATTGTAAGTAGCTGCTTTGAATTCGAAAAAGCACGAATGAAATTTAAGAATGTCAGGTTAAATCGATTCCGGGCATCTGCCGGGGGGATATCCGGGACTTCGGGTTGTTTGCCGATAATGGATTCCAGGGAGGGAATCATATCAGTAATGACCTTCCCGTTGTTTCCCATGGCTTGCATAAACTGTTTTTTCCAGAACAAAATGGTTTTTTCACCATCGGCCGCAATCTGGCTTTCAAGCCCATGAAAAGCCTGGGACAGGGCGGCATAGGGGATGTTTTGGCGAATGGGGTCAAATTTACCATATATCAGGTACGCTTGGTTCTCCGCGATCCTTTGCCGGATTTCATTGACAAAAGCTGATTTTCCGATTCCCGGATCTCCGCCGGTTAGGATGATTTTTTTTTCCCCCTGGGTTGCCTGGTTCACGATTTGAACTAAATTCTGAATTTCAGTGTCCCGGCCGTAAAGTTTCTGGGGAATTTGAAATCGATTCGAAATATCTTTTTCACCGATTTTAAAATTTTTGATGGCCCCTTCATTATTGAGATGGTCCAGGCATTTCTGTAAATCCACTTGAAGCCCAAAGGTGCTCTGGTAACGGTTTTCCGCTGTTTTTGCCATGAGTTTTAAAATAATTTCTGTAATCACTTCAGGTAGCTGAGGGTTTACTTCATGCGGGGGTACCGGCGTGCGGGCAATATGGGAATGCACCAGTGTCATGGGATCCTTGGATTCAAATGGCAGGTGGCGGGTCGCAATTTCATATAAGGTCACGCCCAGAGAATAAAAATCAGTATGAAAGTCCAGGTTCCGGTTCATCCGACCGGTCTGTTCCGGAGATATATAGGGCAAAGTGCCTTTTATGATTTTTGGGTCATGCGCCTCAGGAGCCTCGGAAAGGAGTTCTGTGGAAATACCAAAATCGGTTATTTTGACCTGGCCGGTTTGCGGGTTCCATATAATATTGCCGGGGTTGATATTTTTGTGAATGATGTTTTGGCGGTGAATCTGGCCCAGAGCTTTGGAAATCCGGATCGAAAGCTGTAAAAATTGAGCCAGGTCAAACGTCTGATCCGGCAGCAGCATTTCAACGGATTTTCCTTTAAAATCTTCTATGATCATTGCCAGTGAATTTTGACATTTTTCCAGACTGTAGGCCTTGATAATCCCCTCTGTGTTGAACATCCTCATTATTTGATACTCCCGCCTGAAGCGGGTCAGTTCTTCCCGGGACGGGTACGATGTCTTTAGTTGTTTGATCACCACCGGTAATTGGTCTTTAATCTGTAATCCATGGTAGATGAGGGCGTCATTCCCTTTATATATCAAATGCCCGGTCTGGTACCCGGAAAGGCTCATCATGTGTTTACGCTCCTTTATACGGCAATTTGTTTGTTATCCGGATGACATGCAAACACGTCCGGCAGTAGTGCTTCATTAATATGGCCCTGCGCATTTGTGAGCATCGTCGGATTAAAATATGAAGCAAATCGGGAATCAATCGAAAATTTTGGCTGGTAGACGCGGTCAAGGGCTTCCGTTGAACCCACAAAAGTCCGATGATGTTTTTTTAAA
Organism: Desulfococcaceae bacterium; assembly: GCA_030145385.1. Lineage (GTDB taxonomy): Bacteria > Desulfobacterota > Desulfobacteria > Desulfobacterales > Desulfosalsimonadaceae > SURF-3. Next base: position 8,537 of record JAQYVU010000157.1, read on the forward strand.
CCATTTTTAAGGAAATTTGTTCCAAGTGTGCTTAGTTTTGGCGTGCAAAGCAGAAGGGGGCTGCTCATCAGATATGGCAGGGCATTTAGCTTAAATTTTGTTTTATAAAGGTGATAAAATTTTTGGGTATGTCTGAAAATTTTTTTCCTATAACCGGCAAGGTTTTGAATCTGTTTAATGAAATGAACCACATCATCCATCGGATCTAATGGTCTCACTGTCAGTGTGGTACTGTCCATATCCCGTAATTTGATATCCGGAAGCAGTAACTTATCGGAAACACAATCGTAAAAATACGGCGTCTTTAACATGGGAACAGCAATGGAAATGTATGCCGGCAAGGGAATCTCCGGAGTATCAAGAATAAACTCAAGTTCATTTTTGAGTTCAGCCACTGTTCGGGTTGAGACATCGAATAGCAGGCCATAAGAGAATGCAATGCCTCTGTTTAGGCATTTTTGAATTGAATCAACCTGGGGGATACGAGTATTTTGAAATTTTTTAAATTT
>JAQYVU010000035.1 GCA_030145385.1 Desulfococcaceae bacterium
GCAACATATTTAAAAGGCTTGATGAATGTTGCGGGCCTGACACCCTGATTGCCAGCAATACCTCAGCTATTCCCATCACTGAGCTGGCAGCGGCAACCGCCCGGCCGGAAAAAATCATGGGCCTTCATTTTTTCAGCCCGGTGCCCATGATGATGGCGGTTGAAGTGATCAAAGGGACACTGACAACAGAGAAGACAGCCCAAACCGGCAAAAAATTTGTGGAACAGATCGGCAAAACCCCGATCATGGTCAACCGGGATGTGGCCGGTTTTGTGATCAACCGGATCAATCTGCCGTCTTCCATGGAGGCCATGCGCCTGGTTGAAGAGGGGGTTGCGAGCGTCGAAGATATTGACAAAGGCTTGAAGCTGGCTTCCGGGCGTAAAATGGGAATCTTTGAAACCGGCGATATGGTGGGACTGGATGTTACCTATGGCGCACTCATGGCAATGTATAAAGAAACCGGAGATCCCCGCTGGTATCCCCCGCTTTTGCTGCGACGAAAAGTCAAAGCCGGTCATCTGGGCCGAAAAACCGGCAAAGGCTGGTATGATTATGACTAATTTCAAAGTCAGCTTAAAAGATATCCTGTTTATTTTAAACGACCAGCTCGACTACGGATCGCTGTGCGCCCTTCCCCGCTACAAGGGGCTTAACGCGAAAGCACTCGACATGACGGTCAATGAAGCAGCCGTATTCGCAAAAAAAATTGTCGACCCCTTACAGGCAATCGGTGAATCCCAAGGTGTAACATTAAAAAACGGAAACGTTTCCTGTGCTGATGAATTTATAGACGCCTTTCGCCGATATGCTGATAACGGGTGGATTGCCGCTGCCCGGGATCCTGAATACGGTGGACAGGGATTTCCGCACATGATGCGGATTGTTGTCAATGACCTGATGTACGGGGCCTGTCAGTCCTTTAATATGGCCCCGAGCCTGACCCACGGAGCCGCACATTTGATTGAAACGTTTGCATCCGGTGAGTTGAAAAAAAAGTTTGTCCCCCAATGTTACAATGGCAACTGGACCGGCACCATGTGCCTGACCGAAGCCGATGCCGGTTCCAATCTGGCCGGTATCCGGACAACGGCATTTCCGGACGGCGATCAATTTAAAATAAAAGGGACCAAGACCTTTATTTCCTGGGGGGACCACGACCTGGCGGAAAACATTATCCACCTGGTGCTGGCCCGAATTGACGGTGCGCCGGCCGGTGTTAAAGGAATTTCCCTGTTAATTGTTCCAAAAATAAGGGTCCATGATGACGGCACTCTGGGGTCTGGCAATGATGTGCGATGCATCAGCATTGAAAAAAAACTCGGCCTGCATGCATCGCCCACCTGTACCCTGGAGTTTGGATCAAAAGACAATTGTATCGGATACCTTTGCGGAAAAAAAAACATGGGCCTGGCTCACATGTTCCAGATGATGAATTCCGCACGGATTAACACCGGGGTCAGTGGCATGAGCATTGCGAGCACAGCTTATTTAAATGCCCTGGCATATACCAAAAACCGGAGTCAGGGTAAGGATATTTGCGGCAGAACCAAAGAAGACGTTCCGATTATCAACCATCCGGACATCCGGCGGATGCTGCTGTGGATGAAGGCGTCCGTGGACGGCATGCGGTCCATGATTTACACCGGGGCGTTCTGGTCGGACCTGGCCTATGAACTGGAAGATGGGGATGAAAAAAATCACTATAAACACCTGGTTGATTTCATCACCCCGATCATCAAAGCCTTTTGTTCGGACACCGGGTTCAGAGTCTGTGAAACCGCCATCCAGTGCCTGGGGGGTTATGGATACTGCAAAGATTTTCCTTTAGAGCAATATTTGAGGGATGTGAAAATCATGTCTCTTTATGAAGGGACCAACGGCATCCAGTCCATTGATCTGATGGGAAGAAAAATGACCATTGCCGGCGGCGCGCCGTTTCGGGCGTTTACGCAGGAAATTGTAACATTTTGCCAAAAGAACAAAACCCACCCGGCACTGGGAAAAAATATTAAAAGCCTGGAAAACGCCTTCAACGAGGTCTTCCGGACCGTTCTTGAAATAAACGAACTGAAGAAAACGGATCCTGTTCACTGGGGGGCAAACACTTATCCGGCACTGCTTTGTTTCGGTGAACTGATCATGGTCTGGCGGCTGCTGGATATGGCAATCATCAGCCAACGTCTTTCTGACCAGACACGAACAAACAATTTTTACATTGGCAAAATTTTACAAGCCACCTGGTATACGGACATCACCTTACCGCACACAATAACGAAAATCCGCTCATGTCTCCGGAAAGGACGGGAGATAGCGGAGATGCCGGAAGGTGCGTTTTAGTAAACTATAGATTGATGGTGTCAGTGTTCTGGTGTCTGGTGTCTGGTGTCTGGTGTCTGGTGTCTGGTGTCTGGTGTCTGGAAATAGCATACCCAGCCTGACACCTGAAACCTTTAAAACAGGAATCCTTCACAAATTTATATTTAATTCCAATTCTTTGGAAAAACAAGGGACAATAAACGATGCAAATCAATGAAGTCGTTTTAGTCGATGCGGTCCGAACCGCTTTTGGCCGGGCCGGTGAAAAAGGAATTTTCTGGAAAACCCGGGCCGAAGATCTGGCCGTGCCGTTGCTCAAGGCTTTGATTGAAAGAAACCCGCAGGTCTCTCCAAATATAATCGAAGACAGCATCTGGGGCGTCACCAACCAGGTAAAAGAACAGGCCGGCACGCTTGGCCGAATGGTGACCATGCTGGCGGACTGGGGATGGGAAATCCCTGGGTGCTCCATTGACCGGATGTGCGCCAGCGGCCTGACCGCCATCGGATTTGCCGCCACCACCATTGCCTCGGGAATGGCCGACTGCCTGATTGCCGGCGGTGTGGAGCATTTAGGCCACGTTCCCATGGGGTTTATGCGGGAACATCACCCCCGGGCCGAAGAAGTCATGGGCGGGGCATCCGCCCTGGTGATGGGGCAAACCGCGGAAAACATTCACGACCGGTTCCCGGAATTTACCCGTGAAATGGCAGACGCCTATGCAGCAGAGTCCCAGAAAAAAGCAGAACACGCCATGACATCCGGCAGAATGAAACACATGATCATCCCCATTGAAACAGAACTGGCTGACGGTACCCGCATTATTGCCGATACGGATCAACACCCGCGTCCCGGGACAACCGTTGAGAAACTGGCGACATTAAAACCGGTGTTTCAGGAAAACGGCCGGGTGACTGCCGGAAACGCTTCCGGATTAAACGACGGTGCTTGCGCAATGATGATGATGAGCCGCACCAAAGCCGACGAACTGGGTTTAACGCCGAAGATGCGGTGGGTGGCCTCAGCCGTGGCAGGCGTGGATCCCAAAATCATGGGAACCGCACCCGTACCGTCAACAGAAAAAGTGCTGAAAATGACCGGCCTGACCATGAATGATATGGATATTGTTGAAATCAACGAAGCGTTTGCGGTTCAGGTTTTGTATTTTCTGGACCGGTTCGGCTTGGCGTGGAATGATCCGCGAGTCAACATCTGGGGCGGTGCACTGGCATACGGACACCCCCTGGCCGCATCCGGGCCGCGGCTGGTGGCATTTTTAAACGGGCTGTTTGAGGAGAACCCCTCGGCCAGATACGGTCTGACGACTATGTGCGTGGGGCGGGGGCAGGGAGTATCAACCATCTGGGAAAACCTCATGGCTTCGTAAAAAGCCCAACTGCTGTGTTGCACTGCATTCTTCGTCACTGCGGAGTAGCAAGCTACACCTCATTCCTCAGAATTTGTGCGCCTTGCATTTGAACTTTTTTCTTTGCCATGAAAGTAACTATAATAAATTGTAAAAATACTTATGAAATATTTAACTGGAGAGGAAAGCCATGTTTGAGTTAACCGGAAAAGTGGCGGTGGTGACCGGCGGAGCGAGAGGCATCGGCAAAGGAATCTGTGGAATGCTGACAAAACAGGGCGCCAAGGTGGTGATTGCAGACCTGCTGATCGACGAAGCCGTGGCAACAGCTGCGGAAATCGAGACTTTCGGGGGAAAGGCAATTGCTGTGAAAACGGACATTACCGACCTTGCGTCTGTCCAGGCCATGGTTGACGCGGTAAAGAAAAAATTCGGCCCCGTGGATATCCTGGTGAACAATGCCGGGTGGGACCGGATGAAGCCGTTTATCAAAACCACCCCGAATTTCTGGAACAAGGTGATTGATATTAATTATAAGGGTGTGCTGAACACTACTTACGCGGTAGCCAATGATATGATTGAACGCAGCAGCGGCAAGATTATCAATATCGCGTCTGACGCAGCCCGGGTGGGCAGTATGGGTGAATCAGTATATGCCGGCACCAAAGGCGCGGTCATCTCATTTTCCAAAACCATGGCCCGGGAATTTGCCCGCAACAAAATCAATGTGAACGTGATCTGTCCGGGGCCGACCCCTACCCCGCTTTTAGATGATATGAAAGCCGAAGATGCGTTTGCAGACAAAGTCCTTTCCGGCATGGACAAGATTATTCCCTTAAAACGAATGGGAACGGCTGACCATATTGCTGCTGCAGCGGTCTTTTTTGCCTCGGAAGAAGCGAATTTTATTACCGGTCAGGTTTTAAGCGTCAGCGGGGGGCTCACCATGGTCGATTAAACCCGAATTCTTCATGAACAGTTAAAACTGTTCACCCTTCGGGCCGGCCTGAATCGTCTCCTGGCTGCGTTATCCGGGAATCACTGTAGCCGAACTACAGCTTCTTCCCGGATGCCTTGCCAGAAAACGATTCAGGCTCGGTGAAAAATACGGGTCACTTTTCTGAACAACAATCAAATATTAAGAGGCTCCTTTTTTATATAACATCGAAAATATATTTACCAAAACATTTGTGGCAACGAAAAAAGCCTCAAGTTCAAGGCGTGCAAGTTCTTCATCCATGAGGCGTACTTTTTGTACGTTGAATGGATGAAGGACGAAGCGCAACGAAGAAATTGAGTTTTTTGCGTTGTCATATCGGAGGCTATTATGGATTTTAAACTATCCAAAGAACATCAAATGCTGCAAAAAGCGGTCCGGGAATTTGCCGTTAAACAAATCGCACCCCATGCGGCCCAGTGGGACGCGGACCATTATTTCCCCTATGATGAAGTGATCAAACCCATGGGAGAACTGGGTTTTTTCGGCATGTGCATTCCGGAAGAATATGGCGGGGAAGACATGGACTGGCTGTCGGCGGTCATCATCACCGAAGAAATCGCCAAAGTATCCAGCTCGCTGCGGGTTCAGGTCAACATGCAGTGCATCGGCTCAGCCTACACCATTTACCGGTACGGCAGTGAAGATCTTCGCAAAAAATACATTGAGAAACTGGTTCGTGCTGAATACCTGGGCGGTTTTGCCATTACCGAGCCGGATGCCGGATCAGACGTCATGTCCATCGCTTCTGAAGCCGAAGACTGCGGCGACCACTGGCGGCTCAACGGCTCCAAAACCTGGATATCCAATGCCGATATTGCCGACGTGCTTATTTATTATGCTTACACGGACAAAGAAAAAGGGTCAAAGGGCCTGTCCGCCTTTGTTATCGAGCCCAAAAATTTTAATGGCATCAAAACATCCCGGCTGGATAAAATGGGGTCCCATTCCTCTCCTACCGGCGAACTGTTTCTGGACAATACCCGGGTCCCCAAGGAAAATATCCTGGGCAATCCCGGCGACGGGGCCAGGATCGTGTTTTCATCATTAAACCAGACCCGGATTTCTGCGGCCGCCGGAGCCGTCGGGGTGGCCCAGGCATTGCTGGACGCATCCGTTAAATACTGCAATGAGCGCAAACAATTCGGAAAATCTATCGGCAGTTTTCAGATGAACCAGGACCTGATTGCGCAAATGGCGACAGAGATTGAGGCGTCCCGCTTGCTGGTCTACAAGGCAGCCTGGGAAAAGGACCAGGGGAATCTGAACAACGGCCTGGACGTGGCCCAGGCAAAGTATTTTGCCGGGGAAACCGCCACACGGTCCGCCAATTACGCCATGCGGATTTTAGGGGCTTACGGATATTCCGAAGAATACCCGGTGGCCCGGTTTTACCGCGACACTCCCACCTACACCATTGTGGAAGGGTCATCCAACATCTGCAAAATGATCATTGCCATGGATAAGTTAGGAATCAAAAAAGCTAACCGATAGGGACGTGGGAAAAAACAATTGCCCCAGATGGCGAAGGATTTTGGTTCGTATTCAAGGCGCGATGAAGCGTGCATATCGGGATATGTGAGCTTTGTCGCAACAAAGAATCCGGACCAAAAGACATGTAAGATGGGATAATTATTTTTTTCCACGTCCCTTAAAAGCCTGTTGGCTTCATAAAAACCCAAATCCCGGATTCTATTAAACCGAGGACAATATTAAATAGTCTACGATCGGTTACGAACCCAAAACAGTGGGCTGGATTTTCCTGTTTTTTGGAAATGGCAAAAAATCGAGATGAGTGAAAATATTATGAGATATCTTGTGTCTATATAATTTTTTCTTTCAGATAATTATCGAAACAGAATGCCTATTACAAGTGGAGGGCGGATTACTCAAAAAAAAAATATAAAATATTTAAAAATACCAGTCCGCTATGAAGCCGCAGGTAATAGCTTGTCCTTTTCATGCTGTTGTTGGGGCTTGAAATAGAAATACCCTCTTGACACTTTCTATTTCATATGTACAATAAATTGTACAGGAGGTGTCAAATGAAAGCCATCACATATACAGCAGCAAGACAAAATCTTGCAAAAACAATGGACAAAGTCTGTAATGACCGTTCCCCGGTGATTGTAACACGTAAATCGTCAAACTCTGTGGTCATCATGTCATTGGAAGACTTTGAAGCCCTTGAAGAAACGGCATATCTCTTACGTTCACCAAAAAATACAAGACGATTGATCGAATCGATTGCCCAACTTGAAAACGGAAAAGGGGCTGAAAAGGAACTTATAGAGTGAAGCTCATTTTTTCTGACCACGCTTGGGATGATTATCTTTATTGGCAAAAAACGGATAAAAAAATTCTCCGGCGTATCAACAATCTCATTAAAGATACCAAGCGAACCCCCTTCGATGGTTTAGGCAAACCTGAACCCCTAAAACATGCCCTTTCAGGATACTGGTCCAGGAGAATAACAGACGAACATAGATTTGTTTATAAGGTAAATGAAAATGCTATCCTAATTGCCCAATTGCGTTACCACTACTGATCCACCTCTATAGCCCCAACATTAATTATTCAGCAAACCGGCTTCTTTTTGTCCAGAAATCTTGAATCAATTAAACTCATCTCCAACAAACTCGGCTCGTGAAAAGTTTTTGCCAGAAGGCTGAAAAAAAATAAAAAAGCCGCCCTCATCCTGACAAGACGTGGGCGACTTTTTTTAGTTCAAGGGATTCAATTCAATCCTGAAAAAAACAGATATTTTACGATGCATTCCCAAGAGAAATAATCAAAGGAATGATATGCAGATCATTTGAGACTTCAATGGTCTGACCGAGTTTCCAGTCGACACATTTGCCCTGCCCGTTTATTTGTTCATCGATTTTGCCCACCAGTCCCTTTACATTAATAAGGGGATGTCTTGAAAAAACTTCCGGCAGCCCGTATGTCAGGTTGCACCGGAGGCATTTTCCGGGACGTTGGGTTAAATGAAATTCAAACGTCAGAGTATTACTTTTGTGTTCTTTAAAAATCAGCCCGATATTGTACGCGCCTTCAGACGAATCACCGTACAGCGCGTCAAAAAACTGATCCGCCATATCTTCCGGAAAAATTTTACTGATGGTTTCTGAAGAAAAAAGTTTATTTAAACTATCTGTGGTCATTTTTTTATTTCCTTTACTGCCAGACTGATTGGAGAATGTTCATGACGGATTCACCGCCGGCAGAATTAGCAAAAGAAAGTAAAACAGGAATAAACTGTGATACCATGTCCGCATCCAAACCCAGTTGTTTAAACTGGTCATTGACTGCGGCAAACTTGTTGGCACTTTCCACAGCCTTGGTAAGCCCCCCCAGTCCTCCGGCAAGCCCGGCCATCTTATCGGAAGCATCTGACGTGGATTCCGAAACCGCAGGCGCTGCTTTAATCAAATCGCCGATTCCGGGAATCGCGCCGGCCACCTGCCCATAGTCGGTTTTCGAAAGCGCCCCTTTTGCCATGTCGAACAGCGCCCCCGCACCTCCTGTTGCCTGGGGTTCAGTCACCCCCAACTGGCTGGTTAACATCTTTACGAGATCCATTGTAGTCGAAGTTTCCGCACAAACAATTCCGGCCGGAAAGGACATCAACAAAAAAGAAAACAGCGCAATCAAACCGGTCATTTTTTTCATTTTCATGGTAATCTCCTGTGTGTGTTTTTGATAAAAAGAATATTTGATAATATGTTCAGTAATCAGCGCATGTCAACCAATCCCAAGATAAAAAACAGAATTGTGATTAAGCATTATCGGCCGGCTTCATTTTTTCAGCCACGTCAAGGAGTGCCTCTTTTGTAGGATTAAATTCTTTTCCTGATATGAATCACCTTGTCTACGGTGGCGCAAACCGTTCCCTCCTGATCCACCAGGTCAATCCGATACGTGCGGACCAATGAGGCTTCGGACTCCAGCGTTTTCCGAATCAAATTCAGTTCAATATCATCTAATAAAAACCGGGCCGTTAATCGCGTTTTTCCGGGCTTTTTAAAATAGATGGCGGCTTCTTTGTCCCAGACCATGTAATCCGGCCCCAGCAGCTTGATCAGCATGACCATGTAAATGGGATCCACTGCTCCGAACATGCTGATTCCGGAAATGGTGCCGTAGTAATTTCTGGTCCAGATACGCAACGGGAGTGAAACCCGGACTTCTCGCCAGGAATCATCGATATAGACAATTCTTGCCCCGGTCCGGCGATACACCGGATAAAAATTGTACATCCAGCGTTTGATTCGTGTCTTTATTGATTCAGGCATTTTTATTTTAATTCAGCACTCCAAAGAAATTTAAATTGTCAAACTTTTATAAAAACGAGCGTTTGGCCCTCAAGACAAGGCGCCGGCTGACGAAAAAGCGGAGCATACGAAGGTATGTGAACATTTTGAGGAAGACGGCAACGCTGTATTGAGGCTAAAGACGATGTTTTTATCAGATGTCCGGGATGGTTTCCGGATAAACCCGCCCATTTGCGCTGATCTTAAACACATAAATCAGCCCCGGACGCAGCTTCTTATAAACCGCATTGCCATAGACCGCCTTGATGCCATGTTTCCTGAGCACATCCGGATCATCGGCCATCTGCCAGACCGCCTCCCAGAACATTTCCTGATCCGGCAGACTCAGCTGCGCCAGAAAATCGGCATAGCGCTTGGGTGCCTGTGATTCCATTTCAATGGGATAACCGTTTGACGGTGCCATATTTTCGCCGTAGACCCGACGCCATAAATACAACGCCCGTTTTTCACCGGTCATGATATCCTGATTGCTAAACGTGACAATCAGTGCGTCAAAAAAAACCACATCCCCTTCAATGAGATATTCCCGCTCCAGTACTTTGTTTAACTGATTGTCCCGGGCCGTTTCGACAAATTTTAAGGTGGTGTAAAGTTTTCCTTCAATTGTTTCCTGACCGATCACCTTCGCGTAACCAATCTGCTCTTCCCGGGTCAGGTTCGCAATCGCAACTTTTAACTTTTCATTGTTTTCAAACAGGTCATGAATGGATTTTGAACCGTAAAACAGCAGCCCCCCGAACCCGGCCATCAATATCAGAAACAAAATTATGACGGATCGGATAAACACTTTGCCGCTATTATTACTTATAAAATCATGCATTTTAGACACTTTAACCTGGTATCAATTCAAATGCCAGAGAAAAAAGCTTCACCAATCTTATAAAATTGGCAAGGCGTGTAAATTCTTCATTCATGAGACGTACTTTTATATACTATCCCCAATATTTAGAGGGACTATAAAGCTTCAGGTAATGTTTGAGTGCAAGGCGCAAGCCGATGAAAAAAACGGAGCATACGCATGTATGTGAGTATTTTGAAGAGGCTTGCAACACAGCAATCGGGCATTACCTGGGGCTTTAGATGCGGTCTTTGAGCCAGCCGGCCAGATCCGGCCACACTTCCTCCTGCGCTTGCCTGCTCACCACCATTCCCGCATGATCATAGTCTTTTGAAAAACCGGTATCTTTGCCCAGCACCATAAACATTTTATCCGGACTGCCCAGACGTTTATGAATTTTTCGGCACCCGGCCGGCGGATCATTTTTATCGTTTGCCGCGGCATATGTCATAACCGGTATTTTTATGTTCTCCAATCCATCCCAATATGAGTCCCCTTCTGAATTGGTCCACTTGCCCCGAAACTTTTTCCATCGGATGGTTTCAATCATAGTTCCGGCAGACTCAATCTCAGACCCCAAACCAAATTTGGGTGCCGGAAAATTTCCTATTACCCGCAGCAATGTTGACAAAGTCCATGCCACCGGCGGTATTTTTAAATACCTGTCGCCAAGGCTGATCTGGCTCCCGAAGGTAACAAGGCTTAACACACGATCCTGATTCAGCCAGTTGACCGAAAGTGCGGCAAGTATAAAAAGACCGCCAAATGAATGCCCGACCCAGAAAGCCGGCGTTCCGGTAATGTTAAACACGGCATCGGCAATTGCCGGTAAATCATACCGGATCTGATCTTCCGCCGTAATCTCTGAAAAAGACTCCCCTTTGGGCGAAAGGCCGTGACCTCTGAGTTCCGGGATCCACACATCAAACCCCTGGTCTGCCAGATAGACTCCCAGACCGATCCCTTTGGGAGAAATCCAGAAGCTCCTTGTTGCATAGCTGCCGTGGATTAAAATCACCGGAATTGATAATGGCTGTTCGTTTCTCGGCTTAATCCGACTAAGTGTCAGCCGGGCATTATCCGCGGTATAAATGTTTCTTACTTCGACCGCCACGCCCCCCATCAGGTGGTGCTCCGGTTCTGATATACTTTTGTGTTGCTGAAAATTCATAATCTTTCTAACTCGAAATAGAATTATTAATTGAAGGTTTGCAAGACCCCACTTTACTTGACAAGTTCAATTATCAAACTATAATGGTTTCTAATATATGTATTCTTCTTCAAACTGGCAGTCAATTTATTTTCAAGCCAATGACATGGAATACAATTTCAAAGATTCACTTCAGATTCAATGAATACTGAAGCAAAAAAAGCGATGTATATCCGGTGCATTCGTTTGATGAGAACCCCGACTGCACAGCCGGGATATCTGAAGTGGCGCATTTACGCTCGAACCATGGTATAAGGATAATTTAAAATGAGCCATGAAAAAAATTGCACATGCTTCTTTTGCTCAACCCGACAGCGTATCGGATTTGTCTCGACGCGTATTGCCGGCACGGACGGCGTATCCCTTGAAGCCTTCAAGTGGGCCAAAGTTCTTGAAAAACGGGACTTTAAGTGTTTTTATTTTGCCGGTGAACTCGATACAGCCCCGGAAGTCTCTTTTCAGTCTAAAAAAGCACACTTTTCTCATCCGGAAATCAGAAAAATTTTTCGGGCGTGCTTTGACAAACGAACCCGCAAGCGATCAATCACAAACAAGATTCAGGAAATTAAAGAAGAACTCAAAGACGACCTGTATCAGTTCATCAACAAATTTAACATCAGCCTGCTGATTCCCCAAAATGCGCTGACCATCCCCTTGAATATCCCTTTGGGCCTTGCATTGACTGAAGTCATCGCGGAAACCGGAATGCCGGCCATCGCTCATCACCATGATTTTTTCTGGGAACGCACGCATTTTCTGACCAATGCGGTGTGGGACTACTTAAATATGGCATTCCCCCCCCATATACCGACAATTCATCACGTGGTCATCAATTCTTCGGCAGACAATCAGCTGGGGCTGAGAACGGGCATCTCCTCATCGATCATGCCGAATGTCATGGATTTTGACAATCCGCCACCCCCGATTGACGAATATGCTGAAGATGTCCGCCAGGCTTTCGGGGTAAAAGACGATGAATATTTTATCCTTCAGCCCACCCGGGTCATCAAACGAAAAGGGATTGAACATGCAATCGAGCTGGTAAGCCGGCTGGGCCTGAAAGCCAAGCTGATAATTTCCCATGCATCCGGCGATGAAGGATATGATTATGAAAACCGTATCCGGGAGTATTCAAAACTCTTGAATGTTGATACAATTTTTGTTTCAAAGCGTATTGATGAAAAAAGAGGTCTTACCAAAAAAGGAGAAAAAATATATACACTGGAAGATGTCTATCCCCATGCCGACCTGGTCACTTACCCCTCCAACCTCGAAGGATTCGGCAACGCGTTTTTAGAAGCGATATATTTCTGCAAACCCATTGTTGTGAACACCTATTCCATTTACTCCATTGATATCAAGCCCAAAGGATTCAAAGTCATTGAACTTGATGGTTATGTGACCCAAAAAGCAGTTGAAGAGACAAAAAAAGTATTGAAAAATTCCCTGACGTGCGAAAATATGACCAGCCATAACTATAATGTTGCCCGGCGGTTTTATTCTTATTCGGTTCTTGAACAAAACCTGATCGGCATATTAAACGTGATTGCGCCATGTACGGATCATATTATGACTGATAATAATACTTGCCAGATTAAACATGCTCGCTGAACTTTCCATTAAAAATTTTGCAATTATTGATGATTTAACCGTCTGTTTCTCAAAGGGCCTGACTATTTTAAGCGGTGAAACCGGGGCCGGAAAATCAATCATTATCAATGCAATCAATCTGCTGCTGGGAAGCCGCGCAACATCCAAAATGATTCGCACCGGTGCGGAAACTGCTGAAATAGAAGCATTGTTTCATCCCCCGGCATCGAGCTCTGCGATCAAAATACTGAAAGACCAGGGCATTGAATCCTCCGAAGAACTGTTGATCCGACGGGTTATCTCCATCAATGACCGCCACCGGATTTATATCAACGGCCGTCTTTCAACCATGCATTTTTTAAACAAAGTGACTCAAAATCTTGCCGCGATCTCCGGTCAGCATGAGCATCAGCAGCTGTTAAATGAATCAAATCACCTGCTGATCCTTGATCAATTCGGCGACATTATGCCGCTTCGCCAACAGGTTTATAACGCCTATCACCATATCCTGCCGCTGATCCAGGAACTGGATCACTTAAAGGCCAACCGCCGAAAACAGCAGGAGCATACTGAACTGCTTGAATTTCAAAAAAAAGAGATTGAAGATGCCGGCATCGTGGCAAATGAAGATGAATTACTGAAAAAAGAACAGACCCGTTTAAAAAACGCGGAAACGCTTTATCAAATCGTTGCCGGAGTTTCTGAAACACTGTATAGCTCAGATGGCGCAATCGCTGAAAAGCTGGGAGAAATCAACCGACAGCTTGAAAGCGCATCCCGCATTGACGAAACCCTGGAATCCACTGCCGGAGAATTAAGCGATGCGGCATTCCGCATTGAAGACATTGCCCGGGAGCTTAACACTTACATTGACGGGATTCAGTCGGATGAACAGCGTCTGGAAGAAATTGAATCCCGCCTGGACCTGATTAATCGGTTAAAGCGTAAATACGGAGGATCTCTTGATGCCGTCTTGCAACATCTGGATACTATTGACAAAGAGCTTAATGATCATAACACGTTAGATGACCGGATTTTACAATCAGAGCAGAATATACAGGAAAAACACAGGCAACTGACTGATCTGGCGGCCGGACTTTGCCAAAAACGCCGAAAACTTTCCGTTATTTTATCAAAAAAAGTAGAACAGGAATTAAATGTATTAAAAATGCCGAACACCCGGTTTGAAATCGCTTTTGCCCAAACTGCCGCAACACCGGCAACACCTGCCTATTTAACGGCCAACGGTAAGGTAATTGCGGAAACCGGTACGGAACAGGCATGCTTCATGATTGCACCCAATATTGGAGAGGATTTAAAACCGCTGTCGAACATCGCATCCGGCGGAGAACTTTCCCGGGTGGTCCTGGCTTTAAAATCAATTACCGCAAATGATGCATCGACCAGCACCATGATTTTTGATGAAGTGGATGCCGGCATCGGCGGCGAAGTCGCGGAAGTGGTGGGCAAAAAACTATCCGACCTTGCGACTGCCAATCAGGTCATCTGCATCACGCACCTGGCCCAGATCGCCGCTTTTGGGGATCACCATTTACAGATATCAAAACATATTGAAAAAATGCGAACCTGCACCCGAATATCGCCATTAGACACGGATCAGCGACTGAAAGAAACCGCCCGGATGATCGGCGGAGAAAAAATCACCACCGCCACCCTCGACCATGCCCGGGAAATGCTGGGAATCAGCCAAACGTACCGGCAAAAACTGTCAAACTAAACCCGGACTTTTTTACTCTCGGGGATATCCGATTTCACCTCACATACGGCATCAGACGTTGCCTCGCATCGTTTAATATAGCGAGACAAAATGTTTTCCTTGTACCTGTTCCATGCTCCCGGGGACAGACCTGGCAATCGCTCAACTCGGGCTTTAAGTTTGTTTTGAATATCCGGCTGATATTTTCTGATATCCGGATAATAAATTTACAAATACAATCTGCGCAATCACTCTTGACCCGGACTGTTAAACAAGGTATATTGAATAAATTTATCGGTTTAAAATAGTTGTTAAATGTATAAATTTATTTTCAAGTATTTATCATTATTAAGCCATTCTTTGCCCAAGACCACTCAACGATTAAGTTTTATAATTATAGATAGTTGAAATATAATACATACGAAATTAGAACAAAATAACGTTAAGGAATCAAATTATGAAAGAGTATGCCACATTAACCATTGATGGGAAAGAGCTGAAGCTACCGGTTATCATAGGGACTGAAGGTGAAAAAGCAATTGATATCAGGTCACTGAGACAGGAGACCGGATGCATCACCTATGATCCAGGGTTTGCCAACACCGGCAGTTGCAAAAGCAAAATCACGTTTATGAACGGTGAAAAAGGCATCCTGCGCCACCGCGGCATTCCCATTGAACAACTGGCTGAAAAATCATCTTTTGTGGAAACCTCATATCTGATCATGCACGGTCATCTGCCGACACGCAAAGAACTCACCCGAACCAGCATCATGTTAAATGATCAATCCATGGTTCATGAAGACATGCAGTTCTTTTTCCAGAATTATCCCCGATTGTCGCATCCCATGGGCATTCTGTCTGCCATGGTCAATGCACTGCGGAGTTTTTATCCGGAAATAATCACCACCCAGGAGGAATTTGAAAAAGTTTTCATCCGCCTGCTGTCTAAAGTCCGAACCATGGCGGCCATGTCTTACAAAATATCCAGGGGCCACAAGGTGATTTATCCACGGACGGACTACACCTACTGCGCCAACTTCCTGAATATGATGTTTGACAGCCCGGTCAATCCCTACCGCCTTGACCGGGATGTCGTCAAAGCGCTGAACACATTCTGGATTCTCCATGCAGACCACGAACAGAACTGTTCCACATCTGCGGTTAAAACCGTTGGCAGTTCGCAGGCAAATGTTTATGCCTCTATTTCAGCCGGAATCACCGCATTATGGGGCCCCCTTCACGGCGGCGCCAACCAGGCCGTCATTGAAATGCTGACGGCCATTCACAAAAAGGGCGTGGGCATCAGCGAAGTCGTGGAAAAAGCAAAAAACAGGCGGAGTTCCTTCCGTTTGATGGGATTCGGGCACCGGGTATACAAAACATATGACCCGAGGGCAAAAATCATGAAGAAAGTTTGTGACAAGGTTTTGCCCAAACTGAAAATAAATGACCCGCTGCTTGAAATTGCCAAACAACTCGAGGAAGTCGCTTTAAGTGATCAGTACTTTGTTGACAAAAACCTTTACCCGAATGTGGACTTCTACAGCGGCATATTATTAAGAGCCATGGGCATCCCGACGAATATGTTTCCCGTGATGTTTGCTATCGGAAGACTGCCGGGATGGATTGCCCAATGGAAGGAGAATATGGATGACAAGGAGCAAAAAATCACCCGGCCCCGGCAGATCTACACAGGATTGAATAAATCCCCGTATATCCCGATCTCCAAACGGGATTCCGACTCGGAAGACGACAGCGACTATTAAAACCGTCTGAAATCAAACGGCCATTTTTGCAATTTAACAGCAAAAATGGCCGTTTTTTTTTGGGGAAACATCAAACCTGGAATGAGCTAGTAAATTTTTTATCGATTACCGGCTAAAATCTTTTTACGATAATCCGTATACCGGACCATGGCGGCCAAAGCCTTTGCCGCGCGGACCGGGCTGGGCAGCACCGCAATGCCATTATCCTGAAGATTTTTAATGAACCGGTTTTCCCGCGTATAAAATGAAAACCCGATAAATGGTTTTGAAAAGCCCTTAATCAAATCCGCCACCGCCTTGCTTTGCTCATCAATAAACGCACCGGCCTGAACAGTGGCTTCGTCTCCGGAGATGCCGTAACTCTCCATTGCCCGCCGAACGGAATGGTCGGGCATTAAAAAATATATCAATACCGAATCAGAAGCCTCATCTTCAATGAGCACCTTGGGAATATCCACAAAGTAATCCATACTGTTTTTGGAATATGTAATATCAATGGGATTATTGACACTGCCGGTATGAGGGACAAATTGTTTTAATTTTTCAAGTGTTTGATCGGCTATGGGGTTTAAGACAAGGCCCTGGCGGGTGCAGACATCAGCTGCAACAGCGCCGGGGCCGCCGGAATGGGTCTGGACAACCACCCGGTTTCCCGCCGGGCGCGGGCACATGCCTAAGCACAGACAATAATCAAACATTTCCTCAATGGAATTTGCCCGGATCACGCCGCTTTGCCGAAAAATCCCGTCATACAGCCTGTCCGGCCCGGACAGGGCCCCGGTATGGGAAAAGGTGGCTTTTCTTCCGCCCTCAGATCCGCCCACATAATAAGCAACAATGGGTTTATGCGGAACAATGGACCGGGCCATTTCAATAAATTCTTTCCCGCGCCGGATGGTTTCAATATAAAGACTGATCACCCGGGTATTCGGACATGCCCCCAGGTATTCCAGACAGTCCACGATATCAACGTTCGCCTCATTGCCGACACTGATACCGGTGGAATATCCCAGCCCAAAACCGGCAAGATAATCAAACATCTGGGTGATAAAGCTGCCGCTCTGGGAAGCCATTCCGATGAAACCGGCACTCTGCTGATAAGGAAAATATGTCGCGTTGAATTTGTGGTGCGGATTGACAACACCGATACAGTTGGGGCCGACAAACCGCATGCCATACTTATCGGCGATTTCACATAGCTGTTTTTCAAGGGCAATACCGTCCCCCCCGACTTCCTTGAATCCACCGGAAACAATGATGGCCTGCTTAATCCCTTTTTTACCGCAATCTTCTAAAATTTCCGGCACCACCTTTGTGGGCAGGACAATAAATGCCAGATCCGGTGTTACGGGTAAATCCAATACGGATTTATACGCGTCAAGGCCCATCACCTGATCATCTTCGGGATGAACCGGATAAATCTTGCCTTCAAACCCGAGTGCTAAAATGGATGAAAGCAGATTCGTGCCCATGGCGGCAAACCGGTTGGACGCACCGAACATGGCAATATGTTCCGGATTGACGATTCTATACAATGCTGTTTCTTCAATTGGCTTTTGCATATTTACCCCCGGCTTCCGTACCAAAAATTACCAATGCATCCACCGCCTTTACCCGCCCATCATTGTCAATTTTCAAAGGATTAACATCAATTTCAAATATATCAGGATTATCCAGACCGATCTTTCCCAGAGATATCAAACACTGACAAATGGTTTTAATGTCTGCCGGTCGTTCCCCCCTGAATGCATTGAGCATGGCCTTTGATTTCAGTTCACTGACCATATCTTCGGCTTCCACCCGGTCAAACGGGGCAACACGGAAAACCGTATCCTTAAATATTTCCGTCATCACGCCGCCAAGGCCCAGCATCACACAGGGCCCGAACTGCGGTTCCCGGGTCAAACCTAAAACCAGTTCCCTGGCACCGGCAACCATTTCAGCGACCAGAACCCCTTCCAGTTCAACAGATACTGAAGACAAAATTCGATCATAGGCATGGGCTACATCGTCATCCGATGTCAGACTTAATTCAACACAACCGGCTTCACTTTTGTGCATCAGCTCCGGACTGCAGGCTTTGAGCACCACCGGAAACCCGATTCTTTTTGCAGCGGCTACTGCCTGATCCCGGCTCTGAACCAGTACTTCTTCTGTCACTGGAATACCGTATTCTGCCAGCAGTTTTTTGGATTCATACTCCGACAGTGCCCAAGCACTGTTCTCAATTTCGGACTGCTTTGATAATTGCATCGCACCCTCGATTATTTCTTGATATTAATTCTGTTAACGCAAGTCTGATTCGTTCATTTGCAAGGCATAAAGGGGGAAGCTGTAGTGTTTTACCGCGATCTCTTTATAACACAGCAAATGGGCGAATCAGCTTGTGGTACTGAAACAGACCACAGGATCATCCTTATCCCGAACGATTATTTTTTTATTTTCAAGATACTTTAAATGGGAAATTGCCTCGCCAGTGGCAAACCACTGTTGCGCCACCGGAAAATCCTCCCAGGAGTCGGCTTTAATGTCCCATTTCATTTTCGCTGCCACCTCATAAGCCGACAACGAAGATGTTTGTTTCAGAATATCCACAACCTCCCGGAGCCTCAGATCATGATGGTGTTTCAACTCATCAATCCGCTGAGTATAATTTTCAAACAACCGCCGGTGCCCGGGAAGCACACGGTCGACTTTTAACAAATACACCTTGTCTAAGCTTTCCAGGTAATCCTTTAACGGATCAGAATCTTCGGACCAGCACTGGATATTGGGAGTAATGTCACCCAGCAGATGATCCCCGGCAATTAAAAACCGTTTGTCGGGTTCATATAAGCAGGTATGCCCTTCGGTGTGGCCGGGTGTCTGGATGCAGGTAAACCGATAGTCTCCGACCTCCAGAATATCATCATCATTTAAAATATTTAACGAAGGAATCCAGTCAGTACCGTATTTGAAGCCGGGATGCTGGTTAAGGGCAGAGCGAAGCATTTCTTCAGGAAACCCATTTTTGGCGGCATAGGCAATCATCGGCTCAAACCCCTCCCAGTGTTCAATGAGTTCCTTATCCGGGCGGTTAAAATAAACCATTGTATTTTTTGTGACAAGTTCCCCTAACAGGCCAAAATGATCCGCGTGAAGGTGGGTGATGAAGATATCAGCCGTTTCAAGGCCGACGTCTAATTCCCTTAAACCATTCATCATGGCCGTTTTACATTCCTCCCGATTCAGTCCCGTATCAACGATCAGGTTTCGTTCACCGCCCTTGATAATATATGAATTCAGATACTTTAACGGACTTTCCGGCAGCGGGATTTTGATGCGGTACAGATTCGGATATAATTGTTCAACCATGAATCATCCTTATATTGTATAAAAATAACGAACGCTCACTCTATTTTTTACCAAAAAATCATCTTACATCATAAACTTTTTATTTCAACTGAATTTATAAAATTTAATCCGGCATTGAAGACACAAGGTCAAATTAAGGCAATTTTTATCGCATTTAATGCAACCCTTTAATCAACATTGTTTCACTTTCCGAGGGGATGGGCAAAAAAAGCATTAACCGGGTTTTACGTTCCATTACTCCAGAAACCTCTTTTAGGCCAAAACGGAAGCTAAAAAACCAGATTAACAAAGGCACCAATACGACGTACATTTTTATCAAACTTTAAAACACCCATAAAAATTATCCGGGCCATAAGAAAATTGACAGCACGATGGTTTACTTTCAGTTCACCACAAAACAGCAGGACGCTTTTTATAAAAAAATTGCCGGCAGCTCTCAGATTGTTTAAGCAGGCTTTAATTTCTGCTTCAAAACCGAAAGCTTCTATTCAAATAATCCCGCTGGAAGGGTTGACTTGCTATTGAATTATGCCGCGGGGAGATGGATATCGGTGGTGAGCACTATCAATTCACACAGAATCGTCGCAAATTATCTTGACGTTTTAATTCATAATTCCAGAAATAACCAACAGGCATTTACCTTACCATGAAGCCTTCTGAACCTGACATTCCTTTAGCTGAAACATTATCCGATAATCCGTCCCAAGGGTTAGGCAACCGAAGTCTTTTAGATACCTGCGCTTATTACCGGCTCAATTTTGATGCGACAACCCGCGTCCTGGCCGGAAAAAACATCATCGTCGAACCGGATATGAGCATCCGGGAGATTGCCGGCTAAAATCATCCCGGCCCGTTTGATGTGTACCTCGTGATTAAAGGCGCAGAACATCGATAGAAGGCATAAGAAGCTGTTTCAAAACCCCAATTGAGGAGAAGCCCGATAGCAGCGTTGAAGACCTTTTCAAAATGTTTATAACCCTTATGTATACTTCGTTTTTTCATCGGCATGAGCCTTGCCATTGAATCTGCTCCAAGGTTTTAAAACAAATTCTGTTAATTCAAATTATGCTTTAGCGGCTTTTTTGCCCTTTCCAACCCTTAAAAGACGAATGTAGGATATAGCTTTTTTCGTGATTAATAAGCATTTTGCTTGTAATAAATTTCAAATATTTTTATAAGTTTGTGTAATTCGGCTTAAGGGCAACCTTTTTAAATCAATAAAAAATCCAATGGAGTTCTATAATGAAAAAAATCTCAATGATATTTATTCTGGTCTTTTTTTCCATGGTGAGTATTTCACTTGCTGGATCGGTTACTGTCAGCACCTTTGGCCAACTACAGGCAGCATTGACAACAGCTGCAAGCAACAATGAAAATGATATCATCAATATTGCTGCCGGGCTACCAATTAGCGTCACGTCCTTGCTGGAATATGATACAAGCGAGAATTATTCTTTAGATATTATCGGTGCCGGCGCCGGCGAGACGGTTCTTGACGGCGGCGATTTAACTCAGATCATGTATGTCCGTGCACATTCAGGCGTAACAGAGCCTATAACCATAAAGGGAATAACTTTTCAAAATGCCTTCTCTGATTCCGACGGCGGTGGCCTTTTTTTGCGCAATGATGCCGGTGACGTGACCGTGGAAGGTTGTGAGTTTCTCGACAATAAATTAGATAGCGCTGATGACGGAGGCGGCGCCTATATACAATCGCACACCTCGATATCAGTTTCCGCATGCTCTTTCATCGGCAATAGCTCTGAGGATGAAGGTGGCGGACTCTATGCTTATGGTAGGGGCTTAATCACCATAACCTATAGTGTTTTCAGGAGCAATACAGTTGCTGACGCTTATGGTGGCGGTCTATATGTCTTTATAGATGACACCGCGGTTGCAAACATCATTAACAATACCATTACCGGCAATACGGCAAATGATTGGGGGGGCGGCCTTCTGTTAGATGGTGGAAATGGAAGCACAACCTTTAATGTATATAACAATATCATTTGGGGAAATACTTCAACAAACCAACCTGACTCAGATGATATGTATATTTTTGATGGTGCAGCTGTTGTAATAAATCTTTATAACAATGATATCGGGCCATATCTAAGGTCCACTGAGCCACCACAAAGCACGCTTAATACCGGCGGCAACATCAATGCTGATCCCATGTTCGATGCGGACTTTCAGCTCATGCCAAACTCGCCGTGTATCAATAGCGGCCTTGGGGGTGAAGATATGGGGGCATATGAGTACCTGGGTTCTTCAGCTTCAATACCCACGATGAACGAATGGGGCATGATTATTTTTTCCTTGTTGCTTGGAAGTTTTGCCATTTGGTATATGCGAAAACAAACTCACAGAGGAAAGATGGCATAATAATATTCGCATTGGCATTATATAATCACTAAGCCCCGGCTCTGTCCGGGGCTTTTTTAGTCTTTTTAGTTCACTTTGCTAAAAGAGCAAAACGACAATATTCCTTAGAACGAGGGTCAAACCTTGGATTGTGAATTAAGTCGATCAAATTGACGGTTTAATTTTTCATCTTCATCCAGTTTTTTCTTAAATGACTTCTGTGGCTCACAGCGGAAAAGCTCATTCCAAAAAGCTCCCCGATTTCTTCATTCGTCAGACGGCCAGTATTCCACAACAGATAAACCATTATATCTCGATTCTGTTTATCCGCTCCCCGGAGACGTTTAGCAGATATGTATCGCTCCAGATCAACTTGAAGGGCTTTTGAAATGCCGGCAAGAAACTCTTCAGGATGAAAATCCCCAGCCAATTGTCTTTGCTGGGGAAATTCCTTATGCGGAGTGTCCGGCAGAAATCGACGGCGAATTTCTTCCACAAAACTCTGAGCCCCCAGGATCAGACCGTGCCGGAGATCCTCCAGCAGTCGCTTTTCCTCTGCGGCATAACGCTGCACTTTTTCCCGATACTGCTTCTGGAGATTGGGATCTTTAAAGTAAGACAAAATCAGTTCCGTGGACAGCCACTCCGGGCGCTTCTTGTCATATGCGTATACCCCGTAACTGCTCCAGGGATAATCTGTCAGGCGTTTTACGATCCCGCCACGTAACGGATTCCGGTGGATATAGCAGGACAATTGCATGATATAGGCATCACTTTGAACCAGAATGCTTTTATAGCGCCCCTGGAACAGGTGGCCGGTTTATTGTGACGATTATTAAAACGGCGGGTATAGGTGGTGCCCATCCACTGCATGGCTTTTTGCAGGTTGGCCCGGCGGGTCTGAACCAGCAGGTGATAATAATTCGACATCAGAACATAGGCGAAAATATCCACCTCAAACCGTTCGGACATCTCGGCAAGGATTTCTAAAAACAGGCGCCGGTCATCATTGGAAAGATAAATATCCTGCCCGTCATTGCCACGGGACATTAAATGGTAATACGCGCCTTCATATTCAATTCACCATGCCCTGCTCATGGAAATTTCTGTAAAATATTACTCGCCCGGTGTCAATACTTAATTCATAATTCAAGCTTTGACCCCGGGCATTCCATACGTGCCGACAGCCCCGTTTGTGAGGATGCCACATCACCGGGCCGGGCGGGGGATATTAAATCAGGCGGGGCTGCGCGCGCAGGAAGCGAAAGAACCGCCTTTCCCTTAAAAAGGCGGTTCTGGAGACCGAGCAAGTAGACTTTCCGATTTCAATGGGCCAAGGGCCTGAGCGTCACATTTATTTTCCAAGATGCAGTCAAAAATGGACCCGACCTCCGTTCCCGGGTGTCAGTATTTAATTCATAATTCAAGCTTTGACCCCGGATTTTAACACCTCTTTCAATGGGTCAAGGGCGGACTTGACCCCTATACGTTCTTTAATCAAATATATGAGCTTCTTATAATTATTCATACTTTTTATAAGCAGTAATTTTTTATTAGTAATCAGAACTATATAAATAAAATCAACAGGGACTATAAATAAAGGTTTCTTTATTTGCGCTATTTCTTTCCAATTAACTTTTTTATGAGTTATCCAAAAATGTTTTAATTCGAGGCCCTCATCGTATACTTCAATAGAATAATAGGTTATTTTCAATAAAAACCAACTAATTATCAAACACGATAAAAGGATCGCTATGCATTCAACTTTTCTTTCGATAAAAAGTCCTTTTGAAATAATTAAAAATACATAGCTAACAGGCAATCGTAAAATTGATAAATAGCATATGGTAAATATTATTTTGAACCACATTGGAAAAGTCACGCTGAATAAATATTTTTTCATAGTAGCTCTTAGCCTACGGCCTTTTATTATATCGATTCGAGGATATAGACCACTGCGCCTCTCTATAGCTTGGCAGTATCAGTATTTAATTGAGATAGTTTAGAAATAGATCTTTTCGCTATACAAATTTTTTATTAAAACCATGAATTAAATTAATCACCACAGGGGGCATCGTTATTATGAAGTAACTCAGTTCCCAAATGGTCAATTTTACCTTTCATGTCATCTTCAATTTCTTGTATTCCTTTTTCAAGCTTTTCGAATTTTTGTTCTGTTTCGATAAGCTCTTTGGCCATTTCTTTTTCGAGAGCTAACATTCGATCTTCATAAGTCAATATATCACTTGGACTCAACATCTCACCAGTCATTCCAGACGCTGCACCTGCAACTGCTCCACCGAGTGGCCCGGTTAATGCTCCCCCAACAGCTCCCGCAACAAAACCAGATGTTGCCCCCGAAACTATACCTGAGGGGCCGCCAGTAACCGCGCCGGTAACCGCACCAGCCACTGCGCCAGTAACCGCACCAGAAACTGTTCCTGCAAGCAACCCCCACGGATCAATCCAATTAACCGGATCATTTAGGCAATATCCATATAAATCTGTATCTCCGCCAGCAAATCCGATGGGATCTTTAGCCGTCCATCTCCCGGTTTCCGGATCAAAATCCCGATATCCGAACCTTACAAGACCGGTATCGCTGTCATGCAACCCGCCGGCAAACCCGAACGGAACCTCAAAGGCCGGATTGTTGTCATTAATGATGCTGCCAAAACTGTCATAGTCAATTCTTTTTATCACATTACCGGAGCCATCTGCAACTATTCTCAAGGAGCCGACCTGGTCATAGGTGAGATAATAAACCACACCGCTCTTAGTCATGGCATACGGCATTCTGCTGTCCGCATACTCAAATCGAGTCTTCAGGTTGTTTGATCCGTCATATACGGCAAGCAGCCGGGTCAACCCCTGCCAGAGATATTTTTCCACTATCGCACCGTTAACTTTTCGCGATTCGCCTGCCCTGAGGGTCATGGTCATATTCAGCAAAATCACCTGAAGGCAACTCCACGCTTAAAAGTTCGCCTCGAGAAGAGTAATCATAAGTGGTTACATCCGATCCATCGGTTCTGGACAGCAAAAATAACCGCCATCCGGATAATTTACGTCAATCAACCGGTTTTGGGTATCAATGCTCAGCTGCGTCCCGAAGCACCGGTTCCTTTCTCGTCGGGTGTCAATATTTAATTCATAATTCAAGCTTTGACCCCGAATATCTGTCTCATCATAATTTAATAATCATGCTCAATCAAACTCGGCATTGAAAAAAGAAAACGGCGGTTAAAAGAAAAATCAATTTAACCGCCGTGAAAAATTTATTTATTTTAAAGAATTAATCGTTCTATGAGTCAAGGGCTGGCTTGAGGCTGGCCCACAAAATCAAAAATCAAGGTCCGGCCCCAAGCACCTCTGCTTAATCTGAACAGCGTCTTGGGTTTGGTTGATCAACCTATCGCAATTGGCCGAAGTAGTCTATGCGGCGATTAAGTTGACAGTCCCATGTATTTTATAATGATTTCCCCAAAACAAATAAAAAACATAGTGAAACAATAATATAAACAGTAAAAAAGGGCACCCATGTTGTTATTATCCCCACAAACTCTAAAGAATCAAGCCGTTTATTTTTATCAAAAGACTTATTAAAAAGATGATGCCCACACATAAAAGAAACTGTACATAAAGATGATGATATAACACCAATAATAATTAAATATTTAACTACAGCTATATTTGCCGAAATTATTGCCGACACTACAATAATTAAAGCTATAATTAAAAACGAAGTCTTAAATATTTTTTGTGAAGGAATAATTACTTGATGGAGATCTTCCATCTTGCCTACTCTCTCTAATAAAGCATTTAAAGCATAACCCTCTCTTTTTATAGGGCAAGCCAATGCTACTGATATTCTTTTTAAAAAAGAAAACCAAGCGTTATTCGTTCTCCAGGTAAAATGACCCTTTATAATTGTATGCTTATTCGATTCTGAGTCTACCAAGTGCAAATGATTTATAGCTCCATATGAAGGTAGTTTTTCATATTCCCAAAGGATTGAGTTTATCTTGCTGAATTGAAATTGTTTAATTTTATTGCCATCAACGATTGCACCATTAATGATAATCAAGTCTTTTTTTATTATTAGTGTCTCATTAAATAAATAATTTACGATAAGAATCAGTGCCCCAAAACAGACTATAAGAATAGATAGCAACAAGCTTATATCGACAAAAGAAATAGTACATTTTGTACTATTTAATTCTGCAATAATAACAGTTAACAATATAAGAAATGGTGTTATCCATAGAGTAGTTTTTAACGCACTGTAAATTTTATCATAGAAAGAATCACTGTTGCAAGGTAGCTTAAATTTTAAATTATTCTTCATAAAAAAACATTTGGCTTAAAATACGAATTTGGCTAATTATAAAATTCATTAGAATAAGTCTTTAATGCTCCTTTTTAAAATTTCGTTTTGCCACATGAATTATGAACGCATATTTTGCCTTTACCTACAAAATATGTATGAAAGTTCTCAACCTCAAAATTGTATACGGTCTGTTTTTTACTGGTTTCGGTATTGCTTGAGACTGAAATCCATTCTCCGCTGTATGTCAGAACATTCTCCCCGGCAGATAACGACTTAGCCTCGATCCATCCTTTGTCTTTTACCATAAAAGGATGTTCGTTAGTAACATATAACACGTCACTATCACCATTAAAACTTAATTTTCGGATATATTTATCTGGCGTTACAAATGTTTTAGTAACTTTTTGGGGAGTTATTTCTCCTGTTTCTTCATTTCGAGATAAAACTAAATCGCCAGATTTAATTTCTTCAATCTTTTTAAATCCTTCAGGCGTAAATATTTCAGTTCCTGCGGCAAAACAGACAGGCTTATCATCGCCTTCCGCCTCGTCAGTTTTCCATCCTTCCATAATATCATTGACACCCCATGCTGTCATTGCCACTCCGCCCATCCAAAATTTCAGGCCTTCTCCAATGGCATGAATACCCATAGGATTCAGATGCGAAATCTCTTCTACTCCTATTGAAATTAATCCTGCTCCTATTCCTATCGAAATAACTCCTCCAGCTGTTTTCGCAGCACCAGAACCGATTTTAGCCCAATTTTTCAATCCTAATGGGTCAACAAAATTAACCGGATCATTTAGGCAAATGATCCGGTTAGGCACTTTTGGCCGTCAATAGCATCCCTTGCCAATACGAGAACTTACATTAAATATTTAATTTTGTAAAAGAACAACTTTCAAGTGATTTTTAAAAAGTCATACCCATAGTCTGATATTATCATCCATTTTTGATCTGGTTGCCCAAATAAAACACGGCGGGAAAACCCGCCGTGAGAGTTCGAAATTAAAGATAACGATCCTGGTCAAATTTTCTTTTTAACCCGCAGGAAAAGAAAATAAGAAATAAACATAATTCAAGCCCCGGTAGCGTTTTCTTTTTTTTTTAATTTTTCTATACACAGATCGATACTTTCTTTTATTTCATTTCTTAAAGGCTTCAATTTATCTGCGTGCTTGTACGCCTCCAAAGCAAGAATGTATGAGCCTTGCATGTAATAAGCATACCCTAATCTAACAAATGGAACATACTCATCTGGGTAATATTTTATATAATTATTTAAGAATATTATTGCATCTCCAAAACACTCCAATCTAATTAAGCTATCGCCTAAATAATAGTTCTCCTTGTCTTTTTCAGAAAGCGTTTTTCCATCGCTTAATATTTCCTTTACCTTAATATATTCACCAAGCTTAAAATACACATTTGAGAGTAAAAGCCTAACATGCTTTGTATCTATACCTGAATTTAGAAGGGTTTCTAAGGTTCTTTTTGCTTCCCCATATTTTTTATATGAAATATATAAATTGCTTAGCACCCATAATATATCTTTATCATTTTGCCGTTTTTCCAATTTCTTTTTGCAAACATTCTCAATTAGCGAAAAAGAATAAAATGGCGGTAAAGCTGAACGAATAGCCAATTCTAATAATAAACTCTTTTTTCCCATTAATGTGGCCATCCTTTAATTAATTTTATAATTTTTCCTGTTGTATATAAAATTTTCTTCCAAAAAGGGTCCTCAGGATCTGGTGGTTGATCTGGATCATATTCAGGGCCTTGCCATGTAGTCTCTGTCTCACATGCTTTTGTATCATTCTGAATGTTCTGATCCCTTTCATTTGCCCAGTCAATCCATTCCCTTGGATCGGTAGGATCATTAGGTCCATCAAGCCCTGCTTCTAAAGCATTTTGTGCCGTATAACCTAACGCACCAATAATTGCTAAATCTGCTATGGCATGGACTGCTGTATACCCAGCAGTCATGGTTAATACAAAAACAATCCTTCCATCAGGATCAAAATTATTAACCGGATCATTTAGGCAATATCCATACAGATCGGTATCCCCACCGGCAAACCCAATGGGGTCTTTTGCTGTCCACCTTCCTGTTTCCGGATCATAATCCCGATACCCGAACCTGACAAGGCCGGTATCCCGGTCATGCAACCCGCCGGCAAACCCGAACGGAACTTCAAACGTCGGATCTGTATCAGCGATAATGTTGCCGAAAGTGTCATAGTCAATTCTTTTTACCACATTACCGGAACCATCTGCAACTATTCTCAAAGAACCGACCTGATCATAGGTGAGGTAATAAACCACTCCGCTCTTGGTCATGGCATACGGCATTCTGCTGTCCGCATACTCAAATCGAGTCACCAAATTATTTGATCCGTCATATACAGCCAGCAGCCGGGTCAATCCCTGCCAGAGATATTTTTCCACTATCGCACCGTTAATTTTTTTGGCGATCCGCCTGCCCTGAGGATCATGGACATATTCAACATAGCCTCCTGAGGACAGCCCCACACTTAAAAGCTCACCCTGCGAGGAATAATCATATGATGTTACATCCGAACCTTCGGTTTTGGACAGCAAAAATCCATCCGGATCATACGCGTATTCCACATTGCCGGCAGTCAGCAGATGGTCCTCTTGAGAATATACCAGGCTTCGTCCGGCAACACCCCTTTGTGCATTCATTTCATAAATACGCGAGCCATTGGCATTGTACTGGTATTCTTCCACAAAAGAACCGTCTTGGGTCACGGTTAACAAACGTCCCATTTCATCATAGGTATAAACAAAATCAGAATTTGTCCCGCCAACGGTTTCGGTCTTTGCTTTAATCCGTCCGGTATTATCCATAGTGAGATTCCATGCGGACAGACTTTGCCCGCTCACAGAAACAGACTGCGTTCCAATTTCGCCATAACCGTTAAAGGTGCGCGACAGAGCAAAAGAACTGCTTGTCACGGATTCCGGCAGCCCGTTTGCGACGTTTCGGATGATCGTGAACCGCCCGGCGCTGGTCAGGAGATTGTCCATGTCATACGTAAAGACTTCTGTTCCGCCGGCATAAGAGAATGAATCAATATCAAAGAAGTTGTTGTACGTCATGGCAACACTGGTATTGAGTGTGCCGGACAGGGTTTTTCCGGTCAGCAGGTTGCCGTCATAATCATAGGCAATCCCTTCAGACCCCTTTGTAATGGTCGCAATTTTACCGCCACAGGGGTAGTAGGAATAATCAATATTGCCTTCCGGTGTCTGTACCTGCATCAGCCTGCCGGGATAATCGATATCATAAATATTATTGATCTCTTTTGCCGACGGAAAGATCGTTTTTGTCAGGCGCCGGTCGCGGTCATAGACATATGAATAGGACCCGCTTAACGGCATCTGGTAAGAAGTGTTGCGGTCCACACTGTTGTATTCAAAACCATGGTCCACGGACAAGGGATTGGTCAAAACGGTCATGTTGCCGTTTTTATCGTAATCAAACCAGGCAGACGTATTGTCCGGCCTGTGCATACTGGTCGCCCGGCCCATTGGATCATAACTGAAAGTGGTGGTCCTGTTTTCCGGATCAGTGACCGAGGCCAGGTTGCCGTCAGCATCATAGCCAAATGTCGATTTCCGGGTGCTGGCGGTCACATCGACCAGCCGGCCTCGTGTGTCATACGTATAGGCCGTGTCAAACAGGCCCGGCGTGCTTGTCCAGGTGGTCAGCCCGGTATCCGGATCAAAACCGGATGAACTGATTCTGCCTTCAGGAGTGGTCAGGGTTTTCTGGGTCTGGGGTTTGTCGATTAAATATGTAAATGCATTACCATTAACAGTAAGTGTTTTAGTGGTTTTATCAAGAATTCGGTCGTTGTCGATATCTTCATACAACCGGTCTTCCGTAACGGTTTTTGAAAGCCCTGAAGGCTGTGACAGGGTTCTGCTTTTAATATATTTAAACCGATACCCCGGATCATAGGCATACTCGAAAAGCATATCCATGCCGCAGGAAAGAGACTTGTTGACGGTCAAACCGTTTTCTGATTTCCGATAATCAGTAATGCCGCCGGAAGGGCCGGTAATCAGGGAGGTATATTCACCTGATGGCAATGTCCGGTCAAGGTATACTGTTTGCTGACCTTCGGCGGTTGTCATTTCCGTGCGGATGGTGCCGTCCGCATTGTTTGTCACGTCATAGCACCAGTGTCCGCCTTCAGCGTCC
This sequence comes from Desulfococcaceae bacterium, assembly GCA_030145385.1. Taxonomy (GTDB): domain Bacteria; phylum Desulfobacterota; class Desulfobacteria; order Desulfobacterales; family Desulfosalsimonadaceae; genus SURF-3. The sequence continues at coordinate 30,426 of JAQYVU010000035.1, forward strand.
GTGGCATCCGTAATTTTCCCATTCGGGTCAAAAACATGTTCATATCGATTGCCATTCGGGTCAACTTTTGCCGTCTCCAAACCACCGGAGGAATACTCAAATGAATAATAACCGCCATCCGGATACCGCACTTCTTTTAACCGGTTCTGAAAATCAACAGTCAGCTCCGTCCGTATCCCGTCCGGTGAAATGATCGCCGTCGGCACCCCATTAAAATCCCGCTCAATGGTTGTTCTGTTCATTCCCCGATCATATATATAGACAAGACGATCATTGGAATCATATGAAAAGTATCTGAGAAGTGCGCCGGTATTTGAATCTTGGGTGGCTGTATGCTGATTTCCGTTTTTAATGATATACGTCTCTCCTGAAGGATCACTGTATGCCTGGCCGTCTCCGCTGACCAGACTGCCGATGCCTGAACCGCCGGTATTCAGTACGCAGGCAATATAACCATCGTATATTGCAGAAAAATATACCTGGCTGCTCGGACCGACTGCTATGCCCAGAGGATATGGGACTCGTCCTTCTTTTGGCGGCACACCGGTTTTAATGCCGATTGACCCGTCACCAGCCAGGGTATTGATGATTCCCAGAACATTTACCTTACGGATTTTATGATTTGCAGTATCAGCAATATAAATATTGCCTTGTTCATCAAGCGCCAGAGCAGCAGGGCTGTTGAGGCTCGTATCTGTTGCCGGGACACCTTCGGCAGCGGGACCGGCAATGCCGTTTCCGGCCACAGTGGTGATTATGCCGCTGTTATCTATCTTACGAATACAGCTATTGAATGAATCGGCAATAAAAATATTCCCTTTGTTGTCTGTTTCCACATCTTTTGGGCAAAACAGCGCAGCCATCGTCGCCGGACCACCATCGCCGTAATAGTACGCGCCGCCGTTTCCGGCAATTGTTGTGATTATAGCGTTCGGGCTTATTTTACGAATACGGTTGTGCTCGGTATCAGCAACATACACATTCCCTGAACTGTCAACAGCCACGCCCTGTGGATAGTATAGTGAAGCACTTGTGGCAGGCCCGTCGTCACCGGAAAACATAATTGAACCGTTTCCGGCGATGGTTGTGATAATGCCGTCTGAAGTTACTTTTCGAATGCGATGATTTAAGGTATCCGCAATAAAGAGGTTGCCTGAATCATCAAACATAATCCCTCTGGGTCCGTTCAGCTGCGCCGACATTGCCGGTCCGGTATCCCCGCCATAGCCGGCAGTCCCATTTCCAGCCACCGTTGTAATAATGCCGTCCGTATCGACTTTTCGAATACGGTGATTGTTTGTATCTGCAATATATACATTGCCTTCACCATCAACGGCAACACCTGTCGGGTTATCCAGCTGGGCCTGGGCTGCCGGGCCATCATCACCTGCATAACCAGGTGTTATAATGCCTGCAAACCGGTTTAAGAGATTCGGGGAATAAATATCCGTGCTGCCATCACCTTTATAGATTCTTGTCAGGTCGTGCGCGTAAAACCGGTGATGGGGCGAAAGGGTCCATCCTTCGGCAACAACATCCGCATAATCCCGCTCCACGATAACCTGCTCATAGCGCCAGATAGCGACTTCCTGTCTTGCCTGTATTTCAGTAACGTTGGGTCCTACCTGGGCAAAAGCCTGGGCAAATTCACCGGGGCTGTAGTAAACAGCATCATAAACAAACCCGACCTGTATTCCGGCTTGAACCGGACCGGCAAATAAAGCATTGCGGAAATCCGTCCCTTCCCAGGTAAATACCGCCACCTGGTCAGGCAAAGGATCAAGTGTCTGTTGAAATTTTTGCCCGGCAATGTTTAAAGACACCTCTATTCTTTTCAGACTTGCCGGAACCGTCGTTCCGCTGGCCGGGACCGTAATGATGGTTTTGTTGTCAGCGCCGACGCGGTTGCTGGCATAGTGAAGGGTTATATCGGTTCCGGGAATCGTTATGTCTTCGTGGAATACCCGGCTTCGATCCATGATAAATGACCCCGTGCTTGTCTGACAATCCTCCTCCCCTTCGCCTGTACCTGTTTTGCCTTCCGCATTCGGGTCGATAGCATCCTTGTCAGGACCATAAGGCCAGTTGCAGTCATAAGGGGTAAAATGGGTGATTTCCGATCGCCAGAATGATGTTCCAGGCACATAAAGACTTGGATCTTCCAATCCCAGGGCTTCATCAGCTGTCGTGCCATCACCGTTTAAATCATCGGCAAGATTATCACCATCCGCATCTATTGCATCTACAATGCCGTCACCATTTGTATCCAGCAGTTTGACGACAACGCCGTTATCTGAAGGCACCCAGACGCCTTTGTCGCGATCATAATAACCGATGGGTACGATACTGCCGACATCAAAACCCAGAAAATTGTCTACCCAGACAACCACCGGTTTTTGAAACTGTACCCGCTGGGCTTCATCAAAAGCCAATTCCGAGCAATACGTATATGCAGAAGTCGGCGGCAGCACCGAAGGCATGGCTTCAATAGTAAAAAATTCCGTGGCACGAACCGTACCGGAATTCAGTTCACGGATTGTATTGCCGTTTGCATCCACTTCATATGCCCTGTTGTCGCCGGTAAAAATCAGCGTACAGGAACGGGTGCCGAATTCATCTGAAACCGGTGTGCTGATATGGCTCATTACGGTGGCGGGGTTGCCGTCAAAAGCAATTGTTGTGGATTTTGTATCTACGGGGATCATGACAATCGGATCGATGATTGCAAAACCGTTCCATGGGACATCGACCGAACGATGGGAAGTAATCAATCCGTCAAGGGTGTAAACCGCTGTCATGGAGCTGCCGCCTTCCACCGGCAACGAGAATGAACCCTCGCTGTCTGTGATGGCCGTGCCGTATTCCAGGTGGTGCAAGATACCCACATTCACCCCTTGTATCGGGGAGCCTTGTGTGTCAAGAATCGTTCCGTTGATCAAGGAAAACCGCTCAGCATCATACGTTTGCAACGTGGCGTCCGGCGGGATCAGGTCTTCATATTGTGATCCAAAAGAGCCTTCCGGCAGGGGATCGGTCTGCGACGCGACGATAACCTTCACCTGGGCGGTTGCACTGCCTCCAGCACCGGTGGCCGTGATAATGTAAGTCGTGGTCCGCTCCGGCGAAATGATTTCGGAACCGCTCAGGGCAATCGCACCGATATCCGGAGAGATAACGCAGGTATCGGCATATTCCGAGTACCATGAGAGTTCGGTGGTTTCACCGGATGCAATCGTTGCCGGCGTTGCGGATATGCTCACGATCGGCAGAGGCGGCGCGGATACCGTTATTGTAACGCTGTCTGTTGCCGCTCCTTCCGGGCCGATAACCGTTATTGTGTATGTTGTGGTCTCTGCAGGTGAAACCGGCAGCGATCCACTCAGGGATACGGTTCCGACGCCCTGGTCAATTTCAGCATCCGTCACATTGGCAGAATCCCAGGAAAGCACGGAGGATTCGCCTTCAAAGATGGATTCCGGATTTGCCGTTAAAGTAACTACAGGTACCGGAATTGGGGAGACGGTTATAGTTACGCTGCTGGTTGTTGTGCCGCCGGGGCCTGTGGCGGTAAGAGCGTATGTGGTTGTTGCTGTCGGAGTTACTTCAACAGAGCCATTTAATGCAACAGATCCAATATTTGGCAAAATTTCACATGTGTCAGCATCTGTGGACGTCCATGTCAATATAACGGAATCCCCTTCAAAGATATCCGTACTTGAAGCATTCAGGGTAACAACAGGCTGAGGAATAATAGAAACCGTCACTGTTGCCTGGTCGGAAACCGACCCTCCGGGACCCGTTGCTGTGATGGTATAGGTCGTGGTTTCTGCGGGAGTTACAGTATACGATCCTGCTGCATCGACCGGGCCGATGCCCGGTTCAATGCTTATGCTATCGGCATTTTCCGCGTTCCAGGACAATGTTGAGATTCCGACGCTTAAGATCGTTTCAGGCGTTGCCGTGATAGAGACTGCGGGCACAGGAATCGGGGTGACGGTCACGGTAACACTGCTGGTTGCCGTACCGCCGTATCCTGTCGCCGTTATTGTATATGTTGTGGTTACTGTCGGGGCTACATCAACAGACCCATTTAATGCACCAGATTCAATATTCGGGGTGATGACACAGGTATCTGCATGGCTGGATGTCCATGACAATATAACGGATTCGCCTTCAAAAATATCTGTTTGAGAAGCGTCCAGCGTAACGACCGGTTGCGGGGCAACAGAAACATTTAGCATCACTTGCTTGGAAACAGCGCCTTCAGCACCCGTGGCTGTAATGGTGTAGGTTGTCGTTTCTGTTGGTGACACAGTTAAAGATCCCGTCAAGGCGACATTGCCGATGCCATTATCAATGGAGACTGTCTCTGCTGAAGCCGAAGACCATGTCAGCGTTGCGCTTTGCCCGACAAAGATGGATACCGGTGAACAGTTAAAGGAGACGGATGTTCCTTGCTGAACGATTTCAACAGAAAGATAGGTGCCCGGTTTGCTGTTCAGTTCGGTGGTGATCGTATTCGTATCTGAAAGATTAAGATATGATACAAGAATGAAATCGTCTGACTTGAAATCATCTGTTTCAAAAAGCAGCTCGCCGTTTATGACAATCGAACCGCTGGTGACCCTGCTGCTGCCGTCTTTATTGCCGTTTTTGACCATAAGGAATCCATCACCGGGCGTTGCGGTAAAAGAATCCGTATATATATCCGTTTTGCCTTTGGTCCTGATATACTGACCTGGCGAAAATACCGCTGAACCGGAGGTTTGAATTTCGATTGTCAGAAACGAATCCGGGGCGCTGGTAAGTTCAACTTTAAGGGTGTTTGTATTATTTGCCTGTATCGGAGCCATTAACATGGCTTCGTTTTGTTCAAAATCATTCGGGTCAAATATCAGTTCATCATTTAAATAAATATAAGCGCTGGAAACCCTGTTCGTTTTGTCATCATTGCCGTTTTTGACAAACAGATAATATTCTCCAGGGACCGCATCAAAGGATTCGGTATAGAACTCTGCTTCACCGGTTGTTCGGGTGTAAGCGCTGGGGCCAAACAACGTTGCTGCGGAAACTGTGGCAGCCAGAAAGAATGTGATGCCGATAACAATCAGACAAACCAGATGCTTTTTCATAAATCACCTTTTTTAAAATTAATGAAGCATGTTCAGGGATAAAAAACAATATGTTAGGAATTGATTTGCTGTTAAGTACAAATCAATTCTCGATGTTTCATAGGTTCCGTCTACTTACCGGACAGCAGAAGAACGGTAAGCACAAGAAGCAATAAAAACAGACTGGCTCTAAATTTTGTTCATTGGGGTTGGATCAATGTTCGGCATCGGAATAACGCCTATGAGGCAGGTTCTAATGACCGAGATCTAAATTTTAAGCCGCCAACGTACCGCTAAGGACTGTTCTTTTTGAAAAAATAATCAAATCGAACTATTATAAAAAATATGCCCAAGCTATGAATATTGTTTAAACTTTTGTCTTAATTGCTGGCAGCAAGAGGAGAAAAATACGATGAGGATTAATATTCTGCCGTCGCCCCAAATACTCCGAGGGCAATTGATATGAAGTTGACAACCGCAATCACCTATTAAATAACTTGGCAAAAACCGACTTCTGGCCTCTATAATATTGTATGCTTGAGGAGGTCGCATTTGAAAACTTTATAACTATCTTCTCTGGCGATTAGCGGAAGCTTCAAGCAAACTATTTCAGAAAACAAACATACCGTTTACGTTAACAGCAAGATAAATATTTTATATTTAAAGATTTTAATAAGTAGACAGGAGTTTACGATAGTGTAGTTTTTCTGTCAAGAAATAATTACTATTAGTATCACAATGTAATAGCTATTATAGTGTAAAGCCTTGTATATCAACACTCAATTATTTAACAATGCATTGAAATTTTTTCTCCCGCAAACAATTGCTGATATTTTGTATTCACGTTAACGAGAGATATGGTGGCAAACTATTTAACAAAGGACAATTTTTGCATTTTGGGGCTCATTAAACACTTAGGACCAGTAGAGTATTTGAACAGCAACCTACTGTGATAATGTCCTTAAAGTTCTATTCCCTTCTTTTTGGAGAAATATTAATTTTTGTGGAAAAGTTAATATCTATTGATTGGCGACCCTGATAAAAATTTTGGCTATGGTTTTTTTGCGCCTTTTGGAAGCCGGGATATCTGCCATTTTTCTTAGCGTATAGTTACGCAGAAATCTGGACAGGTACAGGTCAGGTACAGGCCCAATAAGAATATAGCTATATTTTTATTGGACAAAGTGAACTTTCCGGGATTTGGGAAAAACCCAATCGGCTGCTTTTAATTACATTCTTTGCGATCAGTCACAACAACACCTGGCGGAATGCTAAACACGTCATCTTTTAAATCAAATTCAATATTTTCATAAACCATGGTCTGATTTTTGTCTTTCGTAAGGTTTATTTTTGCCAGTTTAATGCCTTGTTCTTTGCTTACCGCAAAAATACTGCCCTGCATTTCCAGCAAATAACAAGATTTTCCACGAATGATGTCTTCGCCGATGATCCGGGCATTGTCATAGTTAAAATGCCAGTCTCGGGCTTTGTCATAATTTGATTCATTCCAGGCACCATTGGTCGGGCAGCGACATGCTTTTTTTTCATCCGGATAATAATGATAATCATGGACCCCATCGACATTATAAATGTAGACATAGCGCTTACCGGCCCGAATCAGGTCTTCACGGAACCGATAAAACGGCTGACCGTTTTTTTCAAACTGAAAATACATCCGCTTTACCAGCATTCCCCTGATCCGGTACTCCTGACCATATGAATTAATATTTTTGTTTTTTGACTCCAGTTCGGCAATAATCAGCGCCTGGGCGCGGTGAACGGATTTGTCTTTTCCTGCACACCCCAGCATGGCAAGTACGAGGATCAGAATCATTGCACATTGTATCTTTACCCATTTTATTTTTGGCCATTGTTTTCTTAACATTGATTTCCCGCCCTGGTGATCATTTGGATTCTGTCCTCATTATCTTGACAATGCTTCATATTATCAAAATATTATTTACATAACAACCGTATGAGAATTTAACCGCCAGCAATATTATGCCTTATGTTGGTCAAATAAGATAATGTTTACTGCCGAACTGAAATACTGTTGAAACTTTTTCGCCAATGGATTAATTGAAATTAAGATGAACAGCCCATATTCGCTGACAGGCAACTTTGATAAACTCATAAACATTCCAGGATAGCCAGGCTAAAAAACCCATCAAATTTCATGACAGATAAAATTCCATATATCGACGTCGCAGTGACGCTTCCGTTATTTAATACCTATACCTATGCAGTTCCGGAATCGCTGAAGGAAATCATTGCTCCGGGCAAACGGGTGCTTATCCCTTTCGGAAAGCGCAAAATCACCGGTTATGTGCTGGGAACTGCAAAAAATTCAGACATTAAGGGTATTAAAAATATCATTGAAGTGCTCGACGAAATCCCGCTGTTTCCGGCTTCAATGATTCCATTTTTTAAATGGCTGTCTGATTATTACATCCACCCCATGGGCGAAGTTATTAAAGAAGCCCTGCCCGGGGGCATTAATTTAAATGAATGCATTTCAATGAATATTACGGAATGCGGCACCGAATGTTTGTCACAAAAAAAAGCCGCATCCATTGAAAATGACATATTATGCATTTTGTCTGCTGATTCATGCCGCCAGCAGGATTTAAGCAGGAAGCTTAACCGGGAAGTCCCCAATTCCGTGATTTGCAAAATGGAAAAAACCGGCCTCATCTGCCGTAAGCGGGAAATAAACAAACCGGTCACCCGCCAAAAAATGCAGCGGTATATCGCTTGTCTGCCCTCAGAAATACCGGATAAAAAACTTTCCGCGCCCAAACTAAAAATTCTTGAAACAGCCGCGGAATACGGAGAAATCTCCGTATCTGAATTAAAAAAAATTATCCCCACAGCTGCCAGTCATATTCGCAAACTGGAGAAAGAAGAGTTAATTTCGATTTTCGATAAACCGGTCTATCGCGATCCGTTCGGAGAATCCGTCGCGCCGGACACTCCGCCAAAGCTGACCCTGGACCAGCAGCATGTGGTATCCTGCGTTGTAAAAAACCTGGGCGCCGGTTTTAAATCGTTCCTGCTGGCCGGTGTCACCGGCAGCGGAAAAACCGAAGTTTATATGCATGCCGCTGCCCGGGCAATTAAAAAGGACTTATCCGTACTGGTACTGGTGCCGGAAATTGCCCTGGTCTCTGAAATTGAACGGCGCTTTCGCGCCCGGTTTGGAGAATGCGTGGCAGTTCTTCACAGCGGGCTTTCCTCCGGCGAACGGTTTGACCAGTGGATACGCGTCAGCAACCGGCAATGTTCGATTGTCATCGGCGCACGGTCCGCGATCTTTGCACCGCTAACAAACATCGGACTGATTATTGTGGATGAAGAACATGACACCTCCTACAAGCAGGAAAGCCGGTTCCGCTATAATGCCCGGGATATGGCAGTCATCCGGGCCCGGCAGGAAGGTGCTATTGTCCTGTTAGGTTCCGCCACTCCTTCCGTCCAGTCGGTTCATAATGTGGCAAACAAAAAATTCAATGAGCTGAGTCTGCAAAAACGGGTATTTTCTCAGGCCATGCCGGACATTTCCGTGGTGGATCTCAGAAAGCACAAGGATTACAAAGGAACCCGGCGTTTTATTACCATTGATCTGCAAAAAGCCATGAAAGAAACTCTTGACCGGGGGGAGCAGGTCCTGCTGTTTTTAAACCGGCGGGGATTTGCCAGTTATCCGGTATGCGCGGCATGCGGGGAAGCGCTCAAATGCCGCAACTGTGACATCACCCTCACCCTTCACCAAAAAGACAATGCCTACAAATGCCACCTGTGCGGGTACTCGATGCCGTCCGTTGCCGTGTGCGGTGAATGCGGGTCAGCCAGTATTAAACGCCTGGGAATGGGAACCGAAAAGGTTGAAGCCACCATCAAGGGGTTGTTCCCCCAGGCCCGGGTCGCCCGGATGGACCGGGACACGATGACACGCAAAGGCGCGATGGTTAAATTGTTAAAAAGCCTCCGGAATCATGAAACCGATATTCTGATCGGCACCCAGATGGTGGCCAAGGGCCATGATTTTCCCGGCATCACGCTTGTGGGCATCATCTGCGCGGACCTGTCACTCAGCTTTCCGGATTTCCGGGCAGGAGAACTCACATTTCAGGTGCTGGCCCAGGTGGCCGGACGTGCGGGCCGCGGAGAACGTCCCGGCCGCGTGATCCTCCAGACTTACAGCCCGGATCATTTCAGCATCACCGCTGCCACGGATCATGATTTCATGAAATTCTACAACCAGGAAATTTCGTTTCGAAAAGCATTTAAATACCCGCCTTTTTCGCGGATGATCCAGCTGAAAATATCCGGCCGCGATCGTGAAAAAACCCGGCAGCAGGCTGTTGCTATCGGTAGAATGTGTGATGCGATGAAAAAAGGGAACAGTGATTTTCAGCAGTGGGTTGATATTTTAGGTCCGATTGAGGCGCCGATTTCACGCAAAGCCAACCGCTTTCGCTGGCAAATGATCGTTAAATCCGAAGGGGTGGACATCCTGCACCGGTTTGTCCGGACACTGATATTTGAAAACGGACTGCATCTGTCCGGCAATCCGGTGAAGGTATCCATAGACGTTGATCCGTTCTTCATGATGTAGTTAAAACGGTTCCTTTGGCTCCAATACCGCGTTGCCCGATTTCCTCAAAGCCTCACGACCAGGAGGTCGCTCCGGTTTTCGCAAATCGCGCGCCTTGTCTTGAAACCAAATTATTGTTTTAACAACCGGTCTCGGGATTGAACATTTAACAAACAAAATGTCTATGCACGCACTATAGTGGACCCGTTGTAAAGGACAAAAAAAATCAAATTTAAGGTGTACTCTATCTTTAGTGTTAATCAATCCTGTCAAGTTGTCGATAAATGAGCAGGGGAAATTTCAGCGCGAGAATGGGCCCTCATTTGCTCGTCGGAGCGCTGAAATTTTTTCTGCGGCAAGCTCGCTTAAATTTGCTCCATGACTGTTTATTCTTTTTTTTCATGCTGCCATTCGTATCAGATCTTTTCCCCAATAGATCTCCACAGGGGTTTTGTCTTCAAGCGATTGATGAGGGCGCTCAATATTATAAAAATCAAAATACTGCTTCAGTCCCTTAATCAGCTCTTTGACATTTTGATACTCATGCAGGTATATCTCTTCATACTTCACAGATCGCCACAATCGTTCTATAAAAATATTATCCATTGCCCGGCCCTTGCCGTCCATGCTGATCCGGATACCCTGCTCCAATAATACACCTGTAAAATCTTTTCCTGTATACTGGGCTCCCTGATCCGTATTAAAAATATCCGGTCTGCCATATCGACGGATGGCACTCTCAAGGGCATTCACACAAAAATCGTCATCCATGGTCACCGAAACTTCCCAGGACAGCACATGGCGGCTGTGCCAGTCCATAATCGCAGTCAAATAGACGAAGCCGCCTGAAAGCCGGATATATGTGATATCCGAACACCAAACCATATTCGGGCGATTGATATTCATTCTCTTCAGAAGATAAGGATAAATTTTATGTTCCCTGCGCGGCGAACTTGTATTTGGCTTCGGTGCAATGGATTGTATCCCCATTTTACGCATCAAGCGCTGTACGCGTTTCCGGTTCACATGATGCCCCTGACGTTTCAGGTAAATCCGTATCTTCCGGCTGCCATAAAATGGATGGCGCGTATATTCTTCATCAATCAGTCGCATCAGTTTCAAATTCTCCTGACTTATTCCCGACGGATCGCAACCTGACCGATAGTAACTGGATCTGGGCAGACTCAACAATTCACATTGCCGGACGATGCTTAAGTCTGAAAATCCAGGCTGAATACAAGTCCGTTTTTCAGATAAGCTCATCTCTTGTACCCGACCGTTTTTTTTAACCACTCCAGTTCGACCTGCAACTTTCCGATTTGCTGGTAGAGACGATCCTTTTCTGCTTCATAGGTTTCAATGCCACGATCCTTGCTCCGGGAAAAAAGTTCCGCCGAATCTTTCAATAACGTCTTTTTCCACTGACCGATCTGATTGGAATGGACCCCATATTCTGTTGCCAGTTCGCCAATCGTCTTCTGCCCCTTTATTGCATCCAGTGCCACGCGGGCTTTGAATTCTTTGGTGAAGGTCTTTCTCTTTTTCAATTGCTCCTCCTTTTTAGTCAGGAGCACACCTTAACACATTGTCCCGTTTTTGGGGTCCAGTATACACCTCGTTCCCACTAAGAAGCGAGGAAGCAGAGGACGAGCGACCTTATAGCCATTTTACTCTCTAAACCATTCATATGTTTTTGTAGGTTTCCCAAAAACTTCAACAAGGTCGTTCTCCTGACAAGGAAGTTTATACCACTTTTGAGTACCTCTGAGCCTGAACTTTCCCTTACGCATAATACTTATTTGCAAAATCTTATTGCGACTAACCACAAAAGACAGAAACGGGCCACAATCAATTTCTTTTGTTGATTGTGGCCATAAGCCAACGAAGGGTGTGTTTTCGATTGGTGTCATATCCAAAACTTTTGCACCTGGAATTTTTTTTATTTCTTCTATGGATAAAGTATCAGATTCAAACTCAAGAACGCCTGGAATATTAATATCAATTGCAGGCTTCCCATCATAAGGTTTATTTGGCGTCCCTAATTCAATTATATAAGTAAGCGCTCAAGGAACCCCATCTTCACAGAAGATATAAGATCTGTCATGGTGTCCGTCAAATCAATTCAGATGAGGAGACGATATTATGACAGCAGACAAATCACGAGAAGAGTTATTGGAAGAGAAGCGCCGGTTCTGGA
>JAQYVU010000158.1 GCA_030145385.1 Desulfococcaceae bacterium
TGTTCAGGAAATCAGATTACAATAAAATATTATAGGCCTTTATCTTGCTTAAAAGCGATGGATGACTGATTTCAAGAAGCTTTGCAGCCTTTGTACGATTAGCTCCGGTTGCTTCAAGAGCCCTTTGGATCAAATATGTTTCTAAAATTTCTTTTCCGTTTTTGATTGAAAAACCATTAAAAATTTCTTCAATGGAATGAGATTGTTTTGTATCATTTAACAATTTACGAGGCAGATTATCACTTACCAGAACGTCTCCTTCGGTCATCACAACTGCTCGTTCGATCATATTCTCAAGTTCCCTTACATTACCCGGCCAGCGATGTTGCAGCAGCAGCGACATGGCTGAAGGCGAGATACCTGTTATTTTCTTACCAAGCTTTAAGTTAAAACGATCAATAAAAAAATCACATAATAAGGGTATATCCTCTGACCGCTCAATCAGGAGGGGAAGACGAATCGGCAGAACATTTAAACGGTAAAATAAATCTTCCCGGAAATTTCCGTCCTCAACTTGTTTTTCAAGATTTTTTGATGTTGCCGCGATAACACGCACATCTACCAGCTTGGCCTGGGTATCCCCGACAGGTCTCACTTCATTATCCTGAAGCACCCTTAAAAGCTTAACCTGAAGCGTAAACGGAAGATCTCCGATTTCATCCAGAAAAATCGTCCCCCCATTCGCCGCTTCAAACAATCCTTTATAATTTTTATTTGCACCGGTAAATGCACCCTTTGTATGACCAAACAGCTCGCTTTCAAGTAAAGCTTCAGGTATTCCACCACAATTAACTGGTATAAATGGTTTTTTATCCCGACTTCCTCCGTAGTGAAGCCCCCGTGCAATCAATTCTTTTCCGGTCCCCGAGGCTCCGGTAATCAGTACGGTGGTGTCATACTGGGCGACTTTTTCCGCAAGTTTAAATACGGATTTCATTGCCCTGCTTTTGGCAATCATCTTCCCGAAACTTGATTTTTCGGCAATTTCTTTAATCTGTTCTTTTAATATAATATTTTCACTTTTGAGTCGTTCCCGCTCATCGGCCTTGCGAAGTGTCAACAAAACTTCATCTGCTTTAAACGGTTTTGAAATGTAATCATAAGCACCCAGCTTCATCGCATCCACTGCTGTTTCAATACTGCCGTATGCAGACATCATAATCACATTGCTGTTTTCAATTTTGTCAGCAGCGGTTTTTAAAAAGGTCATGCCATCCATATTCGGCATTCGGATATCACAGAAAATGAAATTATAATAAATTTCATCGATCTTCTGCAGGGCTTCGAGTCCGTCTGCTACAGCATCGACAACAAAGCCGGATTCATTCAGCAACGCCGTCAGCATATGCCGCATATTTAATTCATCATCAATAATTAAGATACGTTTTTCCATTAATACCTTCTAAAAACCGCTTGATATTTTGGGTTCGCCCGGTTTTCTCACTAAGGCTTCCCACGGAATAAGCAAAAATCGAACTGATGTTTACAGATAAAATCATTTCCCATGATGAACAGGAAGATAAATCGTCATGGTGGTTCCCTGCCCGGTTTCGCTTTCTGCAGTAATCCTGCCGCCGGCCTGCTCAATGATCATGTAACTGACTGAAAGGCCAAGGCCGGTTCCTTTTCCGGGCTCTTTTGTCGTGAAAAACGGATCGAATATATAATCAATATCCTCTCTGGAAATACCGGAACCGTTATCAATAACCTTCAGCAGAAATGTCGGTTGATTGTTTAATGCCGATTTTTCATTTTCCGGTAAGAATTCAGAAGCAATTCGAATAAACCCTTTCGTGTTCTTCCCAGATGTTTTAATCGAGTCCGCTGCATTGATTAACAGATTGATCAAAACCTGCCGTATTTGGTCACTGTCAATATTTACGGTATTTGATATATTCTCCAAATAACAATCAATTTGAATATCCGACATAAGCGGCTGGTCAGACATCATCAAAACAACATCGTTGACAAGATCATGCATTGAAAAAACCTTGCAGTCAACCGAAGTGCTTCTGGAAAAATCGAGTAATTGTCGAATAACCGTGTTAATGCGGTTAATTTCATCTTGTGCGCGTGTTACAAAATCCTGCCCGACATCATCGTTTTTAAAATGTGGACGTGATTTTAAAAGATCCAGATACCCCAGCACAATACCGATGGGATTACCGATTTCATGTGCAATGCCGGCTGAGAGTCGGCCGACGGATGCCAGTTTCTCCGCTTTAACAATCTCATTTTGGGCATTTTTCAGTTCATTATTGGCTTTTTCAAGTTCCTTAAGCGAATGCCGGAGGTTTTCCTTATCGGTTTCGATCATATCCACCATATGATTCAAGGCATTCGACAATTGATTAAATTCCTGGTAATTCTTACCATGCGCAAAATACAGCCGGTCTTTTTCCCTAAAATCATCTGTCATTTTTATGAAACGGTGAATCGGCCGGATGATAAGGCGTGACAGTCGATATACTCCGAATAACAGTAGAATGATAAAATTTGCGATGACATATAAAACAATTATTTTTTGAGAATGCCGCAATGCCTGATAAATATGATCAAGCCCAATGACAATCATTTTGACACCCGAATTTTCACTGTCAACCCCGGCAATCGGTTCGGATATCAGCACATACTTTTTCTGGTGCCAGAATACGCCGAAAGTGTCTCCAAAAAATTCAGTTTCCGACACCCCTGCTTTGATTGAACGATCAGCTATTTTACGAATTTCTGTTTGCAGATCAATATTCGCCTTTTCATAACGATAATTCATTCCATTGTTTAACCGGATCCGCAGATAAATAATGGACGAATCGTTAACCACCGGCGCGATCTTTTCATCAGGTAATTTCGTGTCAGAGCTTAAATGATCATATAATACATCAGGCAACAAAGCCAGAAGCTGCCTCCCCTGCGACACGCGCTCCCGAACCAGGCTTTTCTGAATGACATTAACGATAACAAAATCAGACAGCAGTACGCTCAGCAAAATAATAATCGCGAGGTTTCCGGCAATCTTGAATTTTAAACTTTTAAAAGACATAGATAGGGGTCATTAGATAGGGGTCAGGTCTTCATTTTTGACAAATTAAGTTCACCTCAATCTGTTCGATTGTTTTTTTAAGTTTTCTATCATCACGGATCTTCATAGACATACGCCTTGACGCCTGGGATACGCCGGAATCCCCAATGTTAAAATATTTGGCAATATCCTTAAGCGGCTTTCCGGAATATTGCTGGGCAAGATACATTTTGACATTTCTGGCAAGCGCCGGGGCTTGCCGGATAACATTATCAACCGCATCAAATATTTCGTCAAGTCCGGGTTTGAGACAAAGACTTTTTAATGCAGGAATATCTTTACTTTTCCTGTTACCAGGTAAATGGTTGTTTCTAATAAAATCGATAAAGGTACTGTCCCCCAGTAATGCAGACCAGACAACCTGTGCGAGCGGGCTCTCATATTCTTTTTTTAATAAGCGCCTTACAAATTTTTTATATTCGCTTGTCGATTTTTTATTTTTGCTTTCAAAATACCCTAAAATAAAATCCATCTTAAGCCAGTCCGGACTTTTTTTCAAACCAATATAATATTGATAACTGGACCAATCGTATTTATCCGGGGCGTCGATAATTTTGGCCCGTACCGGGTTTAAATGAATATACCGGGAAAGTTCTTTGGCATAAGAATCCTTATCAACCAGTATCGCTTTAAATCTTCCCTGAAAAAGGTGCCCTGACCGTTTACGCTTGATGTTAAAATAAGTGGTGTAAGCGCCGTTAATGTGACGCATGATTTGTGAAAGGTTAGCGGATGGGGTTTCAAGAAGCAGATGGTAATGGTTATCCATCAGGCAATAAACATGAATCAGCGCATCATACCGAAGCGTGGCAGAGGCCAGGTATTCTAAAAATTGTTCCCGGTCTTTTTTACTTTTAAATATGTTTTTGCGTTCATTGCCCCTGGATGTGACATGGTAAAAAGCGCCGGGATAGGTAATTCTTAACGGGCGGGCCATTGACGGCCTCCTTACTTATGAGTAATTTGCTGAAAATTATCATAAACATCATATTTTGTCAAGAATGAAGACCTGACCCTTTTGTTGCTTTTCAGGATATCATCCAGACCCTTGAAGCCCGCACGGAAAAACTTTCTGCAGCATAGACCAAAGCGAATGGTCTGCGTGCTCGGGCTTCAGCCCTGCGGGCGCAGCCCCAAAACAAACGGCGGTTAAAGATAAAATCAATAACCGCCGATTGTTTGAATGATCATTTTTGGAAAAGGTTACAATTCAAAACCCGGAACCGCTTTCTTTATTAAAGGGCTTATAGGAAAAATTAAAGTTTAAAGATGCGACCCCTTTTCACGTTATGCATAAGCAAGCCGACGGCCTTTAGGTTCAGGAATCGGATCATTGAACTCTCTGGCTGTTTCAATCCAAAGCGCCATCGCTGATCTGATATTTGACAATGCAGCCTCATGGGAATCACCATGTGCCATACAGCCTTGCAGCTCTGGGGCCTCAGCAATAAAAGCCTGATCCTCTTCACTCCAATAAATAATAATTTCATATTTATCCATCAGACTCTTCTCCCAACTTATATTTAAGAATGATGTTGCGAACTTGTTTAACCTGATAAGGTTTTGCCTTGCTGCCGTCTTTCTGCAAATTTATCTTCTCTTCAATACCATCCATTCTGTAAATACGATGACTCCCTTTTATACGCTCCTCAAAACCAAAATGTTTCAACAAACTATTCAAATCAGAAAAAGCGATATTCGTATCACTTCTGCCACGTAAAATTTGAAATATCAGTTTATCATATTTTCCCATATTCAGAATATATCGATTTTAAAGATCATCTGCAATAATTATTCAATTTAATGAAATGTCTTCAAATTCACCTTAATCCTGCTTGGCCTTACAATAGAGCTTCCTCTGTAGCGTCCTGATTTCTTCAGAAGTTAATAGCATTACGCAATCTCCTAACCCTCAGCTCGTTGGTTGCTTGAACAAAGCAGGGTCCCTTTCCTCGGTCAAGGGTTATGTTGTCCCTTGTCCTCAAACGGTACTATGAACCCCTCCGACTCCCAACACGGCCCGGTACACTTCCGGACAAGCCTTATATGCACCCGTTGACGGCTCTGAACCGCCACCGCACTGGGTCTCCCGCACTGTGCTATTCTTCTTCCGATACATGCCATCCCTGCTTCCCCGAGAGATCGTTTGAAATGTTTCCATTTTCCAGTCTCAAACACAACGGCCTTCCCTTGATGTCCAAAAGGTCGGCATCTCCAATTTAAGTTGACGAGGCTACACATAGGTTCGCTTTCGCTACGGCCTGCACCTTTGCCCATGAGAAACTTACAACTCCCGGTTACCCGGACGCTGCTTCCCGGTGCTAAGGAGGCGTACGGACAATTCCCTCTACAGGACTTTAACCTGATAGAAAAAGATTTAAGTTTTACGGCATACGGACACCATACCTATTTTTCTTTCATGGGCTTTCTACCAGCCTTCTTTGGCTTCAGCGACCGACCCAAATACGTTTCCAGATGATCCAGAAACCCTGGAGCACACAGCGGTCGACCGGTACGTTCATGCTTTTGCATATCACTGATTTCATCCTTCGATACCGGAGCGCACAGAAAATCAGACCATTTCTTTTTTACCAACTCCAGCATGGGATGGACTGTCACAAGACGATCATCTTTTCCTGATATATGCGCGGCCGCACTGCTCCATTGCCAGTATTCCGCACGATCAGTGAGTTTTGCCCGCACCGGATTGTTTTCCACATAGCGAACACAAGCAAGAAGATATGGCTCATCCATTACATAAGATGCAAACCGTCCCTGCCAAAGATGTCCGCGCCAACCTTCCCGAAAATTGATCATCCGCGTATAGCGCCGATGTGCTTCACCAATGGCAAGATGCAGGCTATCTTTCTCTTTTGGAACCGCAACAAGATGGACATGGTTGGGCATCAGACAATACGCCCATATTTCCACCCCGGAAGAACGGCACCACTCAGCCATGAGATTAATATATGCTGAATAGTCGTCATCTGAGAAGAATGTCGGCTGGCGACGATTCCCTCTCTGCGTAATATGATGCGGATATCCCGGCGCTACTATTCTGGCGATTCTTGGCATGAAAATATAGTAGGCAAATTACGGATAAAAGTCAATAAATAGGTATGGTGTCCCCCGATTTCCCTGCTCCACATCCCCGGCTTCGATGCCCGTCTGCCCCAAAGGGCTCCCCTAAAAGATCAAAGGAATGGGGCATTTTTAAAAAGAAGTTAAAAAAGAAAATCAATTCCTGGAAAGTCCTTGTCATTCATAACTCTATACCCAATGACTCAAGACGAGACTTGACCCCTATATTACTTGAAGGTTCGAGGAAAACTCACGGACCTCCCGATTCCCGTGTAAAAGATGTCCACACATGCAAGGTTCTAAGACTCCGCCGGGCCGTTCTGTGGCTCGCAAAATAACGCCACAACGCGTGTTGCCTTCCCCATCGGACCACGTGGTCGGCACCCGAGAGCTAGTGATTTCGGAGCTCAATAGCCCGCCTGCACTTCCCTCTGTCAACGCTTCAGCCATCGCATTGCTGCAATTGCCGCATGACTCGAGGCTGATGTGATTTGCTAAATCTTCCACCATAGGACTCTTTCATTCTCTATCTTTTACCGGTTTTAATCGGCGCTTTCGGCCCGACCCTATCCGCGCTTTTTTCTCTTGACCCGGGCATTTAATGGGCGACCCCTTTCACGAAACTTAGAACTTAGGATCTACTAAGCCGAACAAATCTCCAAGCAATCCCACCAAAGTACCGGCGATTAAAAGAAAAACTAAAAATGGTCTAGCCGATATATCTATTTTTCTGAAAAATACAAAAGGCGGCAACCATCCCCATAATTTTGAGCTTGCACCATTGCCGATCAGTATCCATAATGCCAATACGATACATGTGAGCACGGCTATAACGGGGAGATAAGGTGTATCATAAATTCCCATTAGTACCTTATATTTTTCAGGATTTATTAATGAAAATACAAAGCAAAACGCAAAAAAAAGCTGAGGTGGTAAAAGTGACACAATGACCAGATTATCTAAAATTTTTGAAAAATTCCTCTTTTGTTTCATTATTTAGGTCTCCTTGTATCATTTCCAAGCGCCCAATTCCCGATTGTTGTTACGGCTGATAAATCAAAGCCTCTGCCCCAGCCCTCATAATATAAATACACCTGAGGGGTTGTGACCCAAAGGGCTCCCCAATGGTAATAAAAACCAGCTGCTGAGGAAGTCGCTTTTCCTATTCCTTCATGATCCTCCCAAGAAATGCAAGATGTATCAAACCATTCTCCATATCCATCTACATTTAAGCTAAAGGAAAAACCTGCCCCACCTCCTATGCCAGCACCGTAGTAAAAATAACTATTTTCGTAATTATCCATACAACAATCATCGTCTGCTTCGAGTTCAGCACCAATAATCATGCCTGCTTGAGTATCACCAAAGGTACCAGTAGAGACTATAGTCAGTTTCCATCTATCACAGGTGTTCTTTGGACAGAGACCGAGGTAATCGACATTATGAATTGTGTTGTTATTCACCATCAAATAAGGCGGAAGAAGGCCTTCATTGATTAAGTTCAATATCTCATCAATTTGCTTATTCGCGATATAGTTGTTAAAAAATGCAGCCTCTCCAATCGGATCCTTGTTGATCCAACGCCCCAGCTCCACAGAGTAATATCTGTAAACATAATAATAAAGTTCGGTTTCGGTATCAAAGTATTTTGTAGAGAATCGGTAGGGATTTTCATCCGCATAAGCACCGTCAGCCTTGATCAGGTTTCCGAATGGATCGTACTGGTATGAGGCTGCGATGGTAGAGGTCGATGCGTCAATGACCTGGCCGACATTTCCGTTTCCATCGTAAGCAAAGTAATAGGTATCACTTCCGTCAACTGTTGCCAAAAGTCCGCCAATGCCGCCCGCGCCTTGCAGTGATTGAGAAAGATCAAGACCCCAGACAAAGTAACGGCTAGTTTCGCTTGCTCCAACGACTGTGATTTCTTCAATAAGATTCCAGCCGTCATAAACAAACAGGAGTTCTTTTTCCAAATTCCAAGAGTCCGCACTATAATCATAGACCGTCTTTTTGACTCTTCGGCCCATATAATCATAGGTATTTTCAACCTTGGTATCTCCATCAACCGGGGTTGCCGGTTCAACCGCTATCAGTCTGTTTTCGGCATTGTACGTATAATTTACGCCATTGTAAGCCGTCAGATTGCCGTCTTCATCGTAGCTTAGAGATACAGTACTTCCACCTGCCGTGACTTCTTCATACTGATTCAGGCTGTTGGCAGCATAGGATTTGGATTCCGCACCTTCGGTCGCGCTGTTCCGGTTTCCGATGGGATCGTATTCATAAATCCTTTTTTCCGGTTCCACCGGCTGTGTGATGTTATCCGGATCGGTTCCCATGAACCGGGAGGATTCCGTAACCTCATTTCTGTCATTATATACATATTGATTAAATGCTTCTTGGCTCGCAAACGCTAATCCGGTATTGACCACAGAGGTTCGCCGTCCCAGTTCATCATATTCATAATCATATTGAGAAATAATTTGCGGTGCAAATGTATTTTGAATGCTTGTTTTTAAATTCCTGTGATCTTCATATGTGTATGCAGTCTGAAAATTACCATTCACAGACACTGATGCCAGCAGATTAGAATTTTCTACATAACCATAATCTGAATTCCCGATGTTTCCGCTGATATTCCAGCCCACCTGATCCATTCGGCCAAATGCATCATACTCGTAATCAATTGCATAACCATTGACTGTAAAGGGGTCAAGTCCATTCTTGACTTTTTGTAATTAAGCCCTTCAATTCTTCCATCTCCCGGGCCAAATCTCTATCAGCGGTTAATCGTTTTTTCATGCGCTCGACTATGCTTCTGACGGTTCTGTCGTTATCAACTTTATA
>JAQYVU010000159.1 GCA_030145385.1 Desulfococcaceae bacterium
GATAAGAAAAAAAATACCATCGGCTCTGCCATGGTTGTCGGGGCCGGCATTGCAGGCATGCAGTCTGCCATTGATTTAGCGAATTCAGGATATTACGTATATCTTCTCGAAAAGTCCTCCGCCATCGGGGGCCTCATGTCCCAGTTGGATAAGACATTTCCCACCAATGACTGTGCCATGTGAGTTATCTCACCCAAACTGGTCGAGGTCGGCCGGCACTTAAACATTGAGCTTAAAACCGGGACAGAAATCTTAGCTTTAGCGGGCGAACCGGGAAATTTTAAAGCAAAAATCCGCCAGGAAGCAAGATACGTTGATCTTTCAAAATGTACCAGCTGCGGGGAATGTACAAAAGTCTGTCCCATTGAAGTCCCCAACGAGCAGGACAAAGGCCTGTCAACCCGCAAGGCTGTTTTTAAAAAATATCCCCAGGCCATTCCTGGCGCCTTTGCTATCAGCAAGCGCGGAACCGCACCCTGCAAGGCCACCTGCCCGGCCCATGTCAGTATCCAGGGCTACATTGCCCTGATCAATGAGGGTAAATATTTTGAAGCATTAAAACTGTTCAAACAGGACCACCCTTTCCCGGGTATCTGCGGCCGGGTTTGTCACCATCCCTGCGAAGGCGAATGTACCCGGGGCGATTACGACGAATCTTTAGCAATCCGAGAACTGCATCGATTCCTGGCAGACTGGGAAGGCGGCGAAGATTCCCCATATATTCCCGCAGTACCGGAAAAAAGAGACGAAAAAGTCGCCATTATCGGATCCGGCCCGGCCGGACTGGCAGCCGCTTATTTTCTGGCTTTGCAGGGATATCAGGTAACTATTTTTGAAAAACTGCCAATTGCCGGCGGCATGATGGCAGTCGGCATCCCGGAGTACCGATTACCGAGAAATATCCTCAACAGCGAAATCCAGACCATTGAAAAAATGGGAGTGGAAATCAAAACCAATGTTACATTCGGCAAGGATATCACATTGGAAAGCCTGAAATCTGACGGATTTTCAGCTACATTTATGGCAATCGGCCTGCATGGCGGCCGCAGACTGGGTGTTGAAAACGAAGATGCCGAAGGTGTTTTGCAAGGTGTGGATTTTCTGCGTGATGTGTCCATGGGCAAGGATGTATCCATCGGCAAGGATGTCCTGGTTATCGGCGGCGGAAACGTTGCCATTGATGTTGCCCTGTGCGCCAAACGAAAAGGCGCGGATAACGTCACCCTGGTCTGCCTGGAATCACGGGATGAAATGCCGGCATGGGAGCACGAAATCGAAGAAGCCCTTGAAGGAGATATTAATATCGTCAACAGCTTCGGGCCCAAAGACTTTTTTATTGATAAAAGCAACCGGGTATCCGGCATTGAATTTAAAACCTGCTCAGCGGTTTTTGATGATGACGGCCGGTTCAGCCCGCAATATGATGAGACTGATTGCCAGGCCTTTTTCGGGGATACGATTATTGTTGCCATCGGACAGTCAACGGACCTCGAACATATAACTGAACAGGATATTGCCACCACCCGCGTGGGTGGCCTTGCGGCCGACCCAATCACTCTTCAAACACCTATTGAATGGGTTTTTGCCGGCGGCGATGCTTTTTACGGACCCAAATCAGTTGTGGATGCCGTTGCCTGCGGTAATGAAGCAGCAGAAAGCATCCACCGTTTTATAAACGGTATCGATTTAACACAGGGCCGCGAAAAAATCTGGGAATTTGAAAAACCCGATATTATCAACGAGCCTTTACGAACCAGAACATCGGTCCGGTGCCTGGATCCTGAAGCCAGAGAATGCAATTTTCTGGAAGTCTCATACGGCTATAATGAAAGTGAAGCAAAACTTGAAGCAGACCGGTGTCTGAAATGCGGTATCTGTTCCGAATGTTATCAGTGTGTGGATGCCTGCCTTGCCGGCGCCATTGACCATAGCCAGACAGCCATTGAAGAAACTGTTGAAGTCGGTTCCGTCATCCTTTGCCCTGGCAATGACGTTTTTGACCCTTCCTCACTGGAAGATATCTATCATTATAAAACCAGCCCCAATGTGATGACCAGCCTGGAATTTGAACGGATACTTTCCGCATCCGGCCCCACCATGGGTCACCTGGTTCGGCCGTCAGATGAAAAGGAGCCGGAAAAAATCGCCTGGCTGCAATGTATCGGATCACGAGACACGAATCGATGCGGCAATGGTTATTGCTCCTCGGTCTGCTGTATGTATGCAGTCAAAGAGGCCATGATCGCCAAGGAACACTCAAAAAGCGATCTGGACACGGTCATTTTTAATATGGATATCCGGACATTTGGCAAAGATTATGAAAAATATTACCTGCGTGCCAAAGATGATGATGGGGTGCGATTTGAAAAAGCCAGAATCCATACCATCGATAAAATAAAAGACACCGGAAATCTCATGCTTCGCTATGCAAATGAAGCCGGCGCCATTTGTGAAGAAGAATTTGATATGGTGGTCCTTTCTGTGGGCCTTCAGGTTTCAGAATCCGCCATTAAAACAGCCAACCTGCTTGACATTGAACTGAACAAAAACAACTTTGCGGTAACCGAACCGTTCGCCCCGATGGAAACCAGCCGGCCGGGTGTTTTTGCCTGCGGCGTTTTCCAGGGCCCCAAAGACATTCCCACATCCGTTACGGAAGCCAGTGCGGCGGCATGTGTGGCGGGCCGGTATATGGCCCAAGCCCGCGGCACCCGAATTAAAACGGTGGATGTTCCGGATGAAATCGATGTGAGCGGAGAGCCGCGTATCGGCGTTTTTGTTTGTGACTGCGGTATCAACATTGCCGGTGTTATAGATGTACCGGATGTCATGGAATACTCTAAAACATTGCCGAATGTTGTTTACTCCGGAGAAAATCTCTTTACCTGCAGCCAGGATGCGCAGGACCAGATGAAAGAGATCATCAAGGAAAACCAGTTAAACCGGATTGTTGTTTCTTCCTGCACCCCCAAAACCCATGAACCGATTTTCATGGATACGCTGGAAAAATGCGGGTTGAACAAATATCTGTTTGAAATGGCCAACATCAGAAATCAGAACTCCTGGGTCCATTCAGATTCACCGGTAGAGGCCACTAAAAAAGCAAAAGAGCTGGTCAAAATGTCAGTTGCAAGAGCTGCATCATTGACGCCCCTGCATGAAAGGCAGATTCCGGTTACTTACCGCGCGCTCATTGTTGGCGGCGGAGTTGCCGGGATGAATGCCGCGCTCGGTATTGCAGACCAGGGCTTTGAAGTGGTGCTGGTGGAAAAAGAAGACGAGTTGGGCGGACTGGCCAATCGGCTGCATAAAACCATTGAAGGTGCAGATATCCAGGCCTATCTTTCTCAAATTGTAACAAAAGTAAAAAATCATCCCAAAATACAGGTTCTGACTCAGTCGCTGATCGTCGATTTTTCAGGATTTAAAGGAAACTTTAAAACAGAAGTTCTTGTCGGGCCGGGTATGTATGAACGAAAAATTGATCACGGGGTTATCATTTTAGCCACCGGCGGCAATGAATATACACCCAAAGAATACCTGTACGGTCAAAACCCGAATGTCATGACGCAGATTGATCTGGCGGAAAAACTTGAAAACGATGGTGCGGATAATCTGGATCAGGTGGTCATGATCCAGTGCGTGGGTTCCAGAAATGAGGAGAATCCCAACTGCTCCAGAATCTGCTGCCAGAGTGCCATCAAAAATGCCATTCATATCAAGGAGCTGAACCCGGATACCCAGGTCTTTATACTGTATCGAGATATCAGAACCTATGGCCTGATGGAGGAATATTACACCCAGGCGAGAAAACTCGGTGTGTTCTTTTTCCGGTTTAACGCTGATGATCCGCCGGAAGTCACCACCTCCGAAGAGACCCTGACAGTTACCTTTACCGATCATATTTTGGGCCGGAAGCTGTCTGTGGACACGGATATTGTGACATTAAGCGCCGGCGTTGTGGCTGAAGACACCGAGGAACTGGCGTCGATTATGAAACTGGGCCGGAATGCTGAAAATTACTTTATTGAAGCCCACGTCAAGCTCCGGCCGGTGGAAATGGCCACCGAAGGAATCTTTGTCTGCGGCACAGCCCACAGCCCAAAACTGATCACGGAAACCATTGCCCAGTCCCAGGCGGCTGCCTCGCGCGCTACAACCTTCCTTTCACAACCCCACCTGACGCTTTCTGCGGTCACGGCATACGTGGACCAGGAAAAATGTGCATCCTGCCTGATCTGTGTCCGAAGCTGCCCTTATGGGGTCCCGCAGATCAATGATGAAGGTGTCAGCTATATTGATGATGCATTATGCCAGGGTTGCGGTGCGTGTGCTGCCGAATGCCCGGCTAAAGCGATTGAATTAAACTGGTATGAAGACGAACAATTACTGAGCAAGGTGGATGCCTTACTGGAGGGAGTGATATGAGTCAGGATTTTGAACCGATTATTCTCGCATTCTGCTGCAATTACTGAGGTTACTCTGCTGCGGACCTGGCAGGTTCGATGCGATTGACCTACCCGACAAGTATTAAAATCGTCCGTGTTCCCTGCACCGGCAAAGTCGATATCATTCATATGCTGCGGGCGTTTGAAAAGGGGGCCGACGGTGTATGTGTGATCGGGTGCATGGAAGGTGACTGTCACTTTAAATCCGGCAATTTCAGGGCCCGCAAGCGGGTAGAACAGGTGCAAAAAATCCTTACCACCGTCGGGATCGGTGGAGATCGGGTGAAAATGTATAACTTATCGTCCGGCGAAGGACCTACATTTGCCCGGTATGCCAATGAAATCCATGAAATAATTATGGAACTGGGGCCAAACCCCATTAAATTAAAAAAGAAGCAAGCCGCTTAGAAAAGGTTCACATCGTTTATCGAATCTTTGGTAACGAAAAACAACAATAACAGGGACTTCTCCCATAACTGCGAAATATCGTAATTCTGGGCGTATCACCGATCTTGAAATCTTATATAAGGAAAGGTCGAATTTATGATTGTTGCTGATAAAAAACCGGTTGAGGAAATTATTGAATACGTACAGGGATGTAAAAAAATTCTGGTACTAGGCTGCAATGAATGCGTAACCGTTTGTGAAGCCGGCGGGAAAAAAGAAGTCGGTGTGCTGGCATCAGCGCTTCGAATGTATTTTCTGAACCAGGGCGAAGACGTCAAAATTGATGAAGTCACATTGGAAAGACAATGCGATCATGAATACCTTGAAGAAATCAGGGATGTCGCAGATGAATATGATGCCATTGTTTCACTTGCCTGCGGGGTCGGCGTCCAGTTTATGGCTGAAAAATACCATTCCGTCCCGATCTACCCGGGCGTAAATACTTGTTTTCTGGGTGCCACAGAACAACGGGGCTTATGGACGGAACGCTGCCAGGCATGCGGTAACTGTATGCTGGCCATTACCGGCGGCATCTGCCCGGTATCCCGATGCGCCAAACGAATTTTAAATGGTCCCTGCGGCGGTTCTTCAAATGGAAAATGTGAAATCGATTCAAACCTGGATTGCGCATGGCAATTGATCATCGACCGGCTAAAAGCGTTAGGCCGGCTTGAAGACTATGAAAAAATCTGTTCAATTAAGGATTGGTCCACGGACAGGGCTGGCGGACCACGAAAAGTTGTCAGGGAGGATGTTCAGATATGAGCGTGAAAACACCCAGCAAGCTTGAAAAAATTCTTTCAGAAGGACATCTGGCAGTCACATCCGAAGTGGGCCCCCCCCGGGGTTCTGACCCGGAAGAGGTTATTGAAAAAGCAAATTTGATCAAAGATCATGTGGATGTGATAAACGTAACAGATAACCAGACATCAGTTACACGCATGTCCAGCCTGGCAGCCTGCATCCATATCAAACAAATGGGTCTGGAACCGATGCTCCAGATGGTAACCCGGGACAAAAACCGTATTGCCCTTCAAAGTGATATTTTAGGGGCCGCATCATTTGATATATTCAACTTACTCTGTTTATCCGGAGACCATCAAAGTTTCGGAGATAACCCCAAAGGCCAGAACGTTCATGATCTGGACTCCATGCAGTTGGTTCAGACCGTTCGGATGATGCGAGATGAAGGCAAGTTTCTGGGCGGAGCCGATATTAAACGGCCGCCGAAACTATTTGTGGGCGCGGCCGCCAACCCGTTTGCGGATCCGTTTGAAATTCGTGTTCCCCGGCTGGCAAAAAAAATAGCCTGCGGTGCCGAATATATCCAGACCCAGTGTATTTATAATCTGGATAAATTTGAAGAATGGATGAAGCTGGCCTGTGACCGGGGGCTTCACGAACAAACATATATCCTTGCCGGCGTCACTCCCTTAAAATCCGCAGGCATGGCAAAGTTCATGAAAAACAGGGTGCCCGGCATGGATGTTCCGGATGATGTTATTAAGCGAATGGCGGACACGCCCAAGGAAAAACAGGCTGAAGAAGGCATTAATATCTGCATAGAAACCATCGAACGATTGAAATCCGTTGAAGGGGTCAAAGGATTTCATATCATGGCCATTGAATGGGAAGAAAAAGTCCCGGGCATCGTGGAAAGAGCCGGATTATATCCCCGGCCGGAAATAGATTGATTTTACTGATTCAATTAAATAAAATAAAAATTGAAGATTTAAAGGTTTTGATAACAGGCTGTGCAAAAGAAATGCAGCCCATCTGATCATGGTGATGAAAAGGAGGGATAAATATGAGCGAAAAAAAGAGAATTCTTGTTGTTGATGATGAGCCGGATTTCGTCTCCATAGTTAAAAAAAATCTGGAAAAAGCCGGGTTTGATGTAGAAGTCGCTTATGATGGCGTGGAAGGGATTGAAAAAGTAAAAGCCAATCCGCCGGATGCCATTGTTTTAGACGTCATGATGCCTGAAAAAGACGGTTATAAAGTCTGCTCCGAACTTAAATCCGATGAAAAATACAATGACATCCCCATCCTGCTTTTAACGGCAGTGGCCGATCATGTCAGCTCCACCCGGTATTCCCATTATGACGGGATGAGCACGGAAGCTGATGATTATCTTCCCAAACCGGCCTCAGCGGATGATATCCTTGATTCCATTAAAAGCCTTCTCAATATGTAATTTTTTGTAAGAAAAAAGAATACATCATTTCTATGAACCGCTGAAATTATTTAATCTGTTTTAAAAAATTTCAGCGGTTCTGTTACTTCCCAAAACAATTGTCTTTTTTAATTATTTTTTTCCAAATAAGGACTTCATTCTTTTGGCAGGAAAAAGCCACGACTTCACACTCCAGCAGTCTTCATACGGCAAGGAACACCTGGTTTTCTGCATCCTCAGCGACGAACGGGTCTTTTCCTCAAAATCTCCGGATATATTCAATCAGGTGATGAAAACGGCCGGCATCAACGGCTCTTATGTCCCGTTTATGGTGCAGCCGAATAAAATCGGGGAAGCCATGTCAAGCTTAAAAACCCTGCACATCGCCGGTGCGAATGTGACCGTTCCTTTTAAAGAGGCGGTTATCCCCTTTATGGATTCCGTATCTGAAAGTGCGACAATTATCGGTGCCATCAATACCATTGCCAGAAATAAAGACAAACTGAAAGGATATAACACCAATGCCATCGGTTTAATGGATGCTTTAGAAACAATTCCGTTTGACCCGGCCGGAAAAACCGCCCTGATCCTGGGTGCCGGGGGGGCGGCTAAAGCTGCGGCATTTGTGTTAAAATGGCTCAAAGCGGATAAAATATTTATCGCCGCACGCAGTGAAGCACGGGCCCGCCAGGTTGCCGTGCGAGCCAGCGGTGAATTCCTGCTGACAGATGAACTGCTGGACCATGATATTCCTGTCAATATCCTGATCAACGCCACTACGGTTTCAAGCCGGGAGGAATCTTCAGAATTTGCGGATATTGCGGAAAAAATAAAACTGCCGCAATGCGAACTGATTTTTGACTTAAACTACGGTAGAAAGCAAAATTTCTGGCAGGAAAAAGCGCAGAAAAACGGCATCACGTTTCATGACGGCCTGCTGAATCTGATCCACCAGGCAAAAAACAGCCTTGCTCTCTGGACCGGCCTTGAGATTGAAACCAAAGAATTTCGAAAAGCACTGGAAGATGCGGTTTAGGTTTTAAAGGTAAAAGGTTGAAGGTGTGAGGCTGAAGACTGAAGAGTCATCCCTGCACTGTTGACAGACTTTAAAATCACAAAAAGCCTGACGGAAAAATTGGTATGGATGTCCCCCGATTCTGGAACAATTCACAATTCAAGACCCGGTAGCGTGTTTTTGAAAAAGTGATTACTATAGGATTTATTGTAAATTAAAATACGCTTAAACCTCACATGTAAATCAGGTACAGAATGACCTTAAAAAATGACATAAAAAATCATTTAAGTGTTGATAAAGGACTGATCGCCATGTTTCTCAGAATGTCACCTGAGGAGAGATTATTGGCAAACGATAATGCCGCCCGGGCAATTATGGAGTTACGAAGTGCCTTCAGACTACAGAAAACCGACAAACGCCGACCTCAGTGCAATACTTGAATCGCTGATAAATGCTGAAATAAAATTTATTTTAGTTGGTGGGCTTGCCGCTGTTATTCAGCGCTCCACTGACTACCCTGGATGTGGATATTGTACATGAACGATCTGCAGAAAATATTACTCGACTCTTCAGTTTTTTAAAGTCAGTCGACGCAATTTATCGCCGTCCTGACGACAAAATCATATAGCCAGGTAAAGATGACTTTTCCGGCCTTGTACATGCATTATTCACTACACGGATGGGCCCCCTTGATGTGCTGGCAGTCATTGAGAAGGGGAAAACCTATGAAGACCTCATCGATCACACAGTTGAAATTAACTTTAGAGGTCATACCCTTCACGTATTAGATCTTGAAACTTTATTATCGCTTAAAAAATCATCCCGAAATCCAAAGCATCAACAACAGCTTTTAATCCTTGAAGAAACATTGCGACAATTGAAAAAGAGGTAAGCATTCCTTTTAAAGA
>JAQYVU010000036.1 GCA_030145385.1 Desulfococcaceae bacterium
ACCGGGCAATTTCTTCTGCGGACATCTTTGCTCCGGCCGATGAGGCGATAAAAATAAACAGTACCGCAAGACTGATACTTACAAATGTTCTTCTCAGCATAATCAATCCCCCATTATTTAGAATGAATATTTAATATTGGTTTGAATAAAATCGCGATCATTTACCAGATTATAACGGTCGGCACCAAAAAAATTCGTATAGCTTACATCCGCAGACCACGCGCTTAAGTAAGTCGCAGTGATACCGCCTGTAATGGCCCGGCGGTTTTCAATAAAATTACCGCCCGGAGCGGGTGAATTGCCTGAAACATCATGCTGCCACACAACACGGGGGGCCAGGCCCACGGGACCAATCGCACTTTCATATTTCAGCTTGGCAACCAGCCGGTATCCCCAGGAATCGGCATCCGCAAAATGAGAAGACGATTCATAAGCCTTGCCGGCATGAGCCCCGCCGAACGGTTTTGTGGGATCGGTTGCCGGTAAAACAGACTGAGACGGATTGCCGGAAGTATATGTCCCGGCTGATTCAAGGCGCATCTCGCTTGTATCCGGCATATCATAAACATGCGTAAAACCGACTTCTCCGAGCATTACGAAAGTATCCGCTCCAAACGTCGGACCAAACACCTTGGTAGCCGTCATTTGCGCCTGGGTAACGTCTTTTTCAATATATCCCTGGATAATTTCATCGGCACCATAGATGCCGACCTGATTATCCTTATATGTCGGGTTGAATCCAATAGGTGAAAGGTATGCCAGGACCAGTTCCACATCATCCATTTGCAGCGGAAGGTCCGGCCGGTGTGAGACTTCTCCCTGAAGGGCAATCCCGGTACTCCCCAGTCCGGTATTAAAACTGAGCCCGAACATTTGAATGTCTTCCGGATATTCGAGATAATAATATCCTGTTTTCGAATAATTATTAACGGTCAATGCTGCTGCGGTGGCAACATCTCCCCCCACTGCGGCCAGAGTTTGCGCAAATCCGGCTGGTGAAGATGCCGCCACGCCTTCTTCGGTGCCTGTACGGGCGCTTAAGAGGGGTACCCGGCTATGATAATTAACAAAATAAAAACCGAATTCCGTATCATTTAACGCTTCTGCAAAATATCGAATCGCTCCCCCATACTGGCCCTGATCATCAGCGTTATCCGACGGGCCTCGTTTTACCGCCAGAAAATCCGGGTTAAAGCCCAAAGGACCCAGATCTGTTCCTTCATCAGAAATTGACCCGAACGCCAGCATCACTTTTTTCCCACCCGCACCGGCCACATCAGTGGTGGCAAAATAAGATCCCGGCGGATCAATGTCGCTATTGTCCCAGTCATAAAGATACAGGCCCTCAAACGAAACATTATCAGTGACGCCCATGGCTGCATACACCATGCCCTCAGGGACCAATGCTTCTCGCAGCTCAGCGCCGGGAAGCCGGATGGCGCCGACATCAATGGGGTTGATGGCATTGATACCGCCCTGGAAAAAAGTGCCCTCTCCCCAGCTGACCACCTGATCACCCACACGGATTTCAAGGGGCAGGTCCGCAATGTCAAAATTGCCGGAAAGATACGCATCAAGGATTTTGGCATCACTGCCCACAAGATCCATCGCATCATCGGTCAGCTCAATTTTCTTCTTGCTGCCGTTTTCCATTTGAAAATCATAAAATGCCGAGCCCCGGACAAATGCCCCGAAATTCAAATAATTGAGTTCCAGGTCAGATGTTATTTTCGGCGCATTGTTGACCAGTCCTGTGCCGTAATTCAGGTTCCCGTTATCTCCGTTAACAGAAAATGCATTGCCGCCATTGGTTAAACCGATAATGTCTTTGTCCCGGCCTTGTACACGCCATCGCAAGCCATAAGAGAGAGTCGTATCCAGACTGCCCTGCAAATCTCCTTTTTCAAACTGAAATGCCGAAGCCGGCACGTCAAAAACGGATAAAAAAACTGTCGCAGATAAAAAAAAGCCGACCGATAACATGCAAAGAACAAATTGATTCAATAGATTGTTTTTCATAAGCCCCCCTCAGATCGTGTTGGTTGAATAGTGCGTACTAGTAACCCTCCGACTATCAAGCAAAAAACGCTATTATTTAAAAAAATCAACGACCGCATCAGTAAACGGTGTTCAGTGTCTGACAAAATTTATCAAGTGCCGTTTCATATTTTACAAGCTGCCCGGTTGCCTTCAAACACTTTTGGGGATTAACGAAAGATAGAGAAAAAACTGTATGAATTTGAGTTTACTTAAAATACAGCTTTTTACATATTCCTTTAACACGATTCCATTGTCAAGCAAAATATCACGATAAAAACAGCACAAAACTTTACCAGCTGGTTCATACCAAATTGCAGAACATCCGGATTCCCATTATTTGAAGCTGTCTGCTTGAAGCCATAATGGCGGCTCTGACCATGCAAACACAATCATTAATCGAAAAAAGGCCTCCAATATACTGAAGACTATACATAAAAGCTATTTACTGTAAGTGTGGCCTGCACCGCTCGAATAATTCAGCAGCTTATTTTTTCCCGGACAGATGCAAACGCTTTTTGGGTCAGGGATTTGGGTATGAGGTCTGTTCTCATCTGTTCGGTTAATGCTGCCATGGCATACCACTGGCCTGAAGATTCGACGACCTTTTCAAAGGACCCGTCATCTTTCATTACAACCCCGCAGCCGGATGCCCAGAAAAGCATCCGTTTGTCAATTCGGCCCAGGACTTTTTCACCCCGCCCAAAAAACACCAGTTTTTCATGAACACCTATTTTTCTCAAAAATTTATAGTTGAGCCGGACGGAGACGCCGCCGTTTGCTGATGTAAAAAATCCGCCCCACCCCATGGTTTCGTCGAGCACAGCCAGCAGCCCCATGGGATGAATAAAGCCGTTTCGCTCAAACAGGTAAAACGTATCTTTGTCTTCTTCATTGAACCCGGCAAAGGCGCATACAACATGACCGTGAGGACTTTTCCACAGATGAAACCGCCGTTTCAGACCCGGCGCTTTACGATCCACCCCGCAGACAAAGCAGTTCCGATAATGAGGAATATGATCCAGCCGGCCCTTGATTTGAGAATAGCATGACGGCACATAATCACGTGCATATGAATCAATTTCTGCAATCTGATCACCGAATGTGCAATCACTCGTGATATAGGGCATATCGGCATTTTCAACAGATATGCGGCCGGATATCCCGCCTTCGGAAGGTGCCGCCTGAATAACCACCCGGTCCCCAACCCGTGCTTCAGAACCCCCCATTCGGAAACGACAGACCACCGGATACTGAACATCGCCCTGATCCGTTTCAGCGAGTCCTATCCCCGGAACCAGTTCCATAATGGCCCCCATACCGATCCCGCCATGGGGGATTCCGACCCACCCCTCTTTACTGAAATCCATCACCATGGCAACCGAAACCGTTTCCCCTTTTTTTATAATCGGGGTGTCATGAAATAAAAACGAATGAACAAAATCAGTCATGATTGATCCTCCGGAAAAGTAAAAAAATCAGTTTCCCGGCATTTTACTCTCAACCTATCGATAAATCAAATGATTCAGGCGGGTTTAATTCTAACACAAAACCAGGGGCTGAAGAGGGAATGCCAAAAAAGAAAAACCATTGTATTTTAAACAATATTTGGATACATAAAACCCAGATACCCCGAACGAACGGATTAAATTGTTTCGCCAATACCGCAGTTAAAAAATCGACTTCCTGAATTTTTGTATTTGGTTCCAATTTCCTTACGATAAAATTTTTTAATTTTTTTATCCGTCAGTTACACTAAACTGGCTTTTTAAAATGGTTGGAGGGATTTCGTATGCAGCCCATAAAGATCGGAATCATTGGTACCGGCAATTGTGCAAGCTCCCTGCTTCAGGGCATCGAATACTATCGATACAAGACAGAAGAAGAATCCATCGGCCTCTTACACTGGAAAATAAACGGATACACACCTTCAGATATCGTTGTTACATCCGCATTTGATATTGATCGGAGAAAAGTGGGCAAAGATGTTCATGAAGCCATTTTTCAGCCGCCGAACTGTACCCTGAAATTCACTCAAAACATGCCGCATGCAAACGTTACCGTATCAATGGGCGCAATTTTAGACGGCTGTGCGGATCATATGAAAAACTATGATGATGACTATACGTTTGTACTCAGCAACCAACCAGAGCCTGATAAAAAAAATGTCATTGAAATCCTGAAAAATTCCGGTACGGAAATATTACTCAATTACCTGCCGGTGGGGTCC
The DNA here is from genome assembly GCA_030145385.1 of Desulfococcaceae bacterium. Lineage (GTDB taxonomy): Bacteria > Desulfobacterota > Desulfobacteria > Desulfobacterales > Desulfosalsimonadaceae > SURF-3. The sequence continues at coordinate 4,268 of JAQYVU010000036.1, forward strand.
GAAAAAGCCACCCGGTTTTACGCCCAGTGCGCTTTGGAAGCCGGAATCGCATTCATCAACAACATCCCGGTGTTTATTGCAGGAAACCCGAAATGGGCGGAAAAATTTAAAAAAGCAAACATTCCGATCATCGGCGATGATATCAAATCACAAATGGGAGCCACCATCATCCATCGCTCCTTGGTCAACCTGTTCGCAAAACGGGGCGTGAAAATCGACAACACATATCAGCTGAACACCGGCGGCAATACGGATTTTTTAAACATGATGGATCAAAACCGGCTGTCTTTAAAAAAACAGTCCAAAACCGAGGCCGTTAAATCGGTCATGAAACAGAGGCTGGATGACCGGAAAATCCACATCGGTCCCAGTGATTATGTCCCGTGGCTCAATGACAACAAAGTGGCGTTCATCAGAATGGAAGGCTGCATCTTCGGCAATGTGCCCATGAACCTGGAACTGAGGCTGTCGGTTGAAGATTCTCCCAACTCTGCCGGGGCGGCCATCGACTGCATCCGCTTGTGTAAAGTGGCTTTGGACCGGAACCTTGGGGGGGTGCTCGAAGCGCCGTCCGCGTTATACTGCAAACGCCCGCCGGTACAATACACGGATGACATTGCATTTTCGATGATCGATAATTTTATATCCGATGGCCGGTCCAATTAACAGCACCCCTACCCGCATATCCCTGATCCGTCATGGTCATGTAAAAAATCCGGATGACATTTTTTATGGGCGCCTGCCGGGATTCAAACTTGACAGCAACGGACAACAGGAAGCTGCCCAAGCTGCCGAGGCACTTAAAAGCTGGAAGTTTGACAGTGTCTATAGCAGCCCGATGCTCCGCGCCCGACAGACAGCAAACGAAATCCTTAAATTCCATCCTCAACTCAAACTAAAAATATCTTCTTTGATTACAGAAGTTTATTCGTCTTTCCAGGGGCAGCCGAGCAAAATGCTCGCGCCCTATCTCTGGGACGTTTATGCCGGTAAAGACCCGAAATACGAACAGCCGGAAGATGTGACCCAACGGACCCAAAAATTTATCCAGCGCATCCGAAAGTGTCATTATGGACAACACGCAGCCGCCGTCACGCATGGAGATGTAATTTTATTTGCCATTTTCCGGGCAAAAAAAATCCCCGCGACTGCTGCAAACAAATTAAATTTAAATAAATTGGGTATCCTTAAAGATTATCCGGCCACCGGCTCCATCACCACGCTGGCATATCAAACCTCTGATATCGATGAAATCCCGAAAGTGTCTTATTTCTCTTTTACAAAGGAATTTTAACTCTGTGAAACCCCTCCGCGTATGTAAAATCTGTTCCTGACGCCATTTCTTTACATTTATTTTTCACCCAAATTTCGGCATGTTGAGTCCCCATCGATGCCATCTGACTTTTATGACAAAACAACGCCGCCAGTTTAGTCTCCATGACGTTGCTGATATCTTCCCGCCGGTTGATCTCTTCTGATCCCCAGAACCAGATCTCTTTTACCTTGTGCGGCAGAATGCCTTCATCGATTAAATCCGGGTATGCCAGCCGATCCCGGGCATACGGATAGACAGCATCCAGAGCCACCTGGCCGGCAATTCGATGATCCCGGTGCCAGATATATCTCCGGTAAGGATCCGAAGTAACGATGACCTTTGGCCGGTAAATCCGGATCATGCGGACAATATGTTTCCGGAAAACCGGTGTGTCTTCCAGTTCCTGGTCCGGATATCTTAAAAACTCGACTTTGCTGACCCCTAAAAGCGCTGCAGCCTCTGATTGCTCTTCCTCACGGATTTCCGCCAGCTGCCGCGGCTCCATATCCGGGTCACTGCTGCCTTTGTCGCCGCTGGTACAAACAACATAAACCACCTGCTTTCCGGCGGCCGTCCATTGGACAACCGATCCGGCAACACCGAATTCCGCATCATCCGGATGCGCGGATATAATCAAATAATCAGCCTTGTTTTCCAATTTTTTTTCCTTCTTCTCTGCTGTATTTTTTAATGGGCCAAAAGTTTCTGATATTCTTTAATCATCAATTTTGCCGGGTTCGCCCATGCATAACCCTGAACAGATTCCCGAATCTGTTTTGCGTCAAATAGGCCCTTTTGCTGCTTGCCGGCGACTTTTATAATCGCCTTCACCATTTCTCTGTCATTCTCTTCTGCTATAACACATCCATTTTTGTGATTGATAATCTCCGGCATCGCCCCTACCGGCGTGCTGACAACCGGTGTGCCGCATGCCAGGGATTCAAGGCCTGCCAGACAAAAGCTTTCATGATATGACGGCACCACCAACATATCTGCGGCACTATAATACGCTGGCAAAAGCTCCTGATCCTTGCGTCCGATCAGATTTACCGCCTTTTGAATTTTTAAGTTTCTTATAACGGATATAAGTTTTTCATTGTCATCATCCCCGCCGACGACCAGCAGCCGAAAACGGGTTTGATCCCGATTTTGATTCCAATGGTGAGCCCGTTTTTGAGAATTGACAGCAGACATAATTTTCAATAACCGCGCCAGCCCTTTCACCGGAACATTTCTGCCTATATACAGCAGCAATTGCGCATCATCATTAAAGCCGATTTCCCGGCGGGCAGCAGCCTTATCCACAGGCTGAAAAAGCGCCAGGTTGACTCCGGCCGGAACAACGCCGATCTTTTCCGCTGCCACGTGATACATCGATATCAGATCATGTGTTTCATTCTGCGTGGATGCAACGATCCGGTCACAGTCGGCAGCCAGTTCTTTTTCCTGTTCAATGCGAGAAGCCGGTTCCGACTCCTGGGAACAAGCCCGATTTTTGACTGCGCCCATGGTATGAAAAGTCGTAATATGCGGCATCCCATGCACTTGCTTTATTTGTCTGCCCAGCACGCCGGAAAGCCAGTAGTGGCTATGAACAAGATCGTACGTTAAACCTTCTTTTTCAAATGTTTCATTGAATGCGGCAAAAACGGCCGGCAAATAATCAAACAGATTCTTTTTGGTAATTTTTTGACCGGCTTGAATATCCAGGTGTTTCAGCCGGACATTCAGCCGAATCAGCCGGACATTTTTAAACATAGGGATAATGGAAGAAACTGGCTGATTCTGACACAGCGTGAACACATCGACAAAAACTCCGGAATTGCCAAGTTCTCTAGCCAGTTCCCGGATATAAACACTCATGCCACCGTTATCACGGGTCCCCAAATCACCGACAGGACTTGAGTGAATGCTGAGCATTGCAATTCTGCCGATACCTATTGAAGCAGATGCGGTGAAATTGGAAATCATTCAGGACCTAAGTCGATGGTCAGCCGATAAAGTGGCACAGGCCTGCCGCCCAGTCGCTCTTTATATGCTTCATCGCCTTTTAAAAAATTATAGCCGGCTATTTTTTTTTCAATACTGTGTTTAATGCTGAAGATCTTGCCCAGAGACCCCGCACTCAGATCACGGAATTGCGGGTGATATCCGTTATTGTATAAAAAAACAGTATCAGTGTATTCAAAACAAAACGTGGCGGCCGCAGCCTTACCATCAATGTATAAAAATCCGAGCTGCAGCATATCCCGTTCTGCCATTGTTATTGCCAGAGACCGGAAAAAAGATTTCATCGGGTCAGTTAAAAATTCGGCCTTGTCCTTTCGGCTTGCCTCAAATAATGAAAGAAATTCCTCAAAAGCATTATCAATTGCATCCTTTTCTTTGTTATTGATCACATAAAAGTCAACCTGTCCGGCCTCTTCAAGCCGCCTGACTTTCCGGCGGACCTCGTGGCGCTGCTTTCCATTCAGGCCATGAAGGTAGCCGTCCCAGGTCTTGGGGAGTTCCAGTTCATAAAACCTGTCCACCGGCTCACAGCTAAAATGATACCCCAGTTTTTCGGCGGTTTGTGATAAACCGGCCAGCGTTTTTGAATCCGGACGCAGAGCCCCGAGTTCCAGACGGCCAACACCCATATTTTTCAAATGTTCCAGCAGCTGTGAATAAAAATTATCAGGGCATTTGTCGGCAACAATCATGTCCTGGTAATCGCAGACCGATTCACTCCCAAGAAATTTTGCTGTCTGCCCTTCCAGCATGAGCGGGGCAACACCCAGCAAAGACGTTTCTGACCGGACAGCTAAAATCAGTTGTGATTTATCGGCACCAAATACCTGCCACCAGCTTTTCAGCCAAAAGGGAAGCATAAACAGGCAGTTCCAGTTCAGACCGTGGGCAATTTCACCAAAGATATTTTCGAATTCTTCCATGGAAATTGCAGATATATTTATTCGCTTTATTCTCTGGCTGCGGCACATATGATTTTATTTAACCCAAATCAATTATTTTATCGAATCGCGCGGATTTTGCCAGCGCATCCAGCACGATTAAATTATTGATGCTGTCCTCAAGCGTTATTCGGGGGGATTCGCCGGTAAGCAGCACATCGGCAAAATGCTCGACCATCAGCTGATATTCATCCGCCCCCGGAATGATCATTTTTTGTCCGTTTTCTTCATCCCGTTCGCGGATAAAAATATAAGCATCCGCCTCCCAGGGGATGTAGGCATTGTGCGGCAGCTCAATCGCACCATCTGCGCCGGCAACCGTATAAGTCTGCTGTAATGCTGATATAAAACTGGATTCAACAATGGCAAGGCCGTTATCCGGAAACGTAAGGATACCGGCGGTATGAACATCAACGCCCCCCGCATGCCAGTGCGCGGATGCCTGAACTTTTATCGGTTCACAACCCATCAGCCACCTGGCGATGCTGACGCCGTAGCACCCGACATCCAGCAAGGCCCCCCCGCCTTTTTCCCTGCTGAATCGAAAATTATCCGCGCGTTTGAGACTGTCTTCACCCATATTAGAACAGAAAGCCGCCCGGATCAGGCGAGGATTGCCGATGCGGCCGTTTTTGATCATGTCAAGCACAGCCAGACTGCGGGGATGGAACCGGTACATCATGGCTTCCATAAGATAACAGCCGGCAGCTAATGCTGCATCAGCCATCTCCCGGGCCTGGGCTTCATTTTTTGCCAGCGGTTTTTCACATAATACATGTTTCCCGGCCTTTAATGCCTTGATCGTCCACGGAAGATGCAGGTGATTCGGCAAAGGAATATAAACAGCATCCACTTCAGGATCACTTAAAACCGTTTCATAATGGCCATAAACATTTGAAATATTGTATTTTTCAGCGACCACACCGGCTTGCTGCCGGTTGCCTGAGGCTATTGCGTGAATATTGCCGTTTCTTGATTTAACAATGGCCGGAATAACGCATTTAACGGCAATCAAGGCATTGCTGCCCAGAATTCCCCATTTGATTTTCCGGTTCATTGTATTTGCTCCGGTTTCCCGCCATTTGCCGACGAAATTGCTGCGGCGGCCAGAATGGAAACGACCTTAACCGAATCTTCCAGCGGGGCGGCCAGTGGTTCACCCAGCAGCAGGTGGTCGGCGATATTTTTATGAAAGGGATATTTTTCGCGTGACGGCAGGGCCATTTTCTGTTCCACCAGGTTTCCGTCCGGATGCCGGCGGGTCAATCGCAGATCCGGCGGCATTTCCGTTGCCGGAATATCGTGCTGTTCATAGTAAAGCAGGGGATCAATTTCAAACGATGTGATATCCCGCCAGTATCCGACGATACCGCCTTTGGTTCCCAGCAGATACCATTTGGGCTTGCGGATGGCCGCAATATCCGAATGAATGAAAAACGCTTCCGCCTTGTTGTAAAACCCCACCCGAATCTGTTCGTGGTCCGCATTGGTCACGTCATGCCAGACCCGTTTCTGTGAGGCCCCGGAAACCCAGACCACTTTATCGGGAATCAGTGCAACCATCCAGTCAAGGTAATGGGCACCCCAATCATAGGCAGTCCCCCCGGAAACAGGCGCATGCGAATGCCAGTGCCCGCAGGGGTGGTAAAAACCGCCCACAAAAGTTTCCATGTAAAAAAGGTCACCGATCAGGTTTTCGGAAACAGCCTGCTGGATGGCCAGAAAATCCTGGTCAAACCGCCGGTTCTGGTGACAGCTCAGATGGACGCCCATCTGTTCTGCCATCTCCTGCATGCGGTCCGTTTCCTGGCGATTAATTGCCAGCGGCTTTTCACAAATCACGTGCTTGCCGGCCGCCATCAGTTGAATGCTTAATGATGCATGGGTATTGGGCGGGGTGGCGATAATCACCAGATCGATGCTGCCGTCTTTGGCCAGCACATCTGACGATTCATATAAAACCGCATCCGGGAATTTGCTTGCAGCCGTTTGCAGTTGATCTGGATTTAAATCACATATGGCGTTTAACGTCAGACCGGGGGTTGTTTCAATCCCTTTACCATGAAGTTCACCCACTGACGGGGCGTACCCCAGAATACCGACGGACAGATTGTCGGCAGCAGCCGGGACAGCCGACAACTGACGGATCAGCCGGTAAACCGTTTTCCGGACAAAAAAGCTGTTAAAATCCTGAATTGTGGTGCAAACCGCATGACCGGCATCAACCGCCCGATAGCTCATCAACGGCATCTGCTGAAAATGCCAGTCTGCGACCAGCAAGGTCTTCACATCCTCTCTTTTGATTGAAAGCGCCTGGTAAATTCCGCGGATATAAGACATATCTGCCAGGCGCTCAGCAATACAACCAAAACGATCCTGAAACAGCACTCTTAACTCCGCCTCCGGCCCGACAGGCCCTGGAGCAACGCCGAAAATCGAATCAACCGGATTTTCCGACAAGCCAATCAGGGAAAACCACAATCCGCCGGAACGCACAAAGTTTTCCAAATAAGAAGGTACTGGCAAAAAGCGGGATGCGGATTCGGTCAGAATTGCATGAAATTTTCCCAGATCTTCAGGAAGCGATTTGCTTGCTGCCACCGACACATGGGGGATCTGATACAGAAATTCGATAAACTGTTTTAACGCATTATTTGTATCTGATACAACATACAAAATGTTTAAACCGGGATGCTGAAGCATGGTATATGCCCCCTTATCAAACAAAATTGATGGCTTCGTAAAAACCCCAAATTCTGTGTTACGCTGCATTCTTCGTCACTGCGGAGTAGGCCAGCTACGCCTCATTCTGAAGAATTTGCGCGCCTTGCCAGTTTTTATACAAATGGTGAAGCTTTTTTCATTGCCATCTAAATCTTATCTTTACGAGTTCATCAAATGTTAGATCATTCGCCATTGCTGTCCGTCTTTTGTATCTTCAACAATGATATTAGCCTTATACAGAATATCCCTTATTTTATCCGCATCTGCCCATCTTTTTTCTTTTCTGTAATTTGCCCGCAAATCAAGCAGCCGGGACACCAATGGATCCATCACAGACTGAGAACTGTGGGGCCGGGCAGCCATTTCAACGCCTAAAAGCACGATCAGGTCACGAAGCACTTCCCTCGCCAGGGTAATATTATCTTCACTCTCCAGATTGGTCCGGGCTTTCCAGAGCATGCCGTCTAAATCGAGTAAGGAACTGACCATCTGCTTGGCATCACGCACATCCAGCCCTTCCCGAAAGCCGGCTTCCAGCTGATGAATCTTTTGCCAAAAGCTGTCTTCTTTAATTTCGGTACGTTTTTCATCATCGAATCGACTCGCGGAATGAGTTATCCCCGACGCCCGAATAAGTCCATCCTGTAACAATTGCAGGAAAAAGGTTTCCCCCTTGCCAAAAGACGCTTCCCGGCATCCCTGGCGAATAATGATACGACCCAGTCCCCGGACTTCGGCTGTCCGGGTTGCCAGATCCATAATGCAGGCAGTATGCTCATCAAGACCGACAAATATGGTATCTTCGGGCAGCAGTGATTCAAGTTTTTCAAACCGCGGGCCTCCCATATAGCAAAACCGCGTATCATGGGTCCCGCCCTCGGCATTGTTCCAGTGGGGGATGACCACTATGTTCAGTCCGAAATGAGACAAGATATCCAGCCCGTCAACCCAGTGAAGAGGCTGGCCCACCTTGTAAATTTCATAGACCGGCAGCGTATGTTGTCCGACCGTCAAGGCCGCAGCGCTGGCAGCGGTTAAACAGGCGCCGGATTCAACACGTTTTATAATAATATCAGGAATATCTGTTTGCTGAAGGTGTGATACCGTATAGGTGGGGCTGCCGGGGCCGATTAAAAAATAGTCCGCGTTTTTCAACTGACGCGATGCGGTTTCGATCTCAAATTTGGTTGCCGTGTCTGCGGATTTAAACGATACAATGGAGAGTTCATGCTGAACGTGCTGGCGAAAATATTGTCCGGCTTTTCCTGAGATCTCATCCACATTGAGCTGAAATCCGGCCGGTGTGTCTAAAAATACCGCTTGCGGTGAACTGCCCTGGCGGACAAGCATCTGCTTATGGACATCCACCATGGTTGATGTCAGTTCTCCCGAACCCATCAGAACGATCTGGCCTCTTTGTGAGGTCATGGGATATATATTCCTGAGTGATTAAACTGGGTCTTGAAAACTATTGCGATTGGATCAGATCCGCTTCAGGCGATTCGATTATTTGTTTTATATTTTCACCGGCAATGGCCTGACCCTCAAAAACTTAATTTCAAGCATCACTTACATTTAAAATAAAGTAATACCGAATAAAATCAATAGTTATTTTATTCATTAAATTTCAAAACCGGAATTTTCAGCAGAATATTTGTCAATCTTATTGCGCTGATACACCGTGACAAAACCTTTTCCGTGGACCTTCCATTGATCGCCTTCCTGTTTCCGGATCATGCCGGTCTGCTCATCAATACCGACAACAACCACACCCGGAAACTTATTTTGAATCATTTCAAGCCATTGCTTACCCAGATCCTCATGATGGGGAATGACAATCACATGGGGAAGAACTCCTAAGCCAGGCTGTATTTTTCCATTTTCAGGGTTCAGAAACCATTCGCACATGACCATGGCGCCGGCACTGCTGCCGGCCAGCGTAGCGCCCCTGCGATACGCATCAAGAATTGCCGACCAGCATAGACTGCCTCGCAAGGTTTTTTCCAGATAAGCGGGAAATCCGCCGAGAAGATAAATTAAATCCGCATTTGTCAAAAATTCTGCCAGAAATTTATCATTCGCTGAAACAGTATCGATGATCGGCAGACTGCGGACATTTTTCACACCCAGAAACTGAAACCAGCGAACGCCATTCTTTCCGGCACGCTCATGATTGCTGTCCGGGGCGGCAGCAGTGGGTAAAATGCAGACCGCCATATCATTCTTACCGGTCAGGGTAATCGCCTGCCGGTCCGCTTCTGCCATGCGCCCCTGAAATTCAGCGCCTCCTTCCAGTAAAATACCTCCCATCTTGCATAACCTTTTGTTCTTTGAATAAAAAACACTCGGGAATTGGTTTTTTTTCGTTAAATATACACTATCATAAATCTATCCGGTATGATTTAAAATTTTTTAACCATCTAAAAAAAATCAGTAATTTAAAGTACCGCTTCGGTTTTTCCGGGTAAGAAGACGCCGATGAAAAATAAAGAAAATATTTTTAAAAAAGGTGGATTTTTAAAAACAGAATGATATAATTCAAATTAGCCGGATATAATTATAACTAACTGTTTTAAAATATTTTTATATCTTTTATCGCAAGAAGTGCTTCGTGACAAATGCGGGGTATTCATGAAACACAACGATATTATTGTTTATGGTGCTTACTGGTGCCCGGACTGCCGCCAAAGCAAACTTTTTCTGGGGGAACATCAGATTCCCTATCAATGGGTGGATATCGAAGAAAATCCGGAAGCTGAACAGCTGGTCATCGAAAAAAACAACGGCAAGCGAATCATTCCCACCATTATTTTTTCAGACGGCACGGTCCTGGTTGAGCCGACCAACGCAGAGCTGGCAGAAAAGCTCAATTTAAAAACCACGGCCAGACGTTCACATTACGACCTGATTATTATCGGCGGCGGACCGGCAGGACTGACCGCCGCCATCTACACAGCCAGAGAAGCCATTGACACCCTTGTCATCGAACAGGCGGCATTCGGCGGCCAGGCGGCCGGAACGGAGAAACTGGACAATATGCCGGGTTTTCCGGAAGGGATATCCGGTATCGAGTTTTCCGGCCGGCTCCGGCAGCAGGCCGAACGGTTCGGTGTGGAACTCCTTCAGACGCAATCCGTTGAAAAACTCTTTTCAAAAAACAATTACCGGTGCATCACCACCAGCGACGGGCATGTTTACAGTGCCAAAGCCATTCTTATCGCCACAGGCAGCCGGTACAAAAAATTAAATGTACCCGGAGAGAAAGACTTTCTCGGCGCAGGCGTCCATTATTGCGCCACCTGTGACGGACCTTTTTACAAGGGCAAACATGTGGCCGTGGTGGGCGGGGGCAACAGTGCAACGGAAGAAAGCCTTTTGCTGACCAAATTTGCCGAAAGCGTCACCATACTGGTCAGGGAAAAAGAATTTAACGCCACCCGGCTGATTCAGGAAAGCGTGCTGAACCACCCGAAAATAAACGTGCGATGGAATACGGAAGTCAAGGAATTCACAGGAAAAAAATCCAAGCTGTCCAAATTAAAAATAATAAACAATCAGTCGCAGAAAGAAGAAGAACTGCCAATTGACGGCGCGTTTATTTTTATCGGCCTTACCCCGAATACAAATTTTCTAAAGAATAGCAAAATACACTTAAATAGCTGGGGATTTATTGTGACCGGTCATGAATTATCCCATATCAGTGACAGGCTTGAAGGATTCGCCAACCGGGCCCCATATCTTTTAGAAACCAGTGTGCCCGGGGTGTTTGCAGCAGGAGACGTCAGGGACAACAGCACCAAACAGGTGGTCAGCGCGGCCGGCGAAGGAGGAGCCTCGGCCCTGCTTGTCCGGGAATATCTAAAACACGTGTGACAGAATAATTTTAAAAACAAATAACCGATTGCTGATAAAGTATATAAATTCAAAAACACAATGATCAAACATCAAACTATCAAAAACAACTCTTTATTCAATTTTTACAACTCCCGTAAAACAAAGAATCCATTTAATACGTTTTTCGCTTTGACGATCAGCAAAGGATGATTTACATTATTTAATAAAGACTTTTACATATAGCAGGTGTTGAAAAACGTTATGAGCCCAAGCCGGGAAAGTAAAAATCAGACAGACAAAATTCGATAAAAAGAGGCGTTTATGTTTATAAATGATCATTTTAAGCCGGATTCTAACGCTGCATTGCCAGGCGGAATAGTTTTTCAAAGCCTGATCAAATCAAAAAAGACCGTTTCACATCCCTTAACCGCTTACCGATGTTCCAGTAAGAAATTACTGGTTTAAATATAATCTTTTTAAAGAATGAAAGGTGGCAATCATGAGAGTTCCTATTGAAATTACTTATCGTAATGTGGCCAAGCGCGATGGAATTGAAAAACTGATTCATGACAAAGCCGACAAACTCAACGACTTTCACGATGGAATTGTTTCCTGCCGGATTTCTCTTGAGCAGGACCAGGAAAGTAAGCGCTCCGTCAAGCAGTATCATGTCCGTATCGGCCTGCGGGTTCCGCCCGGCAAAGAACTGGTAGTGCACCAGAAATCCGATGAGGAGGGGACCGGAGAACCCCTTCGAACGGTTATTACCGATGCGTTTAAAACGATGGGCCGCCAGCTGAAAAAACTAAAGCAGAAACAAAGAGCTCATGTCAAAATCCGCTCGGAAATCCCTGAACCGGAAATGGAGCAGGACGCTATCTGACCAACTTGAATATCAACTTATTTTAAACAAAAAAACCTGCGCATGGGGATACCATGCGCAGGTTTTTTTTATTTCGTGCCTGCCGCTGATGACACAAAGTCAGACGCTGAATACGCCGGAGATGGGTAGGAATAAAAACCTTTTCCGGTTTTTTCGCCCAGCGCACCTTTGTCAACATAGGGTTTCATAAAAGCAGCATTTGCAATCTGCTGCGGGTCTTTAACGATTTTAGCCCAGTAGTCGGTCAATTTCCATACCGTATCAAGGCCGATACTGTCCATAATTCCAAACGGCCCCACCGGTGTATGCATCACTCCCATCCAGGCCCGGTCAACATCTTCAATCGATGCCACATTATTTGCAGCAAGGGTCTGAGCGGACTTAAACAGTTCCATGAGCATGGCATTAAACACATACCCGAAATTTTCCTTTTTCAGCATGATGGGAATCTGTCCTATACGAACGGCAAATGCCTCGATGATACCGACAACCTCCGGAGACGTTCCCGGATGCGGCATAATATCGACAACATTCGTCACCCGTGTATCATGAAAATGAAACGCGGCAAACCGCTCCGGCCGACCGGTGGCTTCCGCGAACATGGACGGCACCAGAGAGGACGTGTTGGTGGTGAAAATGGCATGGGCCGGGCAGATTTCATTAAACCGGGCAAAAACCTTGCCTTTAAGCTTTGGATCTTCCGGAACGGATTCACTCACAAAGTCTGCATGTTCCCCTGCTGCCTGGGCATCTGTTGTCATTAAAATTTTTGCTTTAGCCGCATCCGCAGTTTCTTCTGTCAGCCGGCCTTGGGCAATATATGCCTTTGCCAGCTTATCCAATCGTTTGCCTGCTGCATCCAGCATGTCATTTGCGATATCGTACATCATTACGTCAAAACCGCTGACCGCGCATTGAAAACCGATCTGCTGTCCCATGGTGCCGGAACCAATAATCAAAACCGTTTTAATATCTTCCAAATTCATCTTTTCGCTCCTGTACTATTATCTTAATTGCCATATTTAAGTCCCGCTGCTCTGTCATTGCAAAAAGTAAAACGACGAAGCGATCTCCCTGTTGATGTTAAGATTGCTTCGCTCACAATGACAGCGAGGGGGTATATTACTCCATCGGAACAAATTTGTGTTACTCTCTACAAATAAAAAATTATTTATTCATTTCGGATAATTTTTCATTTGCCATCATTTTTATACAATACGAGAGACAAGTCAATAAAAAACGAACGCTCGTTCTATTTTTTTATTGACAACCATTTCAAAGTCTTTTATTCATTTAATATCTAAATTCTGAAGGTAAAAAACAGGAGATACAGAATATGAGTATCATTTATTTGATCCGTCACGCACAAGCCTCATTCGGCAAAGCCGATTATGATTGTCTTTCAGATCTGGGACAGCGCCAGTCAAATATTTTAGCCGATCATTTCCAGCACCTGGGAATCGAATTTGATGCGATTTATTCGGGCGGCCAGCTTCGTCATGCGCAGACGTTGGCCGCATACATTGAAAAATTATCCGAATCTGAAAATAAAACGCCACCCGTCCTTAAAACCGATGCCTTTAATGAATATGATTCGGAAAATATCCTAAAAACCCTGATTCCGGAAATGATCCGGGAGAAACCGGCGTTTGAAACAGATGTCACGATGATGCTTGGCGACAAACGATCGTTCCAGAAAGTGTATGAACAAGTCATGCGCAAATGGATCAATAACGAAAGCGCGGGAAATAAACTGGAAACCTGGAAAACCTATTCCGGCCGGGTGCGCGCCGGGCTGGACAAAATCATGGCCTCAGAGGAAGCGGGAAAAAAAATTGCGGTGTTTACTTCCGGCGGGCCGATCTCCGTATGTGTTCAAAAAGCCCTGAACCTTTCTGATGAGAATACTTTACAGCTGACCTGGCAGATCATGAACACATCAATCACCCGGTTAAAGTACAGCGGCAGTCAAATGACGCTGTTCGGGTTTAATGATGTCAACCATCTGGAGCTGGCAAGAGATGGCGGACTGATCACCTATCGATAAGTTTCTCATGCATGATTTGCCCATCTGCGGTGTTTCAAGGAATTCGCGGTAGACTTGCTGCAGCTTCATCCCTTACGCCTTGCATATGAACAAATCATGCGATGAGGGGAAAAACAAAATAATATTTTTAAATTACAAATTTCACTCTTTTAAAAGGAGAATATGATGGATTTTACCATTACGGAAAAAATGCAGGTCATTTTAGAAATGATCAATGAATTTGTAGACAAAGAACTGATTCCTTTGGAGCCGGCTTTTCTGACTCAGTCTGCGGCAGAAATGATGCCGGTGATCAAAGAGAAACAGAAAAAGGTTAAACAAATGGAGCTGTGGGGTCCCTGCTATCCAAAAGAGCTGGGCGGCGCAGGACTCAACCTCATGGAGCATGCCCTGGTTTCAGAGGCTCTGGGACGCTCCCCTCTCGGACATTTTGTTTTCTGGTGCCAGGCACCGGATGTGGGCAACATTGAACTGCTGGAAATGTTCGGAAACAAAGAGCAGAAAGAAACCTGGCTCCATCCTCTGGTGGCCGGAGACATCCGCAGCTGTTTTTCCATGACCGAGGTGGAACTGGCCGGTTCAAACCCGCTGATGATGGATACCACGGCAGTCAAAGACGGGGATGATTATGTCATCAACGGCCAGAAATGGTACACCACATCTGCGGACGGGGCGGAATTTGCCATTGTGATGGCTAAGACCAATCCGGAGGCGCACCCGTATCTGCAGGCCAGCATGATCATCGTGCCGTGCGACACCCCCGGCTTTAACCTGGTCCGCAATATCCCGGTGATGGGCCATGCCGGAGACGGGTATTTCAGCCACGCGGAAATTCTCTACCAGAATTGCCGGGTACCGCAAAAAAACCTCATCGGCGAAGAAGGCCAGGGCTTTGTCCTTGCCCAGGAACGGCTGGGACCGGGACGCATCCACCACTGCATGCGCTGGATCGGCATCTGCAACCGGGCATTTGATCTCATGTGCGCCCGGGCCCAGGAACGTGTCATTTCCCCGGACGGCCGGACCCTGGCCACCCGGCAGATTATCCAGTCCTGGATCGCGGAATGTGCGGCGGAAATTCAGGCCGCCCGCCTCATGGTCCTGCACGCGGCGTGGCGGATTCATAATGAAGGGGCAAAAGCAGCCCGGAAAGATATTTCCCTGATCAAGTTCAAGGTGGCCAATGTCATGCAGATGGTTCTCGACAACGCCCTGCAGGTTCACGGCGGCTTAGGCATGACCGATGACACCATCCTGGCGTTCTACTTCCGCCACGAACGCGCCGCCCGCATATATGACGGGGCTGATGAGGTCCACAAAGTGTCTGTGGCAAAGCAGATTCTCAAAGACCGCCAAATCAGATAGGAGGATTTATGACACACATAGACTCCCCCCGCGACATCCGCACGGGCGAAGAACTGGACACATCGAAACTGGATGCATATATCAAGGATGTCCTGCCGGGCGCAGGCGGTAAAATAAATATCCTGCAGTTTCCCAGCGGATTTTCAAACCTGACGTATCTCGTAACTGTCGGGGAGCAGGAATTTATCCTGCGCCGTCCGCCGTTCGGGAAAAAAGCAAAAACCGCCCATGACATGAAACGGGAATATACGATTCTCAAATCCCTGCACCCGGTTTTCCCCTATGTGCCGGAGCCGCTGGCATATTCCGAGGATCCGGAAATCATGGGTTCGCCGTTTTACCTGATGGAACGCATGAAGGGAATTATCTTAAGAAAGGATTTCCCCAAAGGACTGGTTTTAAAAGAAGAAGCCATCGCTAAACTGTGTAAAAACTTTATGTCGATCCTAAGCCGTCTTCATCATCTGGATTATAATCAGTGCGGCTTAGACACCCTGGGCAGGCCCGAAGGCTATGTCAAACGCCAGGTGGACGGCTGGAGCCGGCGATACCGGGATGCACGCACACCCGATGTGCCGGATTTTGAAAAAGTCATGAACTGGCTGGCAGACAACATGCCGGCAGACTGCCCGAACCCGGGCATCATCCACAATGATTACAAATTCGACAATGTGGTCTTAAATTCCGAAAACCCCCTTGACATCATCGGGGTGGTGGACTGGGAAATGGCCACCATCGGAGACCCGCTCATGGACTTAGGGGCGTCTCTCGCCTACTGGGTCAATGCCGATGATCCGGATGAGATGCAGCTGATCCGTTCCCTTCCCACAAACGTTTCCGGCATGCTTTCACGCAGACAGATCGTTGATTTATACGCAGATATCGCAGGTGTCACCATTGACAAATTTGAGTTTTATTACTGTTACGGCCTGTTCCGCCTGGCGGTCATTGCCCAGCAGATTTATTACCGGTATTTCCACGGCCAGACCCAGGATGAAAGATTCAAAATGCTGTCATTTGCCGTGCAGGTTTTGGAAAAGGCGGCTTTAAGGGTGATCGCCGGAAACGGAATTTAACAATTACATATTTTCTCTGTGTTCTCTGTGGTAATATATTTTCATAATAATTCAGAAAGGATGAAGAATATGCTGTCATTTGATTTAAAAGGAAAAATCGCCCTTGTTACCGGCGCCAGCCGCGGAATCGGCCGTTCGATCGCCGAAACGTTTGCCGAATACGGTGCGGAAGTAATTCTGGTCAGCCGGAAAATTGAAACCTTAACCGAAGTAGCAGAAACCATTACCGCAAAAGGCGGCAAGGCGCATCCGGTAGCCTGTCACATGGGAGATATCAATGCCATCAAAGCGCTTTATGAATTTATTGAAAAAACCTATGGCCGCCTGGATATCCTTGTTAACAACGCGGCGACCAATCCCTATTTCGGAGAAATGGCCGGTGTAGATCAAAGTGTCTGGGACAAAACCTTTGATGTCAATTTAAAGGGCCCTTTTTTCATGATCCAGAATGCCATCCCCCTGATGAAAACGGCCGGCGGGGCCATTGTCAATGTATCGTCGGTCAACGGCATCCGGCCGGCCGCGTTCCAGGGGATCTATTCTGTCACCAAAGGGGCGCTGATCACCATGACCCAGGCCTATGCCAAAGAACTGGCACCGCATAAAATCCGTGTCAATGCCCTGCTGCCAGGCTTTACAGATACCAAATTTTCATCCGCCCTCATGCAGCAGGATGAAATATATAAACATGTCGTCGCTCAGATTCCATTGGGCCGGCATGCCGAACCGGAAGAAATGGTCGGGGCCGTCTTATACCTGGTGTCTGAGGCATCATCTTATACCACCGGGACATGTATTACCTGTGACGGCGGACTTTTGGCATAACACGAGCAGAGCAACCCAGAAACGGCGTTATTCACCTGTTGAAGCAGCACGCTGCGTCTTAATAGCTGAAATGCCTTATGTCTGAATCGATCCAACTCATGTAAAAACCCGGATAGCAACCTGTTGGAAATATTAGGGAGGGCGTAAAGCCCTCCCCTACATAGGATTTAAGAATCTTGCCGTAGGGGCGGGGTTTATCCCCGCCCGTTATATGTTAGATTAGATACGTCACCATATATAAATATACATACCTAACAGCATATTATCTCAGCTTTCTCACAAAATAAAAGCGATTCGCAAAACGCAAACTTCTGATTTTATAGTTTTTTTGCTTCATGCGCACCGGGCTGTATCGCCATATACCAATTAAATACACAAAAGGGGCAACACCATGAAAAACATGAAAATCCTGGTGGCAAACAGGGGGGAAATCGCGGTGCGCATCCTGCGTGCGGCAGCAGAATTAAACATTCCCACGGTGGCGGTATATTCGGAAGATGACGCGGCTTCCCTTCACCTTCGCCTGGCCGATGAAACCGCTGCCCTGCCTCAAAAAGGCGTTGCAGCGTATTTAAACATTGAGCAGATAATTGAGGCAGCTAAAAAAGTTGACTGCTCCGCCATTCACCCCGGTTACGGTTTTCTGGCGGAAAATCCACAATTCGCCCGCCAATGTGATTCCGAAGGCATCATTTTTATCGGTCCGGCCGCAGACACCCTCGCACTGTTTGGCGATAAAACCCGGGCACGCGATCTGGCGAAGAAGTGCGGCATCCCGATTATTTCCGGCACCGTCGGCCCCACCTCCCTTGCGCAGGCAAAAGATTTTTTTACATCCCTCGGAAACAACGGGGCAATCATGATCAAGTCACTTGCCGGCGGCGGCGGCCGGGGCATGCGCCCGGTATACCGCATTGAAGACATGGACGAAGCCTGGCATCTCTGCCAATCCGAAGCCCTTGCCGCTTTTGGCAATAAAGACGTCTATGTGGAGAAGCTCATCCGCCGGGCCCGGCATATTGAAGTGCAGATCATTGGAGATGGAAGGGGCGGCAGGGCCGATGGCGATTTTGGTAAAGGTTCCGGCAATGTCTCCCATTTGTGGGAGCGCGAATGTACATTGCAGCGCTGCAACCAGAAAATTATGGAAATCGCTCCCAGCCCTTCCATCGATCAAAGCCTGCGGGAGCAGCTGACCGATGCTGCAGTCCGCCTGGCCGAAGAAGTCAAATACAAGGGACTTGCCACTGTTGAATTTTTAGTAGACCCATATACTAAAACAGGGGCTGAAACAAACGCTGAAACTGAAACAAGCGCCAACGCTTTTTATTTTCTGGAAGTCAACCCGCGCCTCCAGGTGGAGCATACAATAACCGAGGAAGTGACCGGCATTGACCTGGTAAATGCCCAAATTCAAACCGCTTTCGGAAAAACCCTGGCGGATTTGGGACTGCAGCAAAACCAAATCGTGCCACCAATTGGTTATGCCGTTCAGCTTCGCGTCAACATGGAAGAAATTGATAAAAATGGAGACATCCGGCCGTCCGCCGGAACACTCAGAGAATTCAGCCCGCCTCTGGGCCCCGGAGTCCGAGTGGATACTTTCGGGTATCCGGGGTATGTCACCAGCCCGGCCTTTGATTCATTGCTGGCCAAGCTGATCTGCCGGTCACGCACCTCAGAGTATGCAGATGTCCTGGCAAAAGCTTACCGGGCCCTGTGCGAGTTTCAGATTACCGGCGTTAACACCAATATCCCGATGCTGCAAAACCTTCTCACCCACCCGGATGTTTGCGCAAACAATGTGACCACCCGATTTGTGGAAGATCATATCAAAACCCTTGCAGATACGGATCATTCGAATCACGCGCCCTTATTTTCTGACGCCAGCAATCCCTCCGGCACTAAAACAAATTCCCTGCCGAAAACCAAAACGGGAACTAAACCGGAAACTAAACCGGAAACTAAACCGGAAACACCCGGCCGCGACATACAGAGACCTGAAAACACGAAAGTCGTGCATGCCCCTATGCTGGGAACCATAGTCAGCATTTCGCCTGCCGAAGGGGATCTGGTGCACCAGGGCCAGACCATTGCGGTTATGGAAGCCATGAAAATGCATCATATTATTGAAGCCCGGATCAGCGGCATTATCCGCATGATCTGCGCCGGCGAAGGGGACACGCTGGTCAAGGGTCAGGCCATCCTTTTTATTGAACCCAGGCAAGTGGCAGATTCAGACACAGCCGCTGAAAAAGTGCAAAATCCGGATGACATCCGACCGGATCTGGAAGAAGTGATTGCTCGGCACCGAATCGGACTCGATGAAGCACGGCCGGATGCAGTGGAAAAACGCCGGAAAACCGGGCAGCGGACCGCCCGGGAAAATATTGCCGACCTGGTGGACCCGGACAGTTTTATCGAATACGGTGCACTGGCGGTGGCTGCGCAGCGGCGGCGAAGGTCTTTGGATGACCTGATCAAAAAAAGTCCGGCCGACGGCCTGATCACCGGTATCGGAAGTGTGAATGGTGAATTATTTGACGCAGAACAATCCCGGTGCATGGTAATGTCCTATGATTA
Source organism: Desulfococcaceae bacterium (assembly GCA_030145385.1). GTDB lineage: Bacteria > Desulfobacterota > Desulfobacteria > Desulfobacterales > Desulfosalsimonadaceae > SURF-3. The sequence continues at coordinate 23,871 of JAQYVU010000036.1, forward strand.
TACCGTTATGGCAGGCACCCAGGGAGGATTCAACCATATGAAAACCGACCGCCTGCTGGGCCTTGCGGAACAATGGAGACTTCCCCTGGTGCTGTTTGCCGAAGGCGGCGGCGGCCGGCCGGGTGATGTGGATATAATGAACTTGAAAGTCGCCGGGCTGGATCTGGATACATTTACACGATACGCCCGGCTCAGCGGCCTGGTTCCCCTGGTGGGCATCGTATCCGGCCGGTGCTTTGCCGGCAACGCGACCCTGCTCGGCTGCAGTGATGTGATTATTGCCACGCGAAATGCCAACATCGGCATGGGCGGACCGGCTATGATTGAAGGGGGCGGGCTGGGAAAATGCCGGCCCGATGATATCGGTCCCGTTGACATCCAGGCCCCCAACGGCGTGGTGGACATTGTGGTGGCAGATGAGGCTGAGGCGGTAAAAACAGCCAAAAAGTACCTGTCCTATTTTCAGGGCTCCATATCTGAATGGGAATGCTCGGACCAGCGGCTCCTGCGCCAATGCATTCCGGAAAACCGTTTGCTGGCTTATGATATCCGAAACGTGATCACCTGCCTGGCAGACACAGATTCCGTTCTGGAACTGCGCAAAGCATTCGGCACCGGGATTGTCACCGCCTTTATCAGAATCGAGGGAACACCGTTCGGCGTGATGGCAAACAATACGCTGCATCTGGGCGGTGCCATTGACGCAGACGCGGCCGACAAGGCCTCCCGGTTTATCCAGCTGTGCGACGCGTTTGACATCCCTTTAATCACCCTTTCCGACACCCCGGGGTTTATGGTCGGGCCGGAAGCGGAAAAGAACGCCCAGGTCCGCCATTTTGCCCGCATGTTCGTCACCGCGGCCGGCGCCACCATTCCACTGTTCTCCGTTGTTCTGCGCAAGGGGTACGGACTGGGTGCTATGGCCATGGTCGGCGGCGGCTATCACCGGCCGGTCTTTAATGTGGCCTGGCCCACCGGTGAATTCGGCGGTATGGGACTGGAAGGCGCTGTCCGACTGGGCTTTAAAAAAGAGCTGGATGCGGCAAAAGATCCCAAAGAGAAAAAAGCCCTGTTTGATTCCCTGGTGAAAATGGCTTATGATCATGGCAAAGCCATCAACATGGCATCGTTTCTGGAAATCGACGATGTAATTGATCCCAAAGATACCCGGCGATGGATCATGCGCGGCAAACTTTCGCTGCCGCCGGCGGCTGTCCGGACAGGCAAGAAACGACCGAATATTGATACGTGGTAATAAGTAGGGGAAGGCCCCTGTGCCTTCCCTGTTTTTAAAAAACAAAAACCAATATAAAAATTTATGAAAAGCATCAACCTCTGGGCGGGTAAAAACGCCTATGCAAAAATCAAAGTCGCCGGGCTGACACCCGATGATGTCAAAGTCGTGGCCGGTGCAGCAGGCGGCCCCAAATGGCTGATTCTCTCAAATCTGGACCGTGCGCTGTTTGGAAATTGGTTTTGCGGCCGCAAAAATCCATTGTTTCTGGTGGGATCTTCCATTGGCGCATGGCGGTTTGCGGCAGCGTCTCAAAACGATTTTTTAGCTGCCATTGACCGGTTTCAGCAAGCTTACATTCACCAGACCTATGACACCAAACCCACCCCGGCGGATGTCAGCCGGGAAAGTCAAAAAATCCTGAACCGGATGATGGCAGTTGATGGAGAAACTGCTGTGTTATCCCATCCCTACCTCCGGCTGAACATCATGAGTGTCCGAAGCAAAGGGCTGATTGGACAGGACAAAAAATCCACCCTGCTTCCCGGACTGCTGCTGACAGCTTTGGGAAATACCGTCAGCCGCAGATTCCTGAAAATATTTTTTGAAAGAGCCCTTTTCCATGATACCCGGGATCTTCCGCCGTTTTATCGCATGAATGAATTTCCCATTCACCGTGTGGGGCTTTCTGTAAAAAACCTCAAGCCTGCGCTTATGGCCTCCGGGTCCATCCCCCTGGTCATGTCCGGCGTTCAAGATATTGCCGGCGCACCAGCCGGTGTTTATCGCGACGGCGGTGTGATCGACTATCATCTGGATATTCCGTTTTTAAACGATAACAGCGGCATTGTCCTGTATCCCCATTTTACTGACCGCATCATTCCCGGCTGGCTGGACAAACAGATTCCCTGGCGGCGGCCGAACATGGCGCACATGGACAATGTGCTGCTGCTCACCCCTTCCCGTGAATTTTTAGACCGCCTGCCGCACGGAAAAATCCCGGACCGCAATGACTTTTACAAATTCAACGGACAGGATGCCCAGCGCATTGCCTACTGGAATACCGCAGTGGATCAGGGGGCAAATATAGCGGATGAATTTATGGAATGTGTGGAAAGCGGAAGGATACGGGATCGCATCCGGCCGATTGAAGAAATGATGGCGTCGTAAAAATTTGTCTTGCACAGCAGATAACAACAGTATATATATTTGCGCTTACTTCTGCCGCAGAGGGGAATCCTCTGCGGCTTTTTTATTATGATATAAGGAACTTCAACTATGCGAGGCGCATTTGACACCGGTAGATGCGGTGAAATTAAAAATCGCTTATCATAGATATGAAATTAAGGAATAAAGTATGATAAGCGCTGTCAACGTAACCCTCGCGTATGGAAAGAGGGTTCTTTTTAAAGACGTGAATATGAAATTTGCTCCGGGCAACTGTTATGGATTGATCGGGGCCAACGGGTCCGGCAAATCCACTTTTTTGAAAATTCTTTCCGGCGAGATCGATCCGGACAAAGGCGCTGTGTCTGTGGGACCCCGCGAGCGGGTTGCCGTTCTCCAGCAGGATCATTATAAATACGATGAAGAAACAGTTCTCAATACCGTTATTTTAGGCCATGAATATTTATTCAAACTGATGACCGAACGCGATGAATTATATGCCAAACCTGATTTCTCAGAAGAAGACGGCATCCGGTCCGGCGAAATCGAGGCGGAGTTTGCCGTAATGGACGGGTATGAGGCGGAATCGGATGCGGCGGTGCTGTTGAGCGGGCTGGGAATTTCCGAGGAGCTTCATCAGAAAACGCTGAAAGAACTCGAAGGCACGGACAAGGTGCGGGTGCTGCTTGCCCAGGCGCTGTTCGGCAATCCGGATGTTCTGCTTCTGGATGAACCCACCAACCATCTGGATATAAAGTCCATTACATGGCTTGAAGAGTTTCTTGCCAGATTTAAAAATACGGTGATCGTTGTTTCCCATGACCGCCATTTTCTGAACCAGGTATGTACCCACATTGCCGATATTGATTATAGTCAGATTCAGGTATATGTGGGCAATTACGACTTCTGGTATCAGGCCAGCACGCTTGTTGTGAAGCAGAAACAGAATGAAAACCGGAAAATGACGGAAAAAGCGGATGAACTTAAAAAATTCATATTAAGATTCAGCGCCAATGCATCCAAATCGAAACAGGCCACATCCAGAAAAAAACTGCTTGAAAAACTGAACATTGATGAACTGCCCGTATCTTCCAGAAAGTATCCGTTTATCAGTTTCAAACCGGAAAGAGCTTCCGGAAATGTGATCCTTGAAATTGAAGGACTCTGTAAAACCGTCGACGGCGTCAAGGTGCTGGATAACTTCAGCCTGATCGTCAACAAAGACGATAAAATCGCGTTTGTCGGTGGAAACACCCTGGCAAAAACCACGCTTTTCCAAATTCTGTCCGGAGAAATAAAACCGGACAGCGGCCACTTCCGATGGGGCCAAACCATCAGCCACGCCTATTTTCCCAAAGAAAACAGCAGCTTTTTTGATAACGATATGAATATCGTTCAGTGGCTGGGACAATTTCATAATGAAGGCGAGACTTTTTCCCGAGGATTTTTGGGACGGATGCTCTTTTCCGGAGAAGAAGCAGTAAAGAAGACGGAAGTTCTTTCAGGCGGCGAAAAGGTTCGCTGCATGCTCTGCAAGATGATGCTGACAGGTGCAAACGCGCTGGTTCTGGATGAACCCACCAACCACCTGGACCTTGAGTCGATTACGGCACTGAATGAAAGCCTGATCTCATTTCCCGAAGTCATTCTCTTTTCCTCCCACGATCACGAGTTTATATCAACGCTGGCCAACCGGATCGTGGAGTTTTCTTCAAACGGTTACATTGACCGACGGCTTACCTTTGATGAATATCTTGAAAAAGAAGAAACAGCCCTTGAATTTGCGTAGCAGACAAAGGAATTGGTGAGCAGGATAATTTTCCTGCATTCAAATCTTCAAAAGATATTCAAGAGATCTTTTCATGTCAGCTATTTCGGCACGCATTCCGGAAAAAAATAATGTTTTTTCCGGAATGCGTGCCGAAATAGCGAAATAGTCAAACCTCGTTTTCAGAATATCGACGACTGATAAGCAATCAGTTATAAAATCATTCAATACGACTATAACAATTCGATTTTACAGATTCTGCTTGCCGGTTCCAAATTCAAAAAAAAAAGATGCAGCCCCTGTGCGCGTGATACCCCCGTCATTCTAAATTCGGATTTCACAAAACCCATTTAAAAATTTGACTAATTCACATGCATCATTAAATTGTTGACAGAAACATATATCGAATTTAATACTTTAAATTATTTTCTGTTAATCCACTTCTTTTTCCGATATTTTTATCCTGCAACGGCTTGGCCTTTTCCTTTTGCAATTAAACTTTTATTAAATTCAGTTTGAACCCAGATCTCTTGGTTTATTCAAATTTCTGTTCTGACAGGATCAGCAGAATTTTTTTTTAATCTTAGAGCTTAAGGAGGTACAAAATGAAATTTATTAAATTTATTCTATTGCCCATTTTCGTATTCATGTCTCTGGTCATAATTTATGGCTGCGATGATGATGATGATGCTAAAATTCGTGTCATTCACACAAGTTATGATGCACCGGCTGTCGATGTATATGTCGGTGACCGCCTGGTTTTTGCCAACCTGGGATATGGCGAATCTTCCGGCTATGGTAAAATTTCTGACGGCAACCGGACCATTAAAGTCGTTCCGGCAGGTGCGACAGCGCCGGTAGTTATTGAAGCGACCATTAAGTTTTCAGATAAATCATACTCCATACTGGCCGTGGATCAACTGGCTGAAATCGAAGCTATTTATTCAATTGATAAACGATCGCCGGTTAGCAACAAAGCAAAAGCGCGTTTTATTCATGCGTCTGCTGACGCCCCGGCGGTGGATATACGGGTTGGGTCGGGTAACGGCCCGGCAGTTTTTTCAAATGTGTCATTTAAGGATATTGAAGAATATATTGAAGTTGACAGCGGTGATTATTCGTTTGTCGTAACGCCTGCCGGTACGAATACGGAAGTAGCCAAATACAATCCGATAACCCTTGAAAACGGTAAAGTTTATACCATTGCCGCGATAGGAACCCTGGATGCTTTGGATGATTATGATTTTATAGCGCGTGTTTACATCGACAACGATACGGGTGCCGCTTATGTTGATTTAACCGACGCCAATCTGATGACGGTCCATGCGTCTCCGGATGCACCGGGCGTTGACCTTCTTTTAGATAATACAATTGTCGGAACCAACCTTGAATTCCCGAACAACACCGGATATCTCGGAATTCTGTCCGGTACCCGGAACATCAAAGTCAATGTAACCGGAATGGAAACAACCGTTATTGAAGCAGATCTGCCGTTTGAAACCGGCATGTCGCACCAGACCGTTTTCGCAATTGACGAGGTTGCTGAAATCACCGCTCTGGTTTTAGATGATGACTTAACGATGCCTGCTGCCGGAAAAGCGCATGTGCGTTTTGTTCACCTTTCACCGGATGCGCCAAATGTTGATATTGCCCTCCAGGGTGGAGCCGTCATTTTCGCCGATGTGGCTTTTGGTGAAGCAGATAATGCCGGATTCTTTACACCGTTAGATGCTGCAACATATGATCTGGAAGTTCGGGTGGCCGGCACCATGACCGTTGTGCTTCCCTTGCCGGGGATTACGCTTGAAGAAGGAAAAATATATACGGTTTTTGCAAAAGGTTTTGCAGCCCCCGCAGACGGTAATCCGCCCCTTGGCGCTGAGATTATCGTCAACAAATAACCTGATTATTGACAAAAAAAACAAATCAAATATATGGATACGCTTGGGTGCTTGCCCTGCCAAGCGTATCCATACCCCCAAAACCCAAATCAAAAAATGTCCGGTTGATTTTTTCCACATAATGGGATTGCCTGAATACTGCCTACAGAACGAAACCGGCAAACCTGCCTCCAGCGACTTTGAAACAAGCGTTTCAAAATGACTCGATTTTGAAAATATTAGCATGCCATCATTTGAGCCAATATGGCCAGTGACAAAAAATCAGATCAGCATAGCCGGAATTTCCGTGTATCTCATCCCAATACCATCCTAAAAGAAACAGCCGGCAGCAATGGCACTGGCTTTTCACATGTATCAGGAAAAACCAACGTTTTTTTTTGCAGCCGTCTCTCGTAAGCGTTTCTCAGCGGTCGCAGTTACCCGTGAAGTTGTTTTTCCCGTGATTTATATAAAATACTAAAAATTGATTTCTTATGCCTTGCATTGAGATAACATTTTTGCTTTTAATACTTAGTTTTTTAATGGCCAAAATAGATTTTTGGATTCACGACAATCAACACTCTATCACCCGGAGGGGAAAAAGCATGAAAAAAGTATTTACAGTTCTTCTATTCGCGACGCTGCTGACAGGATTTGTTTCAGGATGTTCAATGACCCGAGGTAATATCGGCCATTCAATTACCACCGATGTTCAGTTGAGTGAAGCCAATTTCAAAGTATTGGGTTCAGTTTCCGGTGAAGCCTCTGCGGACTACATCTTTGGAATCGGACCGTCGGATCAGAATCTCTTATCACAGGCAAAAAGAGATATGCTTTCAAGAGCCGATCTTGTCGGCGGTGCAAAAGCAATCGTTAATGTCACAACCGACGTTAAACATACCGGCTTCATCCTCTGGAGACAAAGAAAAGCCTATGTTTCCGCAGAAGTCATCGAATTCATCAAATAGGCAGGAAAAAACGGGCGTCACTTTCAGCTTGCCGGCTGCTGCTATCGACAGCCCATTGGACACTGATACTATTAAACAAAATCTGAGCCTGTCCATATATCCGGACAGGCTCAGATTTTGCCAGACGAATCTTGTATCAATCAACAGGTATGCTGCTCAACAAAATACCCCTACGCCTTCGGGACAGATTTAACGATGATGAGAAACAGACTTTTTTTGAAATATTAGAGACACTTCAGGGTTGAAGTTTATGTAAAATCAAAAAAAGCGGCATCCTGTTCAGACAACCGCATAAACAATGCCGCCGAACTCAGGGAGCCGCCGGCCTTTGTTCGGTCCCGTAAAAACCATTTGCGCCAGCGCTTTACCGTCCGCATCGATGACATGGGAAAATCCACGCTGTTTAAGAAACGTCTCCGCCATACCTGTTTCAATGCCGAATAAAATCGGTTCGTCTTTTTTCATCACATATTTTCTGAATTTTTCAGCGCCAAACAGCGTGCAGGAGCCATCCACCAAAGACTGGAAACAATAGTTAAAAATGATTCCGCTGCCTTTTGCAGACTGTGTGGCAACAAAACCCAGGGTCTCATCCACCGCATCCGGGGAAATATACATGGTCACGCCTTCCCATATAAAGAGTGTCTTTTGAGACGGATCATACCCGGATTCAGCCAGCCGATCCCCGATTGCCTGGTGCTCAAAATCCACCGGTACGTAGGTCACATGATTGCTTTTGCCGTTGAAAAGATTATCAATCCGTTTGATTTTTACGCGCTGGGTCATAGGGTGGTCGATTTCAAAGACCCGCATCTTCTGCTTCACTTGCCGGATGCGATGGGCCCGGGTATCATAACCGGCACCCATAATAACAAGCTGCGTCATCCCCTTATCGATTGACTTGATCACCCGGTCATCAATGTAGCGTGTACGCGACACAATTTCATTAAAAATACCCGGCAGCTTTTTGCTTACGTAAAAAAGCGCGACTCGGGTCAAAAGAGCGCTTTTGCTGATTATGCGCAGAGGCGGGCTTAAAAATGCTGCGGCATACGGATCAAAACAAACCCTTGAATCCTCATCTTTCATGGATTCCACCGCCCGAAAAGCAGCAGCTCCCATTGCCGTCATACTTGCTTTACCCTTTTCCACGATTTTAATTCCAAAAAATCCAATTGAAAGGTTAAAGAATCGGGGGCATACCGGCTCTTTCGATGCACGATCTGTTTTTATACAAAGGTGTCAAACATGCCCGGTCTCACGCAACCAGGACGCTACCTGGCGCATGCCTTCGTCAAAATCAATTTTGGGTTCATATCCCAGCTCCCGGCGGGCTTTGTTTATGGTAAATCCCTGGTTTGTGCCCAGGAGTTCCACAGCCATTCGGGTCAGTAATGGGCGGGCTTTAATTTTCATTGCCCCGTAAGCCTTTTCCATCATCCATCCGGTCAGATAGGCCATGCGGTATGGAATTACCATGCGCGGATGCGCTACGTTCGATATATCCGCCAGGCGGTTGACGTACTGCCGCCAGGTGATATCGGAACCGTCGGATGCATTGTAGGCCTGGCCGATGCTGTTGGCTTTGTCCGCGGCCAGCAGGATCAAATCCACAACGTTTGTGACGTAGGCAAGCCCCGCGGGTTTGCCTGCATTGCCGAGGTGGACCATGCCGCCGCTTTTGAGCACTTCCACAAACTCCAGCACGAGAGACGCGGAGCGGGGTCCATAGATATTGACCGGACGCACAACCGTCACCGGAAATTCGTGCTGTTCGTGATAATCCCAGACAATTCGTTCCGCCTCAATCTTCGTGTCCGAGTATGGCAATCCCCGCAGCCGGTAAGGGGCGGTCTCATCGGCCGGGTAATCCGGATACCCGTAAACATCGGTTGTGCTGACATGAATAAATTTGTTTACACCGCCTGCCAGAGCCGCATCCAGAAGATTGCGGGTACCGATCACGTTGGCGGTGTAAAAGGTTTCCCTGTCACCCCAGTCAGCGGCAAGCGCGGCGCTGTGGTAAACCCGTTCGATGCCCTGAGCGGCGTTTTTCAGGGCGGGGATGTCATTCAGATCCCCGTAAACCAATTCCACGCCAAGGCTTTTCAGGTGGTCTGTATTACTGGCAGGCCGAACCAGGGCGCACACCGATTCTCCGCGCGTCACAAGTGCTTCAGCCAGATGGCTGCCCAGAAAGCCGCTGCTGCCGGTTACCAGATTTTTCCGCATAAATTTCTCCTTCCCGGATTGACACTTATTCCATTTAATTTTAAGCTGTCAGCCTGGCCAGACCCTATTGACCTGGTTTCATACGATCAGGTACCTTGGCACGTTCATTTTGTACTGAACGTAGGCATCCCCATGCACGGAATACAAATAGGCTTCTTCCCTGATGATCATTTGATGGACAAATACAAATCCGAATATTGACAATCCGACCAAAATCAAATTCTGTAGAAGAACCGTATAGGCAGCAAACATCAGAAAGTATGACACAAAATACGGATTGCGTGTAAACCGGTAAATACCCGTAGTAACAAGATCTGTTTTCTGATCTTCTATAACACCCACCCGCCAGGAATCCTTCAGATGCATCAATGATGCGCCCGATACCACCAGATTCAAAAGCAGAAGCCCGAATCCCAAGGTGCCGGCTAAAGAGCCATTGATCAATTGAATTGACCCAAAAGGGTGCTTGAAAAAACTCAACCCCAATGCAACGACAATAAAAAGGGCAAAAAAAGCAATCGAGAGTGTGGCCTCGATATTTTTTCCACGGATCTGCTTGCCGATTTTTCTGTAAAGGATGATGTTTTTCATTACAAACATTCCCTGAAAAACCAGTTGATGCAAAAGTATGACAAGCCAGGTTTCCGGCATTTTCGATTCCTTTTTTTTATATAACAGCGCGCTTCAGCGGGCACCATACCCTTTTTTATTGATACGCTTTTTCCATGTCCTTTATTTTTATAATAATTTCACCTACGGTTTCCTTGAGTTCCCCGCCCATTTTTAAATATTCGTTGGGGTATTCATCTTTCAGAAAACTCATTAACGCATAGTAAACCGGCTTAAAACGATCTTTGAATTTATGGGGATTTTCATTAAATATCTTTAACGCTAAATGGTACTGTTTTTTGGCTATCAAAAGCATTAAAAACAAGCTGACATCCTGCGCATATCCTTCAAAAAATTCTTTATCATTTAAAAAGTTTTCAGCAACCTCAACACCATCTTTAAATTGATTATCCCATAATGAAATCATGGCATAAGTGTGAGCATTGAAAACATTATTTTCTTTTTGATACGCTTTTTTTGACCATTTAATTGCCTGCTTCTTGTTCTTTTTTTCTATAAAATACATCTTTGCCAGACTATTCATGGCGGGAGTGTGGTCTCTTTCTGCAGCCTGAAGATAATATTTTTTCGCTTTATTTTTATCTTTGATGTATTTTTGGTACAATACTCCAAGCATTATAATTGCATTGGCATCGCCTCTTTGTGCTGCCTGCATAAAATAATATTCTGATTTTTTAATATCCTTTATCACTATCATATAATGAATACCCAAAACATTCAGGATATCAGTTGTTTTATCCTTTATTTTTTCAAGGCTTTTTATCTCCTTTGCCGAATCTAATATCTGAGTATCTTTTAATTCTTTATCTATGATTTGCTTTTCGTATTTTGATAAATGTTCACATAGCTCCGATCCACAGTTTTCAAGATACGCTCTTGTATTTTCTAATAGTTGACTTTGTGTTTCCTGTTTTATCGGAGTCCGAACCAGCGCTTCGGTCATCATAAACGCATGGCGATCAACGATTTTCCCCTGACTTAAAGCATGAAGATGCCGATGGGCACGTACTTCCAGTTCTTTGTCATCGCACCAGATCTGCAAAAATTCGACAATAAAACGGACCCTTCGTTCATCCCACTTTCGCCCCAAACGCATCAGGTACCAGATATTAAAAAACCGTTCATGTATCCGGTATAAATAGTTTTTGGTGTTTGTTTTTTCCTTGTCAATAATATGGAATTTTTCCAGCTGCCCCAACTGGGCGGACACAGCCTTGCTTTGTATTCTTGTTTTTTTTGCAATTTCTTTTGTGGTGACCGCATCCCAGTTTAACGCGATAAAATTGACAATTTCCTGCTGCTGGGCAGACAGCTTATCCATCCGGTGCTTGTACAAAGGCGTTACACTGTCGAGTATTTTTTCCAGATCCTTAAACGCATTGCCGTTTTCATCGTCTACAAAAATTTCAAAAAGAATAATAATGGTCCGGATAACCCCGCCGGTCAGTCTTCGCAACGCTTCAATCCGGCCGGGCTGGTTTTTGACAATATGATTGACCCGGTCTTTTTTGTAATGCCGGCCCAGCCCCAGCAATAATTTTTTGGTTGCTGCGGTGGTTAACCCCTTGAGATACGGCATCTTGAAAAAATGGTAAAAGGGCTTTCCGTAATCATGGTGAAACTCAAGGCTCACGGACGAGGCACCGATCACCCGGATTTCCGCAGACTCCATAAATACTTCCCTGAGCCGGTGATGTTCTTTTTTTGAAAATTTTTCAAACATTTCATCAATATTATCGATAAACAGAATCAACTTTTTTTTGTTCGCAATCAGCGTTTTTTCCAGGAGTTCAAAACACTGGAACTCATAATCATCATCATAATCCAGTACCTGCATTTTTTCATAAAGACCATTTATTTCATTGCCTTCATCCAGGTATTCTGCAATCGACTCCCACAATTTAAACAACCGGGTAATGCTGTACTGTTCTTCATTAAAAATAACCGGAATCATTCGTTTTGAAAGTTTCGGGTCATTGTTGATTTCATAGGCTATGCGCAGGAGCATCGTGGTTTTGCCCTGCCCCCGATTTCCCTGGATAATATAATGCTGTTCCGGGTGTTGCATTTTTGATCGTTTGATATCGTCAAAAATATCCCTAAACAGCTTTGCCCTGACAACAAAATTCTCTATCAGTTCCTGCTTTGTCTGCAACGCCGGATTGTATATTTTGGGTAAATCAACTGGCGACATTTTGCCTCCACCACATTCTTAATATTGGCGAGTTAAAGCGATACATTTTCTTATCATCACTATTATTGATATAGCCGTCATAGACCAGAGCCCCGACAAGATCCTTGAACGTGTCTTCAACCTTGTATTTGACTGCTATATTATAAATTTCAGCCGACTGGATTGTTCCATTTTCCGAAATAATATTTAAAAGCTGTTTGGAAAAATTATACTCATCACCCTTTAATGTTGTCCGCAACCTTGAGTGCCAGTGCTCAAAATGATTTCTCTGGGCCAGCATATCTTCAAATGTCCGGTCAATATAGGATTCAGTTATATTTTCCAGATCTTCGTCTCGATACAGATCTTTTAAGCCTTCAATGGCCAGTTGAATATAAAAAGGAATCAGCCATTCGATTTTTTCAAGAATATACTCAATTAACGGGTCGGATAAATCAAACGGGACATTTTGTAAAAGTCGTATGACCAGATCTTTTGCTTCAGCTGGTTTGAGCGGCGGGATAACCAGGCGGGACAAATCATTGATGGTTTTTGGGGCATTCATTTTCCCGACAATATTTTCAAGACCAATGGAGCCCGTATAAATAAATTGAACATGACTGCTTACTTCATCATCCTGTCTTAACTCCCGGTTGCTGTGCAGAAAATGTTTTCCCGCTTGTTCCCCTTCATCGGCATTAATATTTTCTAAAGTCTGGGGGAACTCGTCTAACATGATGATTGTTTTCCCGTATTCCGTATCAATGGATTTTAAGATCTTTTTAAGTACCTCGAAATAATCAAGGTCATCTTTAACACCGAATTCAACACCATCTTTCCCGATTTTTTTAATCGACGGCATGTGTTTCTGAAGAGACGTTAGAATCTTTTGTGAAGACTTGATCGCAGGCGTTTTTAAAACCTTGTTGACCACTCTCCTGAAAAACTCATTTTCATTATTAATCGATTCCGTATCCAGAAACAGAAAATCAAAATTCTTTTTCGGGTTATCTTTTAAGTAATACATTACAGACGTTTTTCCAACGCGCCGGGGGGCGGCAATCAGGATATGATTACCCGACTCGATCAAGTCCCAGGCCTTGCTGATGATATTTTTTCTAAAATAAAAGTTTTCTCCCCTGGCAGGGGCTCCGGTGTTGATGTCCATATCGCACTCCTTTTTGACAATAGATTCATTGTTAAAATAAATAACAATAAATTCATTGTCAACATAATTTTTGCATCTTAATCACCAGCACGAGAAAAGCATCAAGCCATATTGGAATACAATCTTATATTTTCAGATAGATACGACTAAAAACATAGCCCCTTCCCCGCATAAAAAGCCATCTACAAACAAATCAGGGGCAGCCGCACTTTTAACATACAGATAAAAGTACAGCGCACCTGATAATTTACAAAAAAGACAAATCAAAGCCGAGCGGAAACAGGGGAAACAGGATCGGGCCAGGTTAAATATTTAAAAATTTAGAAAAAGTTATTAAAATCAGGCCTCATATAGAGCCTATCCGAATGTTTTTGGTGCTGAAAAGAGCGTTTAAAAAAAAATTACATGTGATCATGCCCCCGTGCCCACGAAAACCATCGGACAGGGCCGCATCGCAATGGGCACTCCCAGCGGCGTTCGTATTTCATCCTTTTATTTCGTACCCCGAAAGATCAAACAGCATGAATTAACATTGTTGAAAAACTGTAAAACGAGCGGACAAGGCATCGAGGGCGGCACGGGCAACTGGTTACCCGTGTAATCCATAATTTTACAATGCCCCTCTGATTTCACAACATTTTTGCCAAAGAGTGAACGCCGGGGGAATCCCATTGCAGCACAGCCGAGAGACACTGGTTTCCATGGAAAAAGGGAGCAAACTGTTTGAGCGGCGTGATGCCAAATCTCTTTGAATACAGAAAAATGAATAAGCGCATATATCGTGGCGTGTCAAAGTGTAAAGCGAGTTTTTGATCCCGCCATGGAAACCAGCGGATCGAGGGAACGTGCTGCAGGGGGGTGCTTTCTTTTGCTACTTTTCTTTGATGGCTTCGTAAAAAGTCCAAATTCTGTGTTGCACTGCGTTCTTCGTCACTGCGGAGTAGGCAAGCTACGCCTCATTCCTCAGAACTTGTGCGCCTTGAATTTGGAACTTTTTTCTTTGCCATCATGAGGTGACTTTTCAACAGATTATTTTTACTTCCCGTCAAAGAAAAATAGAGATAAGGAGCAAATATAAGATCGCATTCAAACAACAAGAAGATCGTTTCAACAGACTTTATGGACTGTTTTCAATCAGATAGATCCCGTATGTTGCACGCAAATCTTTAAGCACATTAATGATATTCCCGGATCTGTCTTCAGGCTGCGTATTGGCGGAAGCTTCTTTCAGTATCGTGAAACCGGCTTCCCGGGTAAATTTTCTAAAATCCCTTAACGTGATCACCCGGATGCTGGGGGTGTTATACCATTCATACGGCAGCTGCTTTGTAACCGGCGCATGCCCGGTCAGCAAAAGCTGGCGCCGGATTTTCCAGTGGCTGAAATTTTGGAAAACCGTCAATTCCCTTTTTCCCGAACTGCATCATGCACCGGATCAACAAATTCCGGAGCATCCATCGTTTCAGATCCAGCTTCAAACAACTTGTTAAAGATAAAAATAAGCAACAGGATCTGCTGTTAATGCCAGACATCCCGTTTATTGAAAACAATAATACTCAACGTGAGAAACACAAGAATGGAAGCGGCCGAGACACCTATGGTCCACCCGGCATACCTGGCCCAGTCCACATAAATCCCTTCCACCAGCTTGGCCATATTGTCGATGGGCAGAAACAGGTATTTCGTAAAAAGGTACTTTTGAAACAGATTCATCTGGGACAGGATCTGTAAAAAAAAGTAGATGATAATGGCGGTTGCCACCGCACCGCCGGACCCTTTGATCAGAATGGAAATAAAACACCCAAAGGCAATCAAAGCGATCATGGCAATCACCGTAAGCGCCATTCCGCCGAAAAAAGCAGTGCTAAGCTCTGATGCGGAAAACAAAAGAAAGTCCCCTTCCTTAATGGCCGTCAGACCGCCTAAAAAATGACCGAGCACAAGACTGATGAAATGATAAAAAACGATTAATCCCGTGCTTAAACAGACCAGTGCGATGAATTTTCCGAGAATAAAATTACGCCGCTTCACATCCCGGACTAAAATAATTTTAGCGGTTCCCGTGGCTATTTCTTCGGAAAGGGTCATCGAAGAATAGGCTAAAACGATCAGCGCCAGCAGTTGAAGGCATATTTTAAGCGAAAAGATGGTGACCTGAAAACCGGTACCCAGATCATCGTTGGCAAGGCGGGCTGAATGCTCGAAAAAAGCAGCCGCGATTTGAATTGCGAAAATAGCCAAAGCAATCCAGAGCGCTGAACGTTTGTGAAACACTTTTTCCAGTTCAATTCTTATTAATATTGGTAATTTCGACATAATATTCTCATAGGGCTTTAATTGGTTATCAGTATCTGCACCTTCCCCTTTTTGACTGTTTTGCCATTGGGCGTAAATACCATGACCACATCGCTTTTGGCATCGGCATTCACCTTCTGCGGTCTGACCATTTTACCATTGTCGGGTAATTCAATGACAAATTCAACATCTGCTTTCTCTTTTGGTTCACCGTCATCCGGCGCAAAATGAATCATCAGCTTCCCGTCCTGGGCGCGCATGAAATCCTTGCGTCCGTCTCCTTTAAAATCTCCGTCAATACTGGAAACCGGAAATTTGCGGCCCTTTGTATCAACCTCAACGGTGACCTCCAGCTCAAAATCGGGTTTTTTACGATATTGGCCGGAATCGTCCATGACATACCACAGAACCATTACTTCGATATCGCCGGTGACGATCATCGTGATAAAATTAAACACGCCGATTTCGATAATCGGTATATAAATATCCATTTTGCCGTCATTATTCAGATCCCCGATCTTGCTGTGAATCTGGAACCCGCGGTTAATGATGATATGGTCCGGGACTTCATTAAAAACTCCGCCATTAGAGGGATTGGCGGGGTCTATCCGGCCAAAGAAGACCTGGAACTGCTTTTTAGGATTGAACGCACCGTCTTTTACTGAAAATTTTTCAAGGACCATATCCAGCAGCCCATCGTTATTGAGATCGGCCAGGGACGTGATCCCCATTTTATCCTGAAAACGATCCCGCTGGTATATGTTGCCGTTTCCGATTCTTGAGGAATAGGCCTGGGTTAAGATGAATTTAAGATTGACAACTGCTGAATCTGCATTGGAAAATCCCCCGGCACTGTTTTGAAAAAACACCTTGAGATATTCATCATGTACGGTGACGATATCGCTGCGCTGATCCCTGTTGTAATCAACAATAAGGGTGTTGGGGGTCAGAAACGTGGAAACCAGATAACGACTCACCTCGTTTAACGACGTCACACTGTTTTGCATCGAACAATCCAGCGTTGCCGAAATCCCGTATGTGCCGTCTGCTTGATTTTCATCGGGCTGTTTGCTGTAAATAACATAATGATGAAACTGCGGAACCAGGATCTCGTCTTTCCCGTCATTGTTAAGATCGCGGGCGAAATCCAACCGCTCCAAAAAGAGCTTATCAGGAAGCCTGAAGATGGATGGTGTTTCAAAAAGCAGAACCGGGGTTGCATCATAGCGTCCATCAATCATTTTGTAATAAAACAGGCCTTTGTTTTTAAAAAAAAGAATTTCTTTGCCCGGTTCCGGATCCACATCCGCAAGATCATACACCACTGCCTGTTTATCGATTTCAAATTGATAGTCCGCCTGCCGGTTAAAGCCTTTTTCATGTTGATAAAAAACGGAAAAAAAACGAAAGGCAGTTCCGCCCTGCCGCGTAGAATGAAAAAACAGGCCGTCATTTAAGCCGTCGCCGTTTAAATCTTCCATCAGGTAATCAATATAATCGCCTTCGACATTCAATTCATAAACAGTGAAAAAATCCTTATCCGATTTCGCGGCCGACAATACGGGCAAGCAAAGGATGCCGTACAGAAAAACGATCAGGAACCGGTAGAGCCATCGAAGTTTCAGCATTGATTTTCCTTTTCAATTAACTCCAGAAAATAGTCTTCCAGGGTCTGAACGCCTTGTTCTCTCAGCTCATCTATCGACGCTGCCGCCAGAATTTTTCCTTCGTTGATGATGACCGCGTGCGTGCAGATTTGTTCGATTTCAGCCAGTAAGTGAGAAGAAACAAAAATGGTCATTTTTTCTGATTGAGAAAGGTGGATGATCAGATTCTTGATTTCTCTTCTTCCCAGAGGGTCCAGCGCATTGGTGGGTTCGTCCAAAATCAAAAATTCGGGCTGAACCAGCAGCGCCTGGCCGATGCCCAAGCGCTGGCGCATGCCCTGGGAAAACTCACCCACTTTGGTATCAGCGGATCCGGATAATCCGACGATTTTTAAAATATGATCAATGTCAACGTCTGTGTTCTTCTGCAGCCGGGTTAACAGCTCATAATTCTTCCGGGCGGTCAGATAACTATAAAACGTCGGGGTTTCGAACATAATACCGAGTTTTTGATAAACCGCCGTGGAATTGCCGTTCATGAGCACGCCTTCGATTTCAACGGTTCCGGATGTCGGTGCCACAAGACCGGCAATTATTTTAATGGTGGTTGATTTGCCCGCACCGTTTGGGCCTAAAAACCCGGTAATGCCGCCTTTGGGCACCTCAAAATTCAGGTTTTTAAGGACCTGTTTTTTACCAAAC
>JAQYVU010000160.1 GCA_030145385.1 Desulfococcaceae bacterium
GCAACGGCAAAAAGAAAGACAATCAAAGCCAGAAATTGCCTGCCGCCATTATTAATCAAGTGTTTCCATAGTAATCTGATATTGTTAAACAGTGTTATATCAGAATAAACCGATTCAATTTCCGCGATAAACATCATCGGATAGTCAATTGCCGCAAGAACAATGATCAACGGCAGTGATATGAGTATTGCCTTAAGTCTTTTTTTCAGGATAAGTCCCGGCCATGCCAGAATCAATGAGAAAATGATGATCGGGGCGATACATAACGTGCTGGCCTGTCCTTTGACTTTGACAATGCTCCCTTTGTGTACCGAACTGTCGGGATTAAGAGGGGTTTTATTCACTTTGATGTAAAATTGAATATAGTCCAGTTGATTGATTTTTAAAATATCGTGGCTGAGAATCTCGTATTCGGGATGCAGAATTTTTAGCTGGTTTTTAAACAGCTTTAAATGTCCGCTAATGAAAAACGGAGAAATGAAATAGAATAAAAAAATGACAAAAAGAGTCGCCGGAATTAATCGTAAAAAGAAAGAAAGAAAATTTATTTTAATTGGTTTGAATGTTTTTTCCATTAATATTCATTTGTATATTTAGCCAGGCGATAAAATAAAGGAATGCTATTAGAATAATGAGTGTTTGCCCGACATACACATGCATCATATCAAAGAATACGGGTTTATATTTGAGTGTATAATAAAGACCGGCAATCCGGAAAAGATTTAAAACATATAAGACAAAAATTCCTCCGGTGATTCCAAACAGTTTTGATTTTATGCCTGCAGGAAAAGCCAGGATCGCTGCAATGAGTATTATCACGCCTTCAATCCCTTCGCATCCGCGCGCAATTTTGAGTTTAAAGTGGCCGGAAGTAAGGTATTCCTTTTGGGCGCTGGTATTTTCTTCGGGCATGATGATATTAATAAGCTTTGAGCTGCCGGCGGTCGTCAGTGTGTGCACCACAAAAGGTGTAATATACGGTCTTACAATATAATGTAGCGTCTGCAGGGCAAAAAACAGGGAAATAAAGAAAATAAAAAATCGTATTTCTTTGCGAAACGTTTTTATTTTAGAAAATTGGTTTGTGTTGTTCATAATTATACTCGATTAATCATGGACGCCATATACCCTGCGCCAAAGCCGTTGTCGATGTTGACCACCGCAATATTGGAACTGCAGCTGTTTAGCATAGAAAAAAGGGCGGTCAGCCCGCCGAAACTACTGCCATACCCGACGCTGGTTGGCACGGCAATAACCGGCCGGTCCACTAAACCGGCTACAACACTTGGCAGCGCGCCTTCCATCCCGGCGACCACAATCAGTACGGTTGCTTCTTCTATTTTTTCTTTGTGCCGGAATAACCGGTGAATCCCTGCCACCCCGACATCATAAATGGCTTCTACGGGATTCCCCATTGCCTTTGCGGTTAAATACGCTTCTTTTGCCACCGGAATATCCGAGGTGCCGGCGGAAATTACCAGGATGTTGCCTTTTCCGGTCACCGGTATGCTTTCTTGTGCAAGACATATCATTTTCGCATCATTATGATATTCAGCATTCGGAAATTTTGATATCACCGCATCGGCCTTATCTTCTTCAATGCGCGTAACCAGGATGATTTTTTCCCATTGAGTCATCCGTTCCATAATGCCGATAATCTGGGCAATGGTTTTGTTCTGGCCGAAAATGACTTCAGGAAATCCTTTTCGCAGAGAGCGATGATGGTCTATATGGGCGTATCCGAGATCTTCAACCGACAGATGCTTTAATGATGTCAGGGCATTATCTATAGAAGTCTCACCGGTTGAAACCGACGTCAGGAGTGATTTTAATGTATCTGAATTCATTTAATTTCTTGTTCAATTATTTCACCCGGCTTGGGAACAGATATGTTATCTGATGGCGATTTTGTCTTTGCCGGGACGTTGCTTGAAGAATTTTGTTTTTGATCAGGGGACATACCAGTATCCCCCATTTTTTTTTCTATATCTTTGATGAGCTTGTGAAGTGTTGCAATTTCACTGAATAATGCCTCAGACGCGTGGGCCATGTTTTGCTGATTGAATTCTCTTTCTTTTTTCACTTCCTGATCAAAATAATCCCGGTCAATATGAATCGCGTCAAGGGTGCTGATTTCCTTTTTATTGTTGAGCACCCCGGTCTGTACTTTATTCAGACTCACGGTTAATCGTTTTGTCTCATCATGAATCCCGGTGAGTTGCTCATCAAACTGTTTGATCGATTTTTGTAAAGGCGCAAGATCATCCTGGATCCATTTAATTGTGGAATCTAAGTCTTTCTTATCCAGTTTACTGCTCTGGATGGCGGACACCGATGAATTTAATTTTTTCAGCTGTGATTCCAAATCCGACAGCAGCGCCCGCGTGGTTTCCTGTTGACCGGAAAACTGCTGTGAGAAATCGGTTAATTTATCATTGAGTTCATTTGAAAGACTGGCAATGCCGGCCGATCCCCGGGTATTGATGGTCTGAATTTTACTGTTTAAATTATAATAAAGAAAAAAAAGAATACCGCCAAAAACAATAAACGCCAACAAAACAAACAAAATCGATGCTTTGGTCGATTGTTTTGCTTGTTTTCCGAATGCGACGGTGCTGTTAAGGTCATCATCCGGATTGCCAGCGCGTAAGTTGATTTTGAATTCTCTTTTGTCATCCATTTATGATGTTTATTCCCATTCAATGGTGCTTGGCGGTTTTGAGCTGATATCGTAAGCGACCCGGTTAACACCATTGACTTCATTGATGATTCGGTTTGAAATTTTAGCCAGCAGTTTATGGGGCAGCCTTGCCCAATCAGCTGTCATGGCATCTTTGCTGGTGACTGCCCGGATGGCAACAATATTTTCATAGGTCCGTTTATCGCCCATGACACCGACACTTTTAATCGGAAGAAGGACTGCAAATGATTGCCATAATTTTTTATAATATCCATGGGCTTTGATTTCTTCGATCAGGATATCATCGACTTTTCGTAACACGGTCAGCCGTTTTCTGGTAATCTCGCCAATAATCCGGATGCCGAGTCCCGGCCCTGGAAAAGGTTGTCGCCATATCAGCTCTTCGGGCATTCCCAGTGTTTTGCCAAGAATCCGGACTTCGTCTTTAAAAAGATATTTTAAAGGTTCAATGAGCTTTAACTTCATTTTTTTCGGCAGACCACCTACATTGTGATGAGATTTAATAATGGAGGTGGGTCCGCCAAAAGCGGATTGTGATTCAATGATATCCGGATAGAGCGTGCCCTGGGCCAGAAAATCGGCGCCCTTGATTTTTTTGGCTTCTGCGTCAAAAACATCCATAAAGATTTTACCAATAATTTTTCTTTTCTTTTCCGGGTCAGTAACACCGTCAAGAGCGTCTAAAAAAAGTTTGGATGCATTGACAAATCGTATATTGATTTTTAAATGCTGCTTGAGCATTATTTTAAGTTTTGCCGCTTCATTTAATCTTAACAGACCGTTATCGACAAAGATGCAGGTCAGGTGTTTGCCGATTGCCTGATGGATCAGCACGGCGGTGACCGATGAGTCCACGCCGCCGCTTAATCCGAGGATGACCTTTTTGTCTCCCACGGCGTCTTTTATTTGCTGTATCGATTCCTTGGCAAATGTTTTCATATTCCAGTTGCGTTTACAGCCGCAAACATTAAACAGAAAATTGCGAAGCATCTGCTTGCCTTTGGGGGTGTGTTCCACTTCCGGATGGAACTGAAGGCCGTAAAGGTTCTTTTTCACATTCTCCGCTGCCGCAACCGGCGTATTGTCAGTGGAAGCCGTAATGGAGAATCCTTTTGGCAGTTTGCTGATGGAATCTCCATGGCTCATCCAGCAGGTGGTTGACTGGTCGATTTTTTCGAAAAGACTTTCAGGCTTTTTGACATTTAATTCGGCAAATCCGTATTCCCGTTTGGTGGCTTTTTTGACAGTGCCGCCCAATGTATCGACCATAAACTGCATGCCGTAGCAAATGCCCAGCACCGGAATGCCCAGATCAAATATGGCGGTGTCGACTTTGGGACTGTTTTTTTCATAAATACTGGATGGACCCCCGGAAAGAATAATTCCGTCAGGCTTCAGCGATTTAATGGTGTCAATGTCAATGCCCGGCGGTTCTATCTGGCAGAAGACCCGGCACTCCCTCACACGGCGTGCGATCAACTGGTTGTACTGGGAGCCAAAATCAATAACGACAATCATATATATCCTTTATTATTCCATGAAATAATTTAATAACTATTTTGAATGATTAGATCCTGCTAAACCGTTTGATTAAATAAAATTAATATGTTAAAGCAAGCCGCAAAAGTCAACTCAAATTTCGGATTTAGATTGTTTTATAATAATATGAAAAAAATAATTTCACAAATTTATGAGATACAGACACCGTCAGAAGCTGAACTGGTGATCAATTCCGGTGTTGATCATATTGGCAGCGTTATTGTTTCATCGCAGGACTGGGAAAATTCTGCGGTCAAAGAGACGATTGATTTAGTCGCACAAACAGATGCCAAAAGCAGCCTTATCCTTTTATATAATCAGCCGGATCTTGTTTTTGCGTCATTGGAATACTATCGACCGGATATTGTTCATTTTTGCGAAATATTAATTGACGGACAGGCCCAGGAAATTCCGGGAGCAAACTGCGGGGCTCTGATTCAGCTGCAATCGCAAATCAGAAAAAAATTCCCGGAAATTAAAATTATGCGGACAATTCCCATCCCGGATAATAGTTTGAGGGCAAGTGTCCCGTTTTTGGAATTGGCCCGGTTGTTTGAACCGGTCAGTGATTATTTTTTAACCGACACTTTAATTGTCAGTGACTCGGGTAATGATGATCAGCCGGTGGACGGTTTTGTCGGGATTACCGGAAAAACCTGTGATTGGGAATCCGCTGCCCGGCTGGTTGAATCAAGTCAGATTCCTGTGATTCTCGCAGGTGGCCTGTCTCCGGAAAATGTTTACGAAGGGGTTAAGTCGGTTCGCCCCGCAGGAGTGGACAGCTGTACGCTGACCAATGCCTGTGATGCCGGCGGCACGCCCATTCGGTTTAAAAAAGATATGAAAAAGGTCAATCGATTTTTAGAAGAAGCACAACGGGCATCTGCGGAATTTTGATCACGAAGGATTGATAACATTTGATCTTAAAACGTTTTTTTGTCAATATCTGCGTAATATAAATTAACAACATAATCAAAATCAAAAATATAATGGTAGGAGACTATACAAATGTATGAAAGTGGTGATCTCAAAAAAGGCCGTAAAATAGAAATCGACGGCGACCCATATGTCATTGTCGGGTTTGAATTTGTAAAACCCGGAAAAGGTCAGGCGCTGTATAAATGCAAACTTAAAAATATGATCACCGGTACCCAGTTTGACCGGACCTATCGATCCGGAGAAAAGTTCAAGCCCGCCAATCTTGAAGAACAGGAAATGGAATATCTCTATAGTGACGGCGAACAATATTGTTTTATGAATTCTTCCACCTATGA
This sequence comes from Desulfococcaceae bacterium, assembly GCA_030145385.1. GTDB lineage: Bacteria > Desulfobacterota > Desulfobacteria > Desulfobacterales > Desulfosalsimonadaceae > SURF-3. Next base: position 5,515 of record JAQYVU010000160.1, read on the forward strand.
TCAGGTTTTTTTAAATCAGGATCAGATCGGTGATGATACCAAGTTCTTAAAAGAAAATACGGTATGCAATGTTCTGTTGTTTGACGGCAATCCCATTGCCGTTTCCCTGCCGAATTTTATTGAATTAAAAATTGTGAAATCCGATCCATGGGTGAAAGGCGACACAGCTTCAGGCAGTTCCAAACCGGCCACCCTTGAAACCGGGTATGAAGTTCAAGTCCCGCCGTTTATCGAAGAAGGGGAGATGATACGCATCGATACGCGTTCCGGTGATTATGTGGAGCGGGTAAAAAAATAAGTCTTTTAGCAGTGTTAAAATTTTGTTAAAAGTCGATTGATTTTTTCTTGACAGCATCTTGGACGGTTTGCTAATGAATGAACATTCATTCAGTGAATGAATGTTCATTCATTTTTTTAAGCTGCTCAGCGAGGTGCGTCATTAAAAAACAAGACAAACCAAATAAGTCAAATAATGATAAATACCATCAGATTCTCAATGCTGCCATAAAGGTCTTTGCGGAACAGGGGTATCACAAAGCAACCATTTCCCAGGTTGCCCGTGAAGCCGGTGTTGCCGACGGTACCATCTATATATATTTCAAGAATAAAGCCGATATACTTTTTAATTTTTTTTCCTATAAAACCAGACGGGTGTTTGATCGTTTCAAGGGCGAAGTGGAAAAGGTCGATCATGCCGAAGACAAGCTCAGAAATCTGATTCGAAGGCATTTGGGCGAATTCCAGCGAGACCCGAATATGGCTGTCGTTTTTCAGCGTGAAGCGCTCCAGGCCCGTTATATAGATGATGCCTACATTAAAGATATTACGAAGATGTATCTGGATATTATCGATGACATTATTGTCCAGGGGCAGAAAGAAGGCAGTATTCGAAATGATTTCCAATCCGGGCTTGTCAAACGGTTTATCCTCGGGGGAGTTAATGAAGTGATTAATACATGGGTGGTCACTGGTGTCAAATATGACCTGGTTGCCATGGCAGACCCCCTTGTTGATCTGTATTTTAAGGGAATCGGCCTGAAAAGCCGGAATATTCAGTAAAAATTTAACAATAATTGCAGTAATTAAAAAAATAAAATTTAAAAAGGAGAAATGAAATTATGGCACAGCAGATTTCAGATCGACGGGATATCGATTTTGTCCTCCACGAACAGTTAAACGTTGATCAGTTCAGTAAAAGTGAAAAGTATGCGGAATTCAACAAAAAAACGGTTGACCTGATTGTTTCGGAAGCCCGTAATCTTTCAGTGAAAGAAATTCTTCCCACACGTGCAGAAGGGGATGAAATCGGATGTAAATTTGAAAACGGAGGCGTCATTGTTCCGGAAATTTTCAGAAAACCGTTTGAATTGTTAAAAGAGGGCGAATGGACAGCCATGCCGGAAGATCCGGAATATGGCGGCCAGGGCATGCCGAGATCCGTTACCATGGCAGCAGCAGAATACTTCAACGGCGCCAACTATGCGTTTATGATGTACTCCGGTCTGACCCACGGCGCCGGCAAGCTGGTTGAATCATTCGGTACTGATGAACAAAAAGCCACATATCTGAAAAAAATGTTTACCTGCGAATGGACCGGCACCATGCTTTTAACCGAGCCGGAAGCCGGATCCGACGTTGGCGCATTGACCACTAAAGCGGTTCCCAACGGTGACGGTACTTATTCATTAACCGGTCAGAAAATTTTTATCTCCAGTGGGGATCATAATCTGGCAGAAAATATCATTCATCCGGTTTTGGCACGTATTGAAGGTGCACCGGCCGGAACAAAGGGTATTTCCCTGTTCCTTGTTCCCAAATACCGAGTAAACGACGACGGCACTTTGGGTGAATATAATGATATCGGCTGTGTGGGTATTGAAGAAAAAATGGGTATTCACGGCAACGCCACCTGTACCATGTCTATGGGTGAAAAAGGCAATTGCATCGGCACCCTGCTGGGTGAAGAGAATAAAGGCATGCGCGCCATGTTCCTGATGATGAATGAAGCCCGTTTGCTCGTCGGTATGCAGGGTTTCGCATGCGCCACCGCTTCTTACATGAACGCAGTCAATTATGCGAAAGAAAGAATCCAGGGCAAAAATCTTCTGGATTTCATGAATCCGGATGCACCGGGTGTAGCCATTATTAACCACCCGGATGTTCGTCGTCAGCTGCTGAGCATGAAAGCATATATCGAAGGTATGAGAAGTCTGCTGTATTATGTCGCATGGTGTGAAGACAAAGCCGACACAACAGAAGACGCAACAGAAAAAGAAAAATTCCATGATCTGATCGAGCTGCTGATACCCATTGCCAAAGGCTATGTGACAGACAAGGCATTTGAAGTATGTAACGGCGGTATGCAGATTTACGGCGGTTATGGTTTTATCAAGGAATTCCCGCAAGAACAGCTCATGAGAGACTGCCGGATTACCATGATTTATGAAGGTACCAATGGTATCCAGTCCATGGATCTTTTGGGCAGAAAACTCGGCATGAAAAAAGGCAAGCTGGTCATGGATCTGATGGGTGAAATCATGGCTACTACCGGTGCGGCTAAAAATATCGACGGTATTAAGGATTTTGCCGTTAAAGTTGAAGAAGCGCTTAACAAACTGGGTGAAGTTGCCATGCATATGGGCAAAACCGCCATGTCTGAAAAAGCCCTGACCGCGTTTGCTTTCTCCTATCCGTTCATGGAAGTTACCGGTGATGTGGTAATGGCATGGATGCTGCTCTGGAGAGCACAAATTGCC
>JAQYVU010000161.1 GCA_030145385.1 Desulfococcaceae bacterium
ATCGGCCTTACAAGCCGAGGGTCACAGGTTCAAGCCCTGTTCCGCCTACCACCCTATTTATGGGGGCGTAGCTCAGTTTGGTTAGAGCGCCGGCCTGTCACGCCGGAGGTCGCGAGTTCGAGTCTCGTCGCTCCCGCCATAAAAAAATTAAGGGGTTGGAAATCATTCCAACCCCTTTTTTTATTGGCAAAGCGAAAATCGCTGCTAATCCTATGATTTAATTCTTTAAAATTCCGGCAACCTCAGAAAAGTCAGCAAACAGGCCTATCATGCAGCGGGAAGATATTTCAGAAAGCAGAATGGATGTGATATAATCATAACCAACGTGATAGACGCCTGAACGTTTGAATTTATTCCTGTAATTAACCGTAAAATCAAAAACGCAGGCGCATTGTTATTTAAAGATGAAAAACCCGACAACAGCCACCGCAAGGATCACCCCGCCCCATAGAGCCAACTGGCTGAGTGACAGCCCCGAGTCTTCCGTTTCTGAACCGGATTGCCCCCCGCCCGCTGCCGGATTCCTGCCTGAAGCACTTGGCTGATCATTTTCAATCCCCGCGCGCAAGCGGGCCATCTGGTCGACACTCAGGACCGTTGTGCCGTCAAAATCATCCGGAGAAACACCGCTGGCATTGCTCTTTGAGTTGTCCTCCGCATCGATTGTTACCCGCAGAGAAAACTTGCCCAGATTGATAACATCACTGCTCTTTAAAGCAGCTTCGTTAATCTGCAGATCATTTAAAAAGGTGCCATTTGTACTGCCCATATCTTTGACGATATAGGGGCCGCCGATGGATCTTTCAATCCTCGTATGCTGGCGTGAAATCCCGCTGTTATCGATAAAGATATCCGCTGTCGGGATACGGCCAATTTCCACAACATCCTGCGTAAAAGCATAAGTTTTCAGAATGTTATCTTTTATGGCCAGCTCAATTTTCAATAAATGATCATTGTGCATTGGTTGCTCTCCAAGGTTGGTTAGGCAATATGCTACTTGAATTAGGAAAGGAATAAGTTTTTTATTTTGCGATGTATTATATGGTATAATTTTTTTTTATGTCAAGTTTTATCCTATGTATCTCCTTTATCCATTATGAATCATTGCCTATAAATATGATTGATGTTTCGCGCTTGATGCGATAATATATTTAATTCATGATGCTAAAAATTCAGTTTTTTAAAAAACAAAAACCGGATCATCCACTCAGGTACGGAATATGAATCAGTTGAAATATGGTTTCAGCACAAATGTGGGTAATGTTCGCTCTCATAATGAGGATTATATCCGTACCGAGCCTGAATCAGGGCTTTGGGTTGTTGCAGACGGTATGGGCGGTCATAAAGGCGGTGAGACCGCATCCGCCATTGCGGCTGACTTTATTGTTGATAAAACTAAAGCAGGGGAACCTTTAGAAAAATCGATTGCGCAATCGCATCACGCCATTAAGCAGGCGAGCAAGGAAGGTAAAGGGCCGGAAGGAATGGGGACAACCGTTGTGGCCCTCAGGATAAATGATAACAAATATGAAATTGCATGGGTGGGTGACTGTCGGGCTTATCTTTGGGACGGCATTACGCTGAAACAGCTGACAAAAGACCATTCTTACGTCCAGCACCTGGTGGATACCGGTGTGATATCCCCCGGTGAATCCGCAAAGCATCCCTATCAGGATGTTCTGACCCAGGCGCTGGGGGCGGTTGATATCAAAGATGTGAATGTGGAAACCATTCACCATGAACTTCATCAGAATGAGCAGATTCTGTTGTGCAGCGATGGACTTACCAAGGAGATCACGGACGAGGGCATTGCCGATGCACTGGCCCTTGAATTAGAGGAGCAGAAAAAAGTGGATCTGCTTATCCGGACTGCCTTAAAAAACGGCGGAAAGGATAATATCACCGCCATACTGGTTTCCGCAGATGATAATGCCCCTGTCAGAAAGCCGGAGTACGACACAGTGCCCATCAACACGGAAGAATTAATACAAACCGGTTTTTTTGAAAAACTGCGCCCATGGCTGAAACGGGCATTTAAGGTATTTTTTTTAAACCAAAGAGAATAGATCTGATACGGACTCTATGATTGAAATTCCCAATTACGAAATCGGAAAACTGGCCGGCCGGGGCGGTGTTGCGGAAGTATATCTTGCAAGACACAAATTACTGGACCGAACGGTTGCCATAAAAGTCATTTCCCCGGCGCAGGCCGATGATCTGGCGGACAAACGATTTTTAAAAGAAGCAAAAGTGGTGGCCGGACTCCGCCATCCGAATATTGTATCGATTTATGATGTCGGTGTATTTGAAAATAAATATTACATCATCATGGAATATCTGGAGGGAGGAGATCTCAAACAGAATGTTCAGCGGACGCTTTCAATTCCGCAAACACTTAAAATCATACGCCAGATTACTTCCGCGCTGGCCCATGCCCATGATAAAGGTTTTGTTCATCGCGATATCAAATCCCAAAACATTATGTTTCGTGCTGACGGCACGGCAGTACTCACAGACTTCGGAATTGTCAAGGACCTGACAGCTGATACCGGTTACACGCTGGACGGAACCAGTATCGGCACCCCGCATTATATGAGCCCGGAGCAGGCCCAGGGAACGGAGGAAATTGACTGGCGGACGGATCTTTACAGTCTGGGCGTCACTTTTTATGAAATGCTCACCGGCTCAGTCCCATATAATGCAGATTCCGCTATTGCCGTCGCTCTCAAGCACATTAAAGACCCTGTCCCCCAGCTGCCGGAACAGTTTGCGAGCTTCCAGCCGCTCATCGATAAATTAATGGCCAAAAAACCCGATGACCGATTCCAGTCTGCCCATGATCTGCTTCGCGCCATCGGCGAACTTGGTGGAGAAGGTGTTTCGACTGAGACCGTCGAACTGAAGCATCAATTCGCGCGCAAGGTAAACTTTGCCAATGTTTTTTTCGGTGTGGTGATCGGCTGCATCATCGGCGGACTCATGTTCCTGAGCCAGCCGTATTTAGCCCGTTTCATTGACCGGCAAAAAATGCCTGCTGCCATGCCGCAACCCGCAGAGATCCGACAAACTAAACCGGCTGTCCAGGAACCGAAAAAACCTTTTCTGGATGTAATCAAAAAGAATTGGACAACCTCTGTCGACTCGAAACGGTTAACCGACTGGATCGTGCAAAAAAATTATTCAGAAGCGCTGAATTACATTTCGCAAATCCGAAAAGATATGCCGGAGACGGGCAACGAAATGATGCAAAAAGCAGATCAGTTTCTGGAATCAAAACAGAATATGAATGCCGGCGATATTTACAACACGGTTTTGTCCGTTGACCCGGAAAACACCTCAGCTCTTCTGGGACTGCTTTATGTAGCCATCGAAAAGCAGCAGGGAATGGCGACAAGACAAAATCCATCGATTGCGGAATATGACGCCTTACTTGTATTATTAAACAAAGCGATCAACAATACCGATTCCCAGTATTTCAAGCAGTTAAAAATCGAGTCCGTGGAGTCTGTTTATGAATCGGCCAAACAGCAACTGGAACAGCAGCAGTTTCAACAGGCCCGCATATGGGCGAAAACCGGATTAAAAAATGCGCCGGATCATTTGCGGCTGAAAAAATTCGGTTATCTTATCCAGGCCCAAATCAGTTTTAATGAAAACCGCCTGACTTCACCGGATCAGGATAATGCGCTGGCCTATTACCGGAAGGTTTTGCAGCTGGATTCGGATGATCAGAACGCCAGGCAAGGAATCGCAAACATTGCCGGCAAATACAAGACCATGGCATTGGCGGCACAGGAAGAAAATAAGTACAGCAAAGCAATTCAGCTGATCGGGGAAGCCCGGTCGGTCACGCCGAACGACCCGGGATTACAGATAACCGAGTGGCTTATTTTAGGGGATATGTATACTTCAAGGGAGCAGTTCAATACTCCTGAAAACAATAATGCCCGGCATTTTTATCAAAAAATTCTGGCACAATCTCCTCAAAACAAGCAGGCAGCCTTGCGGATCGCCAAACTTGAAGTACTCATTCCGCTGCAACAGGTCAGACAAACGGATACTCTTTCTAAAAAAATCCCTGCATACCGGACCCTGTTTTCAAAACTGGAATCCGCCATTGCCGGTCATGGCCAGGAGAGTATGGCAAATTTAAAACATCAGGTGATAAAACAGATAAAAGAAGACATCCACACCCGGAAAAAACAGAAGCAGACCATCCCTGCTGAATTTATGACGCTGGTATCCAGTCATTTTCCCGACGAGAATGAAATTTTTAATACACAGTACGATATATTAATTGCAAAAGGCGACGAAAGCACTTCAAAAACGGAAAAAGCGGATTATTATTTAAAGGCCCTGAAACTAAACCCGGTCCCTTCACCGGCAAAAATAAAAATTAAAAATATTGCAAACGATCTGGATAATCAGGGGAAAATAAATGATGCCAAGGCTGTTTTGAAACAGGCCATGAATATTGCTCCGAAGCATGCGCCATTTAGCGAAATGTTTAATACAATCAACCAAATCCAGGATACAAAAGCCGAGATCTTCACTTTGCAGTTAAAGATTAAGAGGATCCAGACATTTCCGGAAAAAGTTGAACTTTATAGAGCGTTATTCTCAAAACTGAATTCAGCCATTGATCGGTTTGGTCAAAAAAAATTGAAGGATTTAAACAAGGATGTAACCACCCAGGTCAAAACCGAAATTAAAGCTATAAACAACAGCAGGAAAACCATCCCGGCCGAATTTCTGGCGCTGGTTGAATCTGATTTTCCCGAACTGACTGATTATGTCGTAAACGCCCAGTATAATACATTAATTGAAAATGGCAATCAAAGCACCTCAAAACAGGAAAAAGCGGATTATTACCTTAACGCTTTAAAATTAGATAAAAACAGGAGCGAAGCAAAAAACAGCATTGAACTGCTGGCAAAAAATCTGGATAAAAACGGAAACAATAACGAGGCTGTGGCTGTTTTGCAGCAGGCGATCGCTATTTCACCAAATGATTTGATATTTAGTGAATTATTTGACAACATCAGACGCATTCTTGAAGTTTATGCCACAAGTTCCGGGTGCGGTAAGGAAAACATTATCTCTCAAGCGCCGGTTTCCATTGAGAACCTGAATCTTTGTATTCATTACCGGAACCAGGATCCTGACAGCATTGTAAATGTTGTTGTAAATCAGAAAAACGGTCAGGCCATGGAAGTTCCCGTGGTTTTGGATGAGCGTTCCGGCAGTAAACCCATAGACATCGTCGCCCCGGTCGAAGGGTTCGCTCTTGGCGATTACGCAATTACAGTCAGACAAAATGAAAAAATATTATCAGAAACCCTGATACAATTTATACAAAAACGGAGGTAAACTTTATGCGGTGGATATTTCTGTTTATTCTGGTTGCCATGACAACAATCGGATGCGCTGCAAATTGTCAGAATATTCAGCAGCAGTTGGACGCATGCCAGGCAACACTGACAGATCAGGACTTTATCATAAAAAAACAGGAATCGACAATCCGGCAGAAAGATCAGAAAATCGCCGAGCACAAAGAGGCCATTGAAAAAATTAGTGCTGATAATGCCGAATTAAACAGGCGGTTAAATATCAGTTCCAATGAAAAAGGACGATATGATGAACGCATCAAAGACATCGCTTCCTCGGTCCGGGAATTTATCAAACAACAAATGCGGGACAATCGTAACTTTCTGACCGGTATCGCCTTAGAAGACTTTATCGGCAATGAGTTAATCGAAAGAGCACACACTGGTGACGACAAGATAATTATTATTAATGTAGCCCATCCTGTTCCCAGCGGCGGACAGATCAATGGAGTCGGCGGATATTTTTCAGGTCCGGCAGACATTATCATTAAATTACTCCGACCGGTGGGCAATGATTATATCGTAATCTACAACAAACAGGTACAGGTTGCTGCGGAAGAACCCGGTAAAAAGTACATTGATTTTGACAGCCCGTTTATTGTAAAAAAAGGTGATGTGATTGCCTATTATTTCCCCGACACTGTAAATGTCCCTTATGACAGTGATATTGGAACAAATACATATTCAAAGATGAGATCGGATAAATACCAGCATGGGGACCGGATCGCCGCCGACGATATATGGCATACCGACCAGCCCAAAAGAAAGTATTCTTTAAATTACTATGGTATTTTTTATACAAGGGTTGATGCAGAATAGAAGACAGCTAAATATCTTCATATTCAATCAAAAATGGTAATAGCGCAATGGACCGCCAGACAATACCTTTAACTATACTATTTGCCGATATATCAAACAGCTCAAGCATTTACGAAGTATTGGGTGATCAGGCAGCCCAGGAAACCGTCGGAAAGATACTGAATCTTCTGTCCGATCTAACGGTCACGTATAAGGGAAAAATCATTAAGACCGTGGGCGATGCGGTTCTCGCTACCTTTCCGTCAACCAACAATGCAATTGAAGCCGCCAAATCAATGCAGCTGTCAATGACCGACGACATATCCGGCAATAGCAACATTTCCCAGATCAACATACATATCGGGATTCATCATGGTCCTGTTGTTATTGATAATGAAGATATTTTTGGCGATGCAGTCAATATAGCCTCCCGGGTAGTTGATTATGCGAATCCGCGGCAAATTGTCGCAACCCGTGCGGCCATTGAAAATCTGCCGGAAGGCGCCAGCCATTTTACAAAATATATCACCAAAATAACGGCCAAAAATATTTCCGGAGAACTTGAACTGTTTGAGATTATCTATGAAGACCAAAACACCACGATGGTTATCGACTGCCGGAAAATCTCCAAAGCCATATGCTCGAGTCTCTATTTGACAAGAGCAGGCCAGGTTATTGTTGTGGACGTTCAAAAACCCGTGATATCGGTTGGGCGCGAGGATTTTAATGATATTAACATTCAATATTCCTGGATTTCCAGAACCCACGCCTATATTGAAAACCAAAATGGTGTGTTCATGATAAAAGACAAAAGCACCAACGGAACATTTATATATCCGCAAGATGCCAACCCGGTATACGTTAATAAAGGGGAACATCCGCTGTCCGGAAAAGGTGTCATTATTTTCGGCCGGGAAAAAGAAAACAATATGGACAGTGCCTTAACGGACACGATCGAATACGACATCAAATAACTTCATATACAGGAGGAAACGCGATGACGGAAAAAAAATTTAAACAAGTCTGTGAATGTGAAAACTGCGGCAATGAAGCAGAAATGACCATCACCTGCACGCTGATTCCGGAAGAAGAATCCGCCCCAAAAGCTAAAACCGCGTCACCAAAGGATGAAAAGATTAAAGGACACGCGGTATGCAGCCAGTGCGGCAGTGAAGCAGACATATGGATTGATGATATTGAAAACCTTCAGCAAATTTGATTCTCCCCTTTTCCGTGTTATAAGTGGGCTGCAGTAGATTTATAAATGAGCATTTTGAGCCGAATTTTAACGCCGTATGGCCAAGCGCAATAGTTTTTCAGCAAGCTGTTAAACGGAAATGGAGCCTTTCCAAAAATCGCTTTTATTAATCAACGCATTAATCAAAACAGGACTTCCTTTTTCACATGCCTGTTTCGCTTCGTTGAGCACAGTGTTGATATCAGTATGACGCTCCAGTAAAAGCTCTTTTGCATCCAGCCATTCGCAATAATGTGATAATCGTTATATTTCAATTCGGTTGCCACATCATCATGCAAAATCGCCATCTGGTCCCGGGCAATCTGGATCCACCCGGCATCATTGCCGATCACTGTAATAATCGGAAGATTGTACCTTACAAAAGTATCCCGCGCTGTCAACCCATATCCCGCAGCCCCGTCTCCACACAGGCACAGGTCTTCGGCTTCCGGCTGAACCAGTTGTGCGGCGATTGCAAATCCGGCACCCCAAATGTCTTCAGCTGTTCAATATCCTGGAGTGCGCCCCGTCCCCCTAAAACCCTAGCCGGCGCTCCGCCCAACAAAATTATTTTGCTTTCATTGGCAATGATTAAAAAAGCAGCTTCACGATCAATCATTTCAAATGATAAATAATTACAAACTAAGAAAATCCATTATAAATTCAAATAAATATCAAAAAATAATAATAGTCTTTTGAAATTCATAATTTTTTAGAATATAATATGAATTTTATCGTACCGGAATTCCCAACCCTGTTATACAACCAGGCGAAAGGAGATAAAGATGGAAGATGCAAAAAAAATCATCAACACC
>JAQYVU010000037.1 GCA_030145385.1 Desulfococcaceae bacterium
ACGGATTTAATCAGTTCATGATTCTGGAATTTACTGTAGAGCAGGGTGGTTGAATAAAAATCAAACTTTCCCTTTTTTGCAATAAGCGCGGTTGATAAAAGACGGTCATGATAGCATACACTGCATCGCTTTTTTTCTCTGAAAACTATTTTTTGTAAAAATCCTTCAAGGTCGTATGCATCCTGATAAATCATCTTCATTTCGATTTCGCCGGCATACTTTTCAAGCGTCTGCAGCCGCTTTAAGCATTCTGTATAGGGATGAATGTTGCTTTTATAAAAAAAGCCCATCACGTCATAATTGTTTTCACGAAGCTTTTTCACCGGATAAATAGAACAGGGACCGCAGCATGCATGTAGCAGGATTTTCATGCGCGATCTCCGAAAATAGCGGTTCCGATGCGGACCAGGGTTGCACCTTCTTCAATCGCCACCTCAAAGTCTCCGGTCATTCCCATGGAGAGCTCTTTGATTTCAATATTTTCTATGGATTCTTCTTGAATCTGCTCTTTCAGTTGAGCCAGGGCTTTAAAATACGGCCGAACTTTTTCAGGCTGGTTGAAAAAGGGGGGCATGGTCATTAATCCTTTAACCGAAATGTTTTCAAGTTTGCTGATATCCCTGATCAAAGATATGGTGTCTTTTTCTGTCACGCCGGATTTTGTCGCTTCCATGGCAATATTTACCTGAACCAGAATGTTTTGGATCTTATCCAGTTTATTTGCCTGCCGGTTAATCTCTTTTGCCAGTTTTAAGGAGTCCACCGAATGAATCAGGTCAAAATAGCGAACCACATACTTTGCCTTGTTTGACTGAAGGTGGCCGATAAAGTGCCAGGACAAACGGCTGTCGGCAATTTTATCGATTTTTTCCATGGCTTCCTGGATATAATTTTCTCCAAAAATAAACATTCCTGCCCGGGCAGCCGCTATTACCTTTTCCGGTGACACTGTCTTGGTGACAGCAACGAGTTCCACCGATAAAGGATCTCTGCCGCAGGACAATGCGGCTTGTTCAATCCTGTTTTTGATTTTGTCAATTTTGTTTTTCACTGTTAATTTTTTCCAGCTTTTGTTTTAAGGCCGTTAAATGCAATTTTTCTGGATATCACTTGTTGACGGTACAACTGATCAAGAACCTCGCATACGGGCAGTCCGACCACGTTGGAATAGGAACCGTTAATGCTTTTTACCATGAAAGAACCCAGGCTCTGAATAGCGTATCCCCCGGCTTTATCATAGGGCTCTTTGGTATGAATATACCATTCGATTTCTTCGTCGGTTAGTTTTTTAAAAATAACTTCGGTTTTTACAACATCAGTGAAAATATAGGAACTTTTTTTACAGATGATCGAATACCCGGTTAATACAATATGGGGCTTGCCGCTCAATTGCTGCATCATTTGCCGGGCGTCAGATATGGATTCCGGTTTTTCAAGTATCGTGTCATTTATTAAAACAATGGAATCCGCACCGATTATCCAGCTTTCCGGATTCTTGTCTGCAATGTCCTTTGCTTTTGCTTCTGCCAATGTCCGGACATAATTTTCAGGTTTCAACAGCAGGAAGTCGGTTTCCTGAACACCGCTGGGTATAATGGTAAATTTAATTCCCGCGCTTTCAAGAAGCCGCCGGCGGCGTGGCGATTTTGATGCCAGTATGATAGATGAATTCTGAATTATCATTTCCATTCTTTATCTTGTTATCCTCTTTGCTTAAGTTAATCACAAAATGTATAGTTTTCCAGATGTTCGTGAGCGGGATATTTTGGGCCAACTTAACTAAATGCGGATAACTAAAATTTTATTAATCAGTGAAAAAGTTGATATAAAACGCAAATAAAAAGTAAATAAAAATTGTTATCACAATGCGTATTATATTTAAATTATAATTTGGTAAATGAATTAAAAAATCACATGCAAGTTTGCTTGACAATAAATTAAATAACCGGTAAAAGAGCAGTCACAATTTAAATCTTGCCTGGGTGGCGGAATTGGTAGACGCAAGGGACTTAAAATCCCTCGGTCTTTATGGCTGTGTGAGTTCGATTCTCACCCTAGGCACCATTTTAAAAAAGCACTTACATAATCGATATGTAAGTGCTTTTTTTTTTATAAAATACTTTTCAAAATTTAACAGATATTGTATTCTCGGCAAACGAATTCGGTTCCATTATTGCCAATTCTCAGCTGGCTTTTTTAGTATAAAAATCTGAGTGTTCAAATCAAATTCCTTGTAAGGAGAGTTTATCAAATGAATGTTTGTATTGTCGGTACCGGATATGTCGGCCTTGTAACAGCCGCGTGCTTTGCTGAAATGGGTAATCAGGTTTATTGTGTTGATATTAACCGGACTGTCATTGAGACATTAAACAATGGCGGAATTCATATTTATGAACCCGGGCTTGAGGACATTGTGAAGCACAATCTTTCGGATGGACGCCTGACTTTCACAACGGATATTGCCGAAGGAATGGCGAATTCACTGTTTATCTTTAACTGTGTGGGGACGCCGCCGAATCCGGACGGATCATGCGACCTGTCATATGTTTTTGATGTGGCCGCCCAGATCGGCAGGCATATGAAAGATTATAAAATTATTATCAATAAATCGACCGTCCCGGTCGGGACAGCGGATAATGTCTGTGAAATTATACAAAATGAGCTGAAACAGCGGCAGGCCGAGATTGAATTTGATGTGGTGTCCAATCCTGAATTTCTGAAAGAAGGGGATGCCATCAAAGATTTTATGAAGCCGGATCGGATTATTATCGGTACGGATAGCCCAAAAGCGTCCGGTTTACTGGAAGATATATATGCGCCCTTTGCCCGAAGCCGGGATAAATTTATTGCTATGGGTGTTCGAAGTGCCGAAATGACAAAGTATGCAGCCAATTGCATGCTGGCCACCAAAATTTCATTTATTAATGAAATGGCCAATATCTGCGAATCGGTGGGCGCGGACATAAAGGATGTGCGTGTTGGAATCGGGGCGGATCACCGGATTGGGTATCATTTTATCTACCCGGGGGTCGGGTACGGCGGTTCCTGTTTTCCAAAAGACGTTAATGCTCTGATTCAGACGTCATTGAGCTGCGATTATACCCCGGAGCTTTTGACGGCGGTTGATGGCGTGAATAATCGGCAAAAGCAGATGCTGGCCGGAAAAATACATAAATTTTATGAATCATGCGGCGGTGTAAAAGATAAAGTGCTGGCCCTGTGGGGTCTTTCCTTTAAAGCAAACACAGATGATATCCGGGATTCCGCCGCGCTCGTTATTATCCGGGATCTCACCGCGTCCGGAATGAAGGTTCGCGCCTATGATCCGGCTGCCAATGAAAATACTCAAAAAGAACTTGCTGACAATCCGTTGGTTGAAATTCTGGATAATCAGTATGACGTTCTTGCCGGTGCTGACGCCCTGGCGGTTGCGACAGACTGGAACCAGTTCCGAAATCCCGATTTTGACACGATCAAAAAAAACCTTAAAGAACCGGTTATTTTTGATGGCAGAAACCTGTATTCATCCAAACAAATGTCGGAATTGGGATTCCGTTATTTTGGGGTTGGGCGATAGTTGTTGAATATTTTCTATATTCTTATTTCCGTCATACTGTATGCGATTTCATTTCCTAAATTTAATTTATGGTGGTTTTCGTTTATTGCTTTAGCCCCGTTTTTTTGGGTGCTGGATAACGCGAACTCCGCTTTTAAAAAAATATTTTATGGTATTTTATGGTGCCTTGGGTTTTCTTTTGGCATGGGGTACTGGGTTTTTTTCACTATTTTAAATCATTATGAAGTACCGTTTGCCAAATCCGTATTGTTTTTTACCCTGTGTGTCGTTATTCCCGTTGTATTGATTTATTCCGGTTTTGTGATTTTATACCGATTTCTGCACCGGGATCGCTTGTTTTTTTATGCCCTGGTCGTTCCGTCTCTCTGGGTGCTTGCTGAATATTTAAAAGGCGTCGTCTCTTTTTTGATCCCCTGGGGCGGGATTGAGTATGCCCTTGTTCCTTTCCCGGAATTTATTCAGATCGCGGATTTGACAGGCGGTTATGGCATTATGTTTATAGTGGTAGCAGTCAATTCCCTGTTCGTTTATTTTATAAAAAACTTAAAGTCTGTGCGAACCGCTTCGATCAACCAGGATAAAGGTTCGCATACCACTTGTGCAATTTCTGTTGTTCATGTGTTTGCCCCGTTGATTCTCATTATTTTGTTAATTGTCATTCCGGTTGTCTATGGCATGCATCAGTTACGAAAAATTGATTTGTCTGTTGCTCAGGAATATAAAGCCGGTCAATCCGTCCAGGCGGTTCTGGTCCAGGGAAATTTCAGCACAAAGGAACGCTGGAGCGGGATGGGGTTTTATCAACGGGTGATGAATTACCTTGAATTGTCCGGTGAAAATCCCGGGGAAAAGCCTGTTGAAAAGCGTGGGGACGAAGGGCAGGGGGGCAAACGAGTTATCGTATGGCCGGAAAACACGTTGAATTCATCGTCAAAGCTCAATGATGCGCTGTTTGTTGAAATCATGCGATATATCGGTGAAGATTCACTGCTGATCTCCGGCGGCCTGAAAACTGATCAAACGACCAATAAAGTGTTTAATTCAGCATATTTTATATCCGGAGCCGGGCGTCTGCTGCGTTATGATAAACACATTCTGCTGCCATATTCCGAGACATCACCGCTGATTGATCTGCTGGATACTTATTATTCGGCTCCCAATGAGTTCACGGCCGGCCGGACCCCTTTTTGTATTAATGCGCCGGGCGGTAAAGTTGGTGCATCAATCTGTTTTGAGATTTTATACCCCGGGTTTATTCGTCAATCCGTAAAAGACGGTGCCGCATATCTGGTGAATATTTCCAATGACTCATGGTTCGGCGATTCTCCCATGCCATATATTCATCTAAATGCAGCACGCCTGAGGGCTGTTGAGAACCGAAGGTTTTTGCTTCGCACATCAAACAGCGGTTTTTCAGCAATCATTTCACCGACCGGTATAGTAACGAAGCAAAGCAGCCTTTTCACCAAAGAACGTGTTCAAGGTGATTTTGTAAAATTAGATCAATTAAGTTTTTATGCCAGGTACGGAAACCTCGTATTATTTGGCTCTGCCATGATCCTTTTAGCGGCATTGATTCAGGTGGTCATCAGAAGAGATTAAGGTTTTTTGTTTTCCCGAATCATTCTTTCTCGTTCCAGCCGCATGGTTTCCCGCCGGCGGAACGCATCGGCTTCCTCGCCGAACATTTCATTCTGCATTTCTTCAATTTTTTTGTTCTTTGTTTCTTCCGTCAAGCCTGTATTTTCAAGAATCTTTTTTTCTTTTTCCCGGTAATCGGTTTCATTTTGTTTTTCAGCCACAATCTGCTGATCCACTTCATCCAGGCGCTTGACCACTTCAGGGGTAAAAAATTCACTCCGGTATTCCTTGATTTTGGCCTGACGTTCTTCTTCGGATTCTATTTGTTCAAGGTCTTTTTTATAAATTAAAAGTTTTTCCTTGTACCGATTATAATCATTCGGGTGTTCTTCGATGGCTTCGGAATCTTCTCCCCACATATCTTCATTCAATTGTTTCAGCATCTCATCTTTTGCTTCTCCGTAAAGCGCATCATCACCAACAATGTCCGCACGTCGAAAAGCATATTCTTTCGCCTTGACGTCAGATCCGAAAAGTTTGTCCGCAAGATCAACGCCTAATCGGTCTCTTCTGAACTCCTGAATCTGTTTTAATGTATTTATCGCTTCTTCAGTTGATCTGGCACTGGTCAGATTCCGAAATTCTTCAATAAGATCCATTTCACATTGCAAATAATTCTTATAGGTTTCAAAAAGTGTCGTGGCTTCTTCTTCGGAAAACTCGGCAAATAAATACTTTTTCACTTCATCAAAGTGCTCTCCAAGGGTTGTGCTTTTTCTAAAAAGGTGTTCCATGTGTTTAAAATATTTTAATGTGGTATATGAGTTGATCAGTCCTTCGCCAAAGATTTCCCTGAGATCCAGTCCCGGTTCCTGCGGATCAATGACGTCTTGTCCGGATTTATCAGAAGTTTTGTCTGAAGATGTGCCGGCAGGGGACAATTTAGTTCTCGGCAACGATTTTCTGGCTTTTTTTACATCTTCAAGGCTGATGTTAAAGCTTTTATCAAAAATGTATTGGGTTTGTTCTTTGTCTTTTGGAAACAGCCAGTAGCCGATCAAAAAGAAAAGTACAAAAATTCCAATCAGCGCGATTGCCTTTTTATTCTTAAATGCCATTACAATGCCTCCCGGAGAATACAATTTTGATATAGATATTCATGATATGTCAATTTTTTTTTAACCTACTGATAGCAAGTATCCCGCTGCCGGGCAAGTCGTTTTCAATGTAGCCCATAAAATAATTTGTTTTCATCAGGCTTTACAAAATAAAAGGGGCACCTTCGAAAAAAGTGCCCCTTTTATTGCTATTGCTTAACACGCTTGACTGTCAAAGATATACTTTGCCCAAGAGTTGCGTATTTTTATGATTCGATTACAAAATATGGAATTCTAATATCCCCAGTCTTTTAACTCACTGACCATATCGACGAAAAATTCCGGTGCGTCAAAACCAGGTGTTACGCCAAACAATTGACCGACCATGTTTAAATGATCACATCCGGCACTGTACCATGAAGCGTCTTCGGTACCGCGGAAAGTTCCCCATTTGGCACTGTTAACACTGACCAGGCCGTCGTTATCACCTTCATATCCAAGCAGTATCGGCCAGGTAGCCATAAAATACCAGTTGCGTGCGTCAATGGCCATCATTTTAATTTTTGCCGCCCAGCTTTGATAATAGATACCCGGCATGTTCGGGGTGTTGGGATTAAACGTATTAATCATATAAGGCCGGGTAATATCATAAGCATTTGCCAGGCTGTCCGGGTTTGTATCTCCCATGAGAAAGGCATAAATAAAGTCTGTTGTATCTCCGACCAGCCATTCCAGCGAATCCGGAACAATACCGACAACCACATCACCGACTGCACTTCCCCGATGAGGGCCGCAAAGGCTTGTGTAAGACGCGACTTTTGTGGAAAGTCCCAGGTTGGAAATCGCATCTCTCGTATAAATGGTTCCGTGGGAGTGTCCGATTATATTTGCTTTTGAGGCACCGGATATCGACAATATCTGAAGAAACTGATTTTTGAAATCTTCGGCTTTGGCTCTTGTACTGTCCATGCCGTTGACAGATGTAATATAAAGGTCGCAACCTTCATCTGTTAATGCATCTTCAATGCCCCACCAGTAGTCAACAATTCCTAAAATTTCAGCTGAAGCCCCCATGCCGTGCGCTAAGACAACAGGATACCTGGTGTCACACGTGTTTGAATCTCCTCCGGCGATTGCGGTGAAAGGAACGGTAATTAAAAAAAATAAGATCAGGCCAGCGATTTTGTTTCTCATGTGGATTCTCCCCTTAGAATGAATTGTTAATTACTTTTTTTAAAACCCGCGTTTTTTTGCGGTTGATCGGTTTTATAAAAAAACATTGTTCATGCATTTTGCAAAAAAATTAAAAATCTTTTTCCTGTTTTTTTTAAACCCAAGTTTTAAATAGTACTGATGGTTGATTTAAAAATTAATATGCAAAATCTGATCCAAAAGTATTAACTATCAAAAATAAAATATAAATACCTGTTTTTAAAGTTTATGCGGCTTGTATTCGGCCTGTTTAAGGTGGTGATGGATGGTGATAATGATGTTTTTTGACAAAAAACGGTATTGGACAATGACAAATTTTGTCATTTTTTTTTAAGTATCTATAATTATTGTTAATGGTGTCTGTTTTATATGACAATTTTTGTCATGTAAATTGTAATTGAAGTCTAAGCATTGGTTTAGCCCATCGAGGGCCTGACATAAAGATTCTTGTTGACCTATTTGAAACGTCTGTATTAATTTGCCACATCTTTATATCTGAAATCTCAAGTCATGGCGTAAATTAAAAGGATCTCTTTTTTTCAGCTTTTCACTCTTTATGGTTCCTGACATGACCTTACGTAATAATTAAATTTTGCTTTAAAAGAATGGTTGTATAAAAATGACGCACAGAAATACCGGCATTGATTTGTCTCCTGAACAGAAAGCGGCGGTTGAATATATCGGGCCCGCATTGGTTGTTGCCGGTGCCGGATCCGGAAAAACAAGAACCCTGACGGCTAAAATTGCCTTTCTGATTGATAATGGCTATTCTCCGGAAAATATTTTAGCGATTACCTTTACAAACAAGGCAGCCGGTGAGATGAAATCCCGCCTTGTCGATTTGACCGGGCTTTCAATCGACCGGTTTCCCTGGGTCCGGACATATCATTCCGCATGTTTTATGATTTTAAAGCAGCACGGTCATATTTTAGGGTATCAGCTGCCGCTCCAGATCTATTCCGACTACCAGCAGCAGAAGATCGTTAAAGAAATTCTGGTAAAATACAATATTGATAAAAAATATTTGTATCCGATACGCTCGCATCTTTCCAATGCCAAGAACTCCGGGGACCCCGCTTCTTACTTTGACGCGCAGCGCCGGATGGCATATGTCAATCTCCCGGAAATTTATGATTTGTACGAAAAAGAATTATTTTCGAAAAATGCAGTGGACTTTGATAATATTCTGCTGATGACCCGGAATCTCCTGCGTGATCATCCGGAAGTTCAGCGCCAGTACCAGTCCATGTTTTCATATCTTCTGGTCGATGAGTATCAGGATTCCAACAATCTTCAGGAAGACTTAACCCGTCTGCTGATTGGAAACGGAAATCTTTTTTGTGTGGGCGATGACTGGCAGGCCATTTACGGATTCCGGGGCAGCAATGTGGAACATTTTATTCAGTTTGAAAAAAATTATGAGGGGGCGAAAATATTTCGCCTGGAGCAGAATTATCGTTCCGCCGAAGAGATTGTCCAGGCGGCCAATGAGCTGATCCGTTTTAATAAAAACCGTGTGGACAAAGAGTGCTTTTCACAAAAAAATGGCGGCCTCATAGAGGTCCATGATTTCTATAGTGACGATGAGGAGGCCGGCTGGGTTGCCCGAAAAATAGAGTTATTAAACAGCGCTGGAATTAAATATGATGATATGGCTGTTTTATACCGTACCAAGTTCTGTTCTTTAAGCTTTGAAAAAGCATTCCGTTCTGCGGGACTCTCGTATAAAATGCTCGGTGCTAAAGGCTTTTTTGAGCGCAAAGAGATTATGGATATTACCTGTTATCTGACTGCTGCGGTGTTTGAAAGAGATGATGTTTCCTTTGAAAGAATACTCAATATACCGAAACGCGGGATTGGTCCGGGAACGTTAAAAAAGATTAATCAGATGCGCTCCGGCGAAATGAGTCTGCAGGACGCTCTGCGCAAAGCGCTGGAAGAAAAAGTCCTTCCGGATAAAGTTTACAAGGGCTTAAAGCGTTTGATGGACTTGATGGATGATATCAGGACCATGCTGCCGGATGCAGCCATTCGTGAAGTGCTGGAACGTTCAAGTTATTTGGATTACCTGCAGAAGTATTCTAAAACAAGCAGTGATTATACAGCACGCGAGGAAAATCTGGACCAGTTGATATATTCTGCTTCACAGTATTCCACCCTGCTGGAATACCTGGAAGATGCATCTTTGGTAAAGGAAGACAAGACTGAAGATGGTGATTCGGAAAACGGCGTCAGTCTCTCAACCATGCATGCCAGCAAGGGACTTGAATTCTATGCGGTATTTGTAGTGGGGTGTGAGGAAAATTTACTGCCGCACTGGAAATCAAAAGAGTCGGAATCGGAAATTCAGGAAGAGCGGCGGCTGATGTATGTGGCGATGACCCGGGCTGAGCATTACCTTTATATATCTTCAGCCGGCTACCGTAAAGGTCAGTATAATCCTTCCAGCCGGTTTATCGCTGAGCTTTCTAAATCATCATATGTGTAGTTTTTCTTTGTTTTTTCTTATGTTTTTAAGTTTTTGTTCAAGTTCTTCATGAAGCTTTTTTTTCTTCTCGGTCTGTTCTGATTGAATGGATTTAATTTTTTTGATTTGCGCGTCCCTTGATTTTTTGAATCGATCCAGTTCGGATTGCAGGTTGTTGATTTCCGGTTGATTGGGTATCTCTTCAATTGTCAGGTGATTTTTGACAAAAAAACGTGTGCTGCCTGGTTTTTCCAGTGCTTCGATGATCTGCATTTCGCTGAGCTTGAGGCACAAACGGTTTCCTTCTTCTAAAGAGATTGAAAGGATTTCGCAGATATTGTCGATTGTCGGCGGTACTGCCTGTTTGTGTTCATGGATTCGGATGGCAGCTACCACGAGATGTGCCAATGTGTATAAATTGTTTTTTTTCATTAATATGAAAGCCCTGTTGTTGAATGCGTGTTGTATATGATAACAAATAAAATGAAACGAAAAACCGTCTATGAAAAAATATTGCTAACTGCTTATCAGCGATCACTTGACAGCAAATTATAATAATCGTATCATCCGATAAATTTTTGTCAAGATTATCAAAATATCAAACCAGCAACAATTCAATAACATATAATATGTGGAGGATATAATGACTGATATCTGTAATGTCGCTGCCAGAGAAATTATTGATTCAAGGGGAAACCCGACCGTCGAAGTCGATGTAACACTGTCTTGCGGTGCCAAGGGCCGTGCTGCGGTCCCTTCAGGCGCTTCGACCGGAACCCGCGAAGCTTTGGAACTCAGGGATGGTGATGAAAATCGCTACCTGGGCAAGGGCGTTCAAAAAGCGGTGGGCAATGTCAGGAATATCATCGCACCGGAAATATGCGGTATGGATGCCACTGATCAGTTTGCGCTGGATAATTATATGATTGATCTGGATGGCACGCCCAATAAGTCCAAACTCGGTGCCAATGCCATGCTCGGCGTTTCCATGGCTGTATCGCGTGCCGCAGCAGATGCATACGCGCTTCCTTTGTACCGTTATTTGGGCGGGTTGAATGCGCGATTTTTACCCATGCCCATGATGAATATCGTCAATGGCGGGGCGCATGCGGCAAACAGTCTGGATATCCAGGAATTCATGATCATCCCCACGGGCGCAAAAAGTATCGCCCAAGCTGTGCGCATGGGGGCTGAAACATTTCACAGCTTAAAACGACTTTTAAAGGAAAAGGGATTAAATACGGCAGTGGGAGATGAAGGCGGGTTTGCGCCTGACTTTTCATCAAATGAAGAAGCCATCAAGGTCATCATGGATGCTATTTCGTCTGCAGGCTATAAACCGGGAGAAGATATCGGGTTGGCCATTGATGTTGCGGCCAGTGAGTTTTATGTGGATGGAAAGTATTTTCTGGCATCGGAAAATAAAAAACTGACAGCCAAAGAAATGATCGATTATTATCAGGTTTTAATCGACAAATATCCTCTGTACTCCATTGAAGATGGGTTGGCTGAGCAGGATTGGGAAAACTGGGCATTGATGACGGAAGAGCTGGGAAGATTTGTTCAGCTGGTCGGTGATGACGTTTTTGTGACCAATCCCGAGATTTTTGGTAAAGGCATTGCCGACGGTATTGCCAATTCCATTTTAATCAAATTGAACCAGATCGGCACTGTTTCTGAAACACTGGTAGCCATTGAAATGGCAAAACAGGCCGGTTATACCACCGTTATTTCTCACCGATCCGGAGAAACCGAGGATAATTTTATATCTGACCTGGTTGTCGGTGTAACCGGTGGACAGATCAAAACCGGGTCCATGTCAAGAAGCGATCGGATATCAAAATACAATCAACTGATTCGAATTGAAGAAGAACTCGGAAACAGTGCCCGGATGTCTGAAAACGTTTTTACTGTTTAGCCTATGCATTGCTTCAGAAGACTGATAATTAAAATTCCGATTTATGTTTGTCTGTCGATATTGTTCATATCTTCGGCAAATGCATATATACTCAAGGGAGAACATGTTCTTCAACTGATGATTGAAAAAAATAATTTTCCGGTCAGATTATTTGTCAATCAGCAGATTTCTTTTTTTGATCCCGGTATTGAATCCATTAATACTGAATACGAACAATGGATCCGATATCGAATCCCTGAACAGTTCCGCTCTGATATTGACGCGTATGACCTGAAACAAATTCATGTTGTATCGTCAGGTAATTCGCTGACGATTATTGACGGCAGAATTGTTGCGGAATCCGAAAGATGGGTGGACCATTACAAGGACATTTTTTATTACCGGTCCAGAAAACAGCTGGTTGATAAGCTTGAGACTCTGGGGATTAATTTCTCAGTGACCAGTCTTGGAAGGTTAAATGGCGTTATCTGCTATATCCTGGGTGCGGAATACCAGGACGAATCGGTTCCCCAGCTCTGGGTTTCAAAAGAAACCTTTCAGCCGGTACGATGGATTTTTGATGTTTCTGATGAGCAAGGACTTGAAGAACAAAAGGAAATTCTGTATGGTGACTGGAAAAGTCATAACAATTTTCGGTATCCATCGAAAATTGAATTTTTTCAGGGACAGAATCTGATCCAGAGTATTTCTGTTTTGCAGGTTGAAATAAATCCTCCTTTTTCAGGGGACCTATTTGATATTGAACAATTAAGAAATTATTATTCAACCGGGATCAGGGAAGAAACAGATTCAGCCGATCCAGATGACATTGAAAAACGAATCGAAGAATTTAAAAATATATATGAATAATACGTATTCAGCAAATGATCTACATTAATTTTTTAAGGACTGATAAATGACAGGAAAGACAAAGTTCATATTTGTAACGGGCGGGGTTCTATCATCTCTTGGAAAAGGGTTGGCTGCCGCATCCATTGGTGCGCTTCTTGAAACCAGGGGGCTGAAAGTCTCTTTGCTCAAGCTGGATCCCTATATTAATGTAGATCCCGGAACAATGAATCCGTTTCAGCACGGTGAGGTGTTTGTAACAGATGACGGCACTGAAACCGACCTTGATCTGGGACATTATGAACGGTTCGTGAATGTCAGATTAACTGCGAATCATAATTTCACAACAGGAAAAATTTATAATTCGGTTATTACCAAGGAAAGGCGGGGTGATTATCTCGGCGGTACGGTTCAGGTGATACCCCATATCACCGATGAAATCAAAAACAGCATCAAGCTTGCCGTCGATGATGTCGATATTGTGATTGTGGAAATCGGCGGGACAATCGGAGATATCGAGAGCCTTCCGTTTCTCGAAGCGATTCGGCAGTTCCGGTTTGATGCGGGTAAGGAAAATGTCTTGTACATTCACCTGACCTTTGTGCCGTATATCCCGACCGCCGGTGAGGTGAAGACAAAGCCCACCCAGCACAGCGTCAAGGAACTCAGAAGCATCGGTATTCAACCGGATATTCTCCTTTGCCGGACAGACCGATTTTTACCGGAAGATATCAAGGCAAAGATTGCCTTGTTTTGTAATGTCACCCAGGATGCCGTAATGACGGCCAAGGATGTCGATTGTATTTATGAAGTCCCCCTTTGCTTCAACCAGGAAGGATTGGATCAGAAGATACTCGAGCTGCTAAATGTCTGGACCGGTGCCCCGCGCCTGGAACCCTGGCGAAAACTTGTCGAAAAAATCAAAAAACCGTCTCATTCGGTAACCATCGCGGTTGTGGGTAAGTACACGGATTTGACGGAATCCTATAAAAGCTTAAACGAAGCGCTGTTTCACGGCGGTATTGACAATGATGCCAAAGTCAATCTGCTGTACATAGACTCCGGAACCGTTGACAAGTCCAATTATGAACAAAAGCTTTCAGGCGCTGATGGGATAATTGTCCCCGGCGGTTTTGGGTCACGGGGTGTTGAAGGAAAAATCCTTTCCATTAAATATGCCCGCGAAAAGATGATCCCCTTTTTCGGCATATGCCTCGGCATGCAGCTGGCGGTTGTGGAATTTGCCCGCCATGTCGCCAAGATAACCGATGCCCACAGTTCTGAATTTAATCCGAAGACCAAGTCTCCGGTCATTTATTTAATGCGTGAATGGTTTGATGAAAAAACTCAGTCGCTTCAGAAACGGGATGTGGATTCAGAAAAAGGCGGAACCATGCGCCTTGGCGCGTAT
This sequence comes from Desulfococcaceae bacterium, assembly GCA_030145385.1. GTDB lineage: Bacteria > Desulfobacterota > Desulfobacteria > Desulfobacterales > Desulfosalsimonadaceae > SURF-3. The sequence continues at coordinate 14,092 of JAQYVU010000037.1, forward strand.
CCGTGCAAGCTGGTCAACAAAGATTCGCTGGCCTTTTCTGCCTACCAGGTTGGAAAAATTTCCGAACGGCACCGGCATCGTTATGAATTCAACAATGCGTATAAGGAAACACTGGAACAAAGTGGATTGATATTTACCGGTCTTTCCCCAAAGGAAGATCTCGTTGAAATCTTAGAGCTTAAAGATCATCCCTGGTTTCTCGGGTGTCAGTTCCATCCGGAATTCAAGTCCCGGCCCATGAGCCCCCATCCGCTATTCAGAAATTTTATCAAGGCATCTCTTGAAAAAAAATCAGGAGTGAAGACTGCAGACGACAAATAAAATTTTTGTAAGCGTTCACAGGGCACCGCATCTGCTTTGTTCCCGGGCACTTGAAGTACGACAAGTACGTCTTCGAGCCCGGCGCCTCGCATCTGCGGCACCCTGTAAACGCTTACAGGCCAGTGGTTTATAAAAAATTAATAATTTTGACCCCGTGAACGGGTACAAATTTTTATTTCTGAATTTAAATATGTTGATAATAACAAAACGATTTTTGGTTATTAATGTATTGCATGCCTGAAAAATCCGTTTCAGGCGTTTGTTTGTTTTTACAGAATAAGTTTTTGGCAGATAATTCTTGCGCAATAAAATCTCTTCGGTAAAAAAACCATATATTAAAAGCCTGTTGACAATTATTCCCGCCTTCAGTTATAAATAAAAAAATTTATACTATTATTGAACCGTGATTGTTGTGCAAAACATCGTTTTCCCGGTGTTTTGTGTCATCAGCAACAAATATTTGTGTCATCAGCAACAAATAAAGGAACGGTCATTTTCGTTATCTGAGCTTATTGATTCCCAAAGTTTTCAGGAAAAATGATGAAAAAAATTCGGGACGCTGTATTAAATTGTGTATACAATTTTGCAGATGATGATGAAAGATTAATTGACGAATTACACGCTATTATGGATGCTGGCGGTAAACGTGCGTTTTCAATCTTTTTTAATGTCCTGACCCATCTGGATCTGGAGCCGGATGTCGCTGAAAACTGTTGGCAGTCCATACTTCTTCATCGCCAGGAGATGATGCTTTCATTAAACAGAGAGGTTAACCTTCGAACGGTTATCTGTGATTATCTTTGTTCCGTTGACCGAACACTCAAGAATCCTGTTTTTGTTGAAATCCATGTCTTTGAGGATCAACTTAAATCGCTCAAGTATGACAGCTTGACACGTTTACACACGCGCAGCACGTTTGAAGAAACGTTTACCCGGGAGTTCGCACGAGCAAAACGATATGAAACCGAGCTGTCTGTTTTATTTTTAGACTTAGATGATTTCAAGAGTATTAATGATATATTCGGACATCTTGCCGGTGATCTGGTACTTAAAGATGTCGGTCGAATAATTAAAAATGAAATTCGTACCGAGGATTCGGCGGCCCGCTATGGCGGCGAGGAATTTGTTGTGATTCTTCCCCAAACCGGCAAAATGGATGCGCTTATACTAAGTGAACGTATACGCAAAAAAATTGAAGCCCTGAATCTGGAATATGACGATAAAATTATCCAGCCGACCATTAGCGGCGGGCTATCCTGCTTCCCCATTGACGCGGAAACTGAAAAAGACCTGTTAAATTACGCTGATCGGGCGCTCTATCGCGCCAAGGAATTTGGAAAGAATAATATTGCGGTGTATTCTCATAATAAAAGACGTTATATCCGCATTGGTTTTGAAGGTCGTATCAATATCCGGCAAATAGGCGTTAATGACGGATTTAATGCATATCCGGCAAACGGTAAAAATATCAGTATGACCGGGATTCTTTTTGAAAGTGAAGTTTTTTTAGAACTCGGTACCAAGGTTGAACTCACAATTACAATGCTTAAAAATGAATCTCCGTTTGTGGTCATCGCAACGGTGGTCCGGGTTGAAATATTTGATTCCCGGCATTATGATATCGGTGTTTCGTTTCTTGGTTTGGAACAAAATATTAAAAATGTGATTTCGGATTATTTGCTTTGCCAGATTGACAGTGAAAATAATTAGACTGACATTTATATATCATCTGTAGTATGTATCAATTGTAATATATATAGGAAGGGGGCGGCTCAATACCGCCCCTTTTTTTCCTTGTCCGATTGCCGTCAACTTTGATAAAAATATAATTTTACCGGTACGCCATTGCATCCTTTACAAACAAAAAAACCGTCCCGTCTTGTTCCCGGTGATACGCTGGGAATCATTGCGCCATCCAGCCCTTTTGATAAACAAAAGTTCGCAAACGGTCTTTCAGTTTTACAAGAAATAGGATTTAGGGTGTTTTTTCCGGAAAATATTTTTGAACAAAAAGGGTATCTTGCCGGGTCGGATGCACATCGGGCGGATATCTTAAATTCTATGTTCACAGACCCTGGCGTTAAGGGAATTATTTGTGCAAGAGGCGGGTACGGGGCGCTCAGAATACTACCGTTGATTGATTTCGCTGCCATTGCATTAAACCCGAAAGTTTTTATCGGGTGCAGTGATGTCACCGTCTTGTTGAATGCCTTTTATTCCAAGTGCGGACTGGTTTCCCTGCATGGCCCGATGGTCGAATCCCTTGCCAGTGCTTTTGATCAGACAAAACAGTCATTGCGCAGGATTCTTTTAAGGGATGAGTATTTAACCGTTTCTTGTGAAGACAGGGTGGTCATTCACCCAGGACAGGCGTCGGGGATTATGGCCGGCGGCAACCTGACAACTTTATGCCATTTGGTGGGTACGCCTTTTGCGCCTGATTTTTCAGGCCGGATTCTCTTACTCGAAGACATTGGTGAATCTCCCTACAGAATAGACCGGATGCTGATGCACATGAAAATGGCAGGATGTTTTGAACATATTAAGGGGATTGTTCTGGGATCATTTAAAGGATGTGGAGAGCCGGACCTTGTTTATCAAATCGTTGATGATATTTTTTCTAATGATCAAATCCCTGTTCTGGCGGGATTTGATATCGGGCATGATGAACCAAACTTAACAATTCCTTTTGGAATTTCCGTTTCACTGGATACATCCGGGGGAACGCTTATTTTCGACGAATTACCGTTTTGTCGATAGTTGCTTGAGATTTGAACATCTTTTTTCGTAAGCGTTCACAGGGCACCCCATCTGCTTTGTTCCCGGGCATTTGAAGTACGACAAGTACGTCTTCGAGCCCGGCGCCTCGCATCTGCGGCACCCTGTAAACGCTTACAGGCCAGTGGTTTATAAAAAATTAATAATTTCGACCCCGTGAACGGGTACCTTTTTTCAGTTATGGATATGGTCATGAATTCAGTTGACGCACTCATGCGGCAGGCAGTTTCCGAAAATGTTTTTCCAGGGGGGCGGCTGCTTGTTTCGCAGGCAGGGAAGATCGTTTTTAACGAAGCATATGGTCTTGCCAATACATTTACCGGCCAGGCCGTCACCCGGGATACCATATATGACCTGGCCTCTTTAACAAAGCCGCTGGCAACCACACTTGCAGTTATGTTGTTAATCCAGGATGCAAAGCTGCGTCTGGATCAAACGCTTTCATCCATTATCTCTGAGTTAAGCAACACGCCGAAAGCGGATATTGAGATTCGTCACCTGTTAACCCACACTTCCGGTTTACCGGATTACCGCCCGTACTATATCGACATCAGCCAGCTGCCGGTTGAGCATAGAAAAAACGCGTTAAGAGAAAAATTGATTTCAGAGCCCCTGATATCCGCAATCGGCAAAAAAACCCTGTACTCCGATATTGGATTCATGCTTCTTGAATGGGTAATCGAACGAATATCAGGAGCGGGTTTAAGTGATTTTGTCAAAGAAAAAATATATGACCCCATGAAAATTAAAGATTTATTTTTTATTGTTCACGATCGATGCATTCCGAACAGAAATTATGCGGCAACTGAGTTGTGTCCCTGGCGGCAGATCCTTTTAAACGGAAGGGTGCATGATGACAATGCCTATGTCATGGGCGGGGTGGCCGGACATGCCGGCTTGTTCGGCTCGCCGGAATCCGTTCATGCAATTTTGCTTGAATTATTAAAAACCTTTCATGGGAAAGCCTCAAAACGAATCTTTGACTCCGATCTGGTTAAATCGTTTTTGTTTAAAACAGATATGCAGGAACGCACGCTGGGATTTGATGTTCCGTCACCCACCGGTTCCAGTTGCGGAGAATTATTTAGCAGAGAATCTACCGTTGGGCATTTAGGGTTTACCGGCACCTCTTTTTGGATGGATCTACAGCAGCAGGTGATTGTCATACTCCTTACCAATCGTGTCCATCCTTCCCGGAACAATGAACAGATAAAAAAGTTCAGACCCGTAATTCATAACCAGGTGTTGAAGCAATTGAGACAGCTTTCGCCGATGTGACAGCAGGGATTTTATTCTTGTAATAGCATGCTAATTCTGGTAGCCATAAATTTTATCAAGTCATGTCGGATTTCCTGACGTTATTAGATTAGATCAATCGAATACACATTATTTATTGTAGTTTAGGAGGCAGAGCCTTGTTTTTTGATTCGCTGCTTGGCGCATTTTCCAATGATCTTGCAATTGACCTGGGGACCGCAAATACCCTTGTTTACGTTAAAGGTAAGGGGATTGTTTTAAGAGAGCCGTCCGTTGTTGCCGTGCGAACCGATAACCGGATGAAGAACAAAGTCCTGGCTGTCGGCCTTGAAGCAAAAAATATGCTCGGCCGAACACCGGGCAATATAGTCGCTATCCGACCGATGCATGATGGCGTGATCGCCGATTTTGATGTAACAGAAGCCATGCTCCGGCATTTTATCCGTCAGGTCCATAACCGTCGTTCATTTGTCAGGCCACGAACGGTTATTGCCGTGCCGACCGGAATTACGCCGGTGGAAAAACGGGCAGTCAAAGAGGCCGCTCTATCTGCCGGTTCAAGAGAAGTGTTTTTGATTGAAGAACCCATGGCTGCCGCCATCGGGGCCGGGCTTCCCATCACGGAACCGACCTGTAACATGGTGGTTGATATCGGCGGCGGGACAACGGAAGTTGCCGTAATTTCTCTTGCAGGCATTGTATACAGCCGTTCACTTCGTGTTGCCGGCGATAAAATGGATGCGGCCATCATGCAGTATATCAAACGCAAATATAATCTTTTGATCGGGGAACGGTCGGCTGAAATCATTAAAACCACGATCGGCAATGCGTATCCGGATTCCGAAAATTATGAAACCATTGAAGTGAAGGGCCGTGACCTTGTTTCCGGTATTCCCAAAATTTTAGCCATTGACTCGGAAGAAATCCGCGTGGCGATTTCCGAGCAGATTGATGCGATTGTTGAGACCACAAAAATAGCGCTGGAACAGACCCCCCCCGAACTGGCGGCTGATATTGTCGATCGCGGTATTGTATTGACCGGCGGCGGAGCCTTATTGAAAAATCTGGATAAACTGCTCAGAGAAGAGACCGGTCTTCCGATCACTGTGGCCGAAGATCCGTTATCAACGGTAGCCTTAGGTTCCGGGATGACTCTGGATAGTATTGATATACTTCGACAAGTTGTTATCGATTAAATAATGTTTTCCAAGAAAACGATGGTGGCTGTAGGGGCAGTTGTTTTAATTGTCCTTTACACAATAGTATTTTCATTTGCCTATCTGCGGCATTCCTCTGTAGGTGATACCGCAACACGGTCGGCATTATTTCTTGCTTCCCCTTTCCAGGCAGCGTTTTCGTCGGCCATGAACTTTATGGACGATATATGGACTCACTATTTCTTTTTAATTTCCGTTTCCAGAGAAAACGATGAATTAAGAAAAAAACTGGCCCGGGCTGTTAATCAAAATAACCGCTGCCGGGAAATAGAACTTTCCAATTCCCGCCTCGGGGAATTTGTTAAACTTAAAAATCAAAGTCCTTTTAATCTGGAATCCGCCGAAGTCATTGCCAAGGATTCTTCCCCCTGGTACAAAACCGTTATCATTAACAAGGGCACGGATGATGGCGTCACAGCCGGGTGCCCCGTGATTGTTCCCGAAGGTATTGTGGGATATGTCATTAATGCATCTGGTAAAGATTCGAAAGTCCTTCTGATCATCGATCGAAACAGTTCGGTGGATGCCCTGGTTCAGCGAACCCGTTCCCGTGGTCTTGCGCAAGGTATTACCAGGGGCCTTTGCCGATTTGACTTTGCATTGCGAAAGCTTGACATCAAAATTGGTGACAATGTTGTCACGTCCGGATTCGACGGTATATATCCCAAAGGCCTCCGAATCGGCTCTGTCTCAAAGGTTATCCGCAGGAACTCCGGACTTTTCCAGGATGTTGAGCTAACCCCCTATGTGGATTTTTCAAAACTTGAAGAAGTCATGATCGTTTTAAGTCCACCCCAGGATAATGTGGGGGAATGATGCATTTTCTGGTATATCTTATTTTTTCCATTCTGCTGATCTGCATTCAAACCACCCTGTTGTCGGCCTTTTTCCAAATATTCGCCCAATATGACCTGCTGATTCCCTTTGTGGTTTATTTGACCCTGTTCCGATCCAGTATTGGAATGTTTCCGGTGGTATTAATTTCCGGGTGCCTGATGGATTTGCTGTCCGGGGGAACTATCGGTATCTATATGGCAACGTATATTTTAATTCTAATTTTTTTCAGAAACGCAACGGTTTATTTTCACTTTAAAAATTCAATCTTATTTCAAATGGTCATCATTCTGTCTGTTTTGATAGAAAATTTTATTTTCGGCATGGTGATTTCACTTCAAACATTAACCTTTAATTTTTCTTTTTATAGCATCAGCATTTTGGTTACACAGCTTATATGGGCTTTGGTTTCCAGTCCGCTGGTTTATTTTTTGTTTGATTATGTGTTTAACGGCATTGATAAATTAATTACCGGTGGTTTAAGAGAGCGGGTTTAAGCATTTTGTGAGCAGATTCCATTGGTTTTCTGATAATTCTTTTTGGTATACTTGATGACTCCTTCGAAAAATTTACATGAGTTTTTTTACAATGTTGATAATGACTGGTACAAAAAACGCTTATTCGGCATCATGATTGCCATTTTTGTGGCTTTTGGAATTTTGTCAGCGCGTCTGTTTTATCTGCAGATAATCCAGGGCGACCATTACTTCAAAATGTCCAAGAATAATTGTATCCGGATCCAGCGCGTAAAGCCGGTCCGGGGTTTGATTTTTGATCGAAACGGTAAATTGTTGGTTGAAAACAGGCCTTCTTTTGATTTAAGCATCATTCCCTGCGATGCCAAGCCGCTAAAACAGACCATTGATAACTTATCTGTCTATGTTCCTGAATTTGCTGATGAGATTGTTGAAAAAATCACTAAAAATAAGATAGGATATGGTTACCGGCCAGTGGTATTGAAAAAAGATATCGGCAGGGATGCATTAGCCCCCATTTCAGCCCATCGGTTTGAGCTTCCCGGGATCGTCATTGACACAAATGCCCGTAGAAATTATATCTATGATGCGTTGTCATCGCATTTAATCGGTTATTTAGGGGAAATTAATGCCGGGGAGCTAAAAAGCGGTATTTGCAAATATAAAGAAGGTGGCGATTTTATCGGGAGGTATGGGGTTGAAAAAGCATACGATAGATATTTAAGCGGCATTCCCGGCGGCAGAATTGTCCAGGTGAATGCCAATGGCCAGGTCGTAAAGGTTCTGGATACGGTGGCTCCCGAACCCGGGCATAATATTACTTTAACCATTGATTTCAATCTACAGTCTCTCGCCGAAGCGCAGTTGCAGGACAAAGTGGGCGCTGTTGTTGCCATTGATCCTTCTACTGGCGGAATCCTTGCCATGGCCAGCAGCCCGACATTTAATCAGAATAATTTTATCAATGGAATCTCTTCAGATCAGTGGCACCGCCTTGTTTCCGACCCCAACCGTCCCATGATGAACAAAGCGGTTCAAGGTGTTTATCCGCCGGCGTCAACATATAAAATCGTTACTGCCATTGCAGCCCTTGAAGAAGGACTGATCGATGAAAACACCACTTATTATTGTCCCGGAAGCTATCAGTACGGTAACCGGGTTTTCGGCTGCTGGAAAAAGCAGGGGCATGGAAAGGTCAATGTGGTCGAGGCTCTGGCACAATCCTGTGATGTTTTTTTTTATCATGTAGGTAAAAAACTCGGCGTGGATCGTCTGGCGTGGTATGCCACAAATTGTGGGTTAGGATCGAAAACCGGCATTAATCTGGATCGAGAGTCCGGCGGTCTGATTCCAACGGCCGCATGGAAGAAAAAAAGATTCGGAATTTCATGGCAGGGGGGTGAGAACCTGTCCATCGCTATCGGTCAGGGATATAATCTGGTCACACCGCTTCAACTGGCTGTTTTATTTGGTGCAGTTGCAAATGGCGGAACCGAGTTTAAGCCTCAGATTATAAGATCCATTCAAACGGTGGAAGGAAGAATTGTCAAAATCGGTAATAAGGAAATAATCGGCAGGCTCCCGGTGAGCAGGGATACGTTGAATCTTGTTAGAAAAGGCTTGCGGGAAGTTGTTCATGGTAAGCACGGCACCGCCCATTGGTATGTTTATGATAAAGAAATTGACATCAGCGGTAAAACAGGGACCGCGCAGGTGGTCAGCAAGAAAACGGAAAAGGACAATCAAAACAAAAAAAACAACGTTTCCTATGAGTCTCATGCATGGTTTGTCGGTTATGCGCCGACTGAAAATCCTGAAATTGTTGTTTCCGTAATGGTGGAACATGGAATGCACGGTTCCAGTGCTGCCGGCCCGATCGCCAAGGAAATGATTGTTTCTTATTTAAGAGGTATGGTAGGTAATTCAACAGTTATGGCTGAAAAATGAATTTAACCTAATTTGAGCGTTTGAAATCTTTAATCGGCTTTTTTATATTTTTTTTAAGGAGATACTTTTAAAATGTCAGGTTCCAATACCAAAAACGGCAATAAAAATGAAACCAATGAAGTTTCAGTGCCACCGAATTTTATTCGTCATATTATTGAAGATGACATGCAGACCGGCAAATACGATGGTCGTGTGGTAACCCGGTTTCCGCCGGAACCAAACGGATATCTTCATATCGGTCACGCAAAATCGATTTGTCTGAATTTCGGTCTTTCAATTGAATACAATGGGTCCTGCAATTTAAGATTTGATGACACCAATCCCGGCAAAGAAAATGTCGAATTTGTCAACGCCATTGAAGAAGATGTCCGCTGGATGGGGTTTAGCTGGAATGAGCATCTTTATTTCACATCCGATTATTTTGACCGGTTGCATGCGTATGCTGTTGAGCTGATTCAAAAGGGTAAAGCATATGTGGACGCCCAGAGTGCGGATGAGATCCGACGCAATCGGGGCACCCTGAAGGACCCGGGAGTTGACAGTCCGTATCGGAACCGGTCGGTAGATGAAAACCTGGAATTGTTTCAAAAAATGAAAGACGGTGAATTAGAAGAAGGGGCATGTATCCTTCGTGCAAAGATTGACATGGCCTCACCGAATATTATCATGAGAGATCCGGCATTGTACCGTATACGAAAACATCACCATCATCGGACAGGAGATCAGTGGTGTATTTATCCCATGTATGATTTAGCCCATTGCCTGTCTGATTCCATTGAACAAATTACCCATTCACTCTGCACGCTTGAATTTGAAAACAACCGGGCACTGTATGACTGGATACTGGATGCGCTGGGCGTGTATCATCCCCAGCAAATCGAGTTTGCCCGGCTGAATTTAAGTTACACGGTGTTGAGCAAAAGAAAACTGATCGAGTTGGTGGAGCAAAATTACGTTTCCGGTTGGGATGATCCGCGGATGCCGACCATATCCGGCTTGCGCAGGCGCGGCTACACGCCTGATGCGATCAGGAATTTCTGTGAACGAATCGGCGTTGCCAAGCGTGACAGCATGGTGGATTTTGCATTGCTGGAACACTGCATCCGCGAGGATTTAAATAAAAAAGCAAATCGCGTCATGGGCGTTTTAAACCCGCTTCGGGTGGTTATCGAGAATTATCCGGACGACCAGTCAGAAGAAATGGACGCCGTCAATAATCCTGAAGACAAAACCCGGGGAACCCGGAAAGTACCTTTTTCAAAAGTGTTGTATATTGAAAACGATGATTTTATGGAAGACCCGCCCAAGAAGTTTTTTCGTTTAGCACCCGGCCGGGAAGTGCGGTTGCGGTATGCGTATTTTGTGACCTGCACGGATGTCATAAAAGACGAGTCGGGTAAAGTTGTTGAGCTGCGCTGCACTTATGATCCTGAGACCCGTGGCGGCGATGCGCCGGATGGCAGAAAGGTAAAAGCAACGCTTCATTGGGTTTCGGCACAACATGCAATCAATGCAGAGGTCCGGTTATATGAGAATTTGTTTACTGTAGAAAATCCCGCTGCCGCAGATGATTTTAAAGCTGTTTTAAATGAAAAGTCTGTTCAAATATTAAAGGATTGTAAAGTTGAACCCAGTCTTGGTTCTGCTGAACCGGGATTTGCCTGTCAATTTGAACGGCTGGGGTATTTTAATGTGGATATGAAGGATTCGGCGCCGGGCAATCCGGTATTTAACCGGATTGTCACATTAAGGGATATGTGGGCGAAAATCAAAAAAAAGCAAAAAACCAAATAAGAAACACTCCCGTGATTTATTTAATTGGGATCAGCTGATAGTTTCTGGACCCAAGACCGAGTTTTTCTGCATATTCCAGCTGGTGTTCCCATTCAACATTGGGATAGACTCCTTTAAATTTGTCTTCACCCGGCCCGGTGTTGGTCGTCAGGCAGGTGTTATGGAGTGCCGGTTCGCTGTTGACAAGGTCCACACAGGCCTGGTCAATGGCAACCGGATCTGCGGATGCCACAACGCCGATATCCCGGACAATCGGGGCATCATTGTACGGCAGGCAGTCACAGCCGGGGGAAACGTGATTGATGAAGTTTATAAACAGTGATTTTTCTTTTTTTGAAGCAAGAACACCTTTTGCATATTCAACCATTCTTTCCAGGAAAACCGGAACAGACTGGTTCCATTGGATTTGAACCGCTTCTTTTTCGCACACGATAATACATTCACCGCATCCGATGCATTTTTCAGGGTTGATGGTTGCTTTTTTTTCTGCCAGTGAAATCGCTTTTTGTGAACAGTGGGCGGCACATTCACCGCATCCGATGCATCTTTTCTTTTTAACTTTCGGAGCAACATCCGAATGCTGATCCATTTTTCCACGTCTTGACGCACATCCCATACCGATATTTTTAATGGCGCCGCCGTAACCGGACAGTTCATGCCCCTTGAAATGCGCGACGGAAATAAGGGCATCGGCATTGGCTATTTCGGTGCCGATAAATACTTTTTTAAACTGCTTTTCGTTGATGATTACCGGTGTTTCCGTCCGACCCCGGAGCCCGTCGGCTATAATCAACGGAGCTTCAATCACCGAGAAGGCAAATCCATTTTGAATGGCCGTGACAAGGTGCTGGTGCGCATTCCCGCGGGTGCCGGCGTACAAAGTGTTTGCATCGGTCAGAAAGGGAGATGCACCCGCAGTTTTTATGTTTTTTACAATCTGGCGAATATAAACCGGCCGGATAAATGCCGTATTTCCCAGTTCGCCAAAATGCAGCTTAACAGCAGCAAGATCCCTTTTTTTAATGCGGTCGTTTAATCCGGCTTCGATTAACAGTTTGCTCAGCTTGGAAATAAAGTTTTCCTTATATGTTGCCCGAAAGTCAATGAAGTAAACATTGCTTGGCATGATATCCTCCGGTTTGGATGAGTGTTTAATAAAGTCGTTTGATCAGGAAAAATTATTATATCGGAGTTAATTCATTAAAAAAAATTATAAGTTAAATTCACATAAAAGAATTCCGAAAACAAATTATTTGATCTGAAAACAAATTAAATCAATATATATTTACCTAAATAACTTGATTATAATCAAAACATTTTATAATTTTTTGCTGGCCGTCTGATCGTCTAATCTCATGCGGCATATATAAAAACGAATTAATAAAATAACTTTTTTTGATGTCATGCACTCATTATTTAAAAAATCATTGTATAGCCAATCCGGTGTAGCAGCGAATGTTTGATCGGCGCCTAATAAATTATTTTGACTGGGGATTACTCGGCATCACGTTATTTATCTGCGTGATTGGGCTGGTATTGCTTTACAGTGCAGTATCCGTTGATGAATGCCCCCTTCAGGCATCCATTTTTTATAAACAGGTATTATGGTATGGCCTTGGGCTGGCCATCATGTCTTTCTCATTTATTTTCAGCTATAAACATCTGGATAAATGGGCACCAGTAATTTATATCGGCAGCATGGCTCTTTTAGCCAGTGTACATTTGTTCGGAAAGCATGCCGGCGGGTCAACACGATGGCTTGCCATCGGTCCCTTTACCCTCCAGCCTTCTGAACCGATAAAGATTGCGGTTATTATAATTCTTGCCCGTTATTTTGCGCACAATGTGCAAAAGACAGGAATAACTTTTCGCAGACTTCTTATTCCTATGGTTTTAACGGCGATCCCTTTTTTTTTAGTGGCCACCCAGCCTGATCTTGGAACTGCAGGGACCCTTCTTCTTATTGCGGGTTCCATGGCGTTATTTGCAAAAATTGATCGCCGCACTTTAATTTGTTCCGTTTTAATTATAATCGTTGCGATACCAATCGGCTGGAAAGTTCTGGAGCCATACCAGAAAGAAAGGGTGCTGACCTTGCTGGCGCCTGACAGGGATCCGCTGGGTGCCGGTTATCACATCCGGCAGTCAAAAATTGCGGTGGGTTCCGGGTTGGCATTTGGTAAAGGGTATATGCAGGGAACACAAAAAAAATTATCGTTTCTTCCGGAGCAGCATACGGATTTTATCTTTTCCGTGTTAGCCGAAGAGTGGGGGTTTGCCGGTTCCATATTTCTGTTGTTCATGTTTTTGCTTTTAATTGCTTTTGCTTTAAATATTGCCCACGGATGCCGTGATTCTTTTGGAACAATCCTGTCTGTGGGGGTTGCAGCAATGATTTTCTGGCAGGTATTTATTAATATGGGAATGGTCATGGGCCTGATGCCGGTTGTTGGCATGCCTTTGCCGTTGATTAGTTATGGCGGGTCATCGGTTTTTACAATTTTTATTGGTATCGGGTTGTTAATGAACGTCAGCATGAGACGATTTACCAAGCAGTAGTATTTACGTGCAATTTTAATTATTAAGTTGTAATTAAAGGGCAATTTCTTTAATTAAGAGTTTGATCGGCCGGGCTGCGGTTAGGGCGCCGAATAGGAGACGCTAAAAACACATATTTTTTCAAAAAATCTTTGACAAGCAATATGGATTGGTGATAATGCCTTTTGTTTAAATTAAGTTATGATGAATTAGCATCAACCGTTATAATTGTTAAGTGATAGCGAATTCGAGCGGAGGTTTTTATGGTAAATTTAGATAGTACGGTGATTATCCAGATAATTAATTTTTTGGTTCTGATTTGGGCTTTAAATACAGTTTTTTATAAACCAATCAGGCGCATTCTTTCACAGAGAAATCAAAAAATTACTGGACTTGAAAACGGCATTGATCAATCGGAGCAGAATGCGACGGAAAAAGATCTTGCTTTGAAATCCGGCATCAAGCTGGCGCGTGAAAACGGTCTTACTAAAAAAGAAGTCTTTGAAAAAGAAGCCAGAGCCGAAGAAAAGAAAATTATTGAAAAGATCAATGATAAGGCCCGGGCGGATCTTGCGGAAATCCGTGAGAAAATTGCACAGGAAGTGCAAGAAGCGCGTCTGTCTTTATTAAAAGAGGTGGATGGCTTTGCTGAAGATATTAGCCGGCGCATCTTAGGGAGGGCTGTTTAATGAACATATTAAAATGGATCCCCAAAAACTTTTCCGCTGTTATCGCACCTGCTTTTTTTATTCTTTTGGTATCGGTTGAGGTCGTGATTGCTTCTTCCGGCGGTGGTGGTGAACATGGTGGGGGGCATGGCGGCGGTTGGGCTGCAACCGATACTTACCGTGTTATGAATTTTGCCGTACTGGCCATTGCCCTGTTTTTCCTTTTAAAGAAACCTGTAGCTCAGTTTTTAAGCGATCGGATTCAAAGTATTCAGGAACAGCTTGATGACCTTGAGGCAAAAAAAGCGGAAGCCGAAAAAAAACTTGCCGAGTATGAAATAAAACTTTCCACATTGAGCAGCGAGTCAGAAAAAATAATTGACCAATATAAAGAGCAGGGCATCGCATTGAAGGAAAAAATTCTCAATGAAGCTGCTTTGGCTGCAGGAAAACTGGAAGAGCAGGCACGAAGGACAATTGAGCATGAATTCAAGCAGGCCCGGCAACAGCTTGAGGGTGAAGTTTTTGAAAAAGCCATTGCCAAGGCTGAAGAAAAACTTAAAAAAAGTATAACTGATCAAGACCAGAATAAGCTTGTTGATGAATATTTAACCAAGGTGGTGACAAAGTGAGAAGTTCAGCTATAGCAAGACGATATGCGAAAGCATTGATTTTGATTGGTAAAGAAGATAGCCAGGCAGAAACATACAGAGAAGAACTTGATACCATCGTCGGTTTGCTGAATAAAGAACAGATGCTTGAACAAGCTATCTGTAATCCTTTATACATTGCTTCAAGCCGTCGGAATGTTTTACTGGCAGTTGTTGATACGATGGAATTGTCAAAGGTCATAAAATCATTTGTTTTATTACTTTTTGACAAAGGCCGGATCAATTTTCTGCGGGATGTAAGCAATTACTACAATGTTCTTGCAGATGAGTTGAAGGGAATTGTCAGGGCGGATCTGACAACCGCTACCGAGTTGACTGAAGAAATATTGGGTCAGATAAAAGACTCACTTTCCAAGATGACCGGTAAAGAGGTTACGCTGGAAACAAAACAAGATGTCAGTTTGATCGGCGGTATTGTGACAAAGATTGGAGATCTTGTGTTGGATGGAAGCATTAAAACACAATTACAAAATATGAGAGAATCATTAAAAAGGGGTGAGAGTGTCTAATGGATATTAAAGCCGAAGAAATAAGTCAGATTATTAAAGATCAGATTCAGGATTTTGACAAGAAGATCGAACTTAGCGAAACCGGTACTGTCTTGTCAGTCGGTGATGGGATTGCCCGTGTTTATGGCCTTGAAAAAGTTCAGGCATTGGAACTCGTTGAATTTCCAGGTGGTATTCTCGGGCTTGCATTGAACCTTGAAGAAGATAATGTGGGTGTTGCCATTTTGGGCGATGACTCCCATATCAAAGAAGGGGATATCGTAAAGCGTACCGGTCGTATCGCTGAAGTTCCTGTTGGTGAAGGTGTTTTGGGACGTGTTCTGGATGCTGCAGGCCAGCCGTTGGACGGTAAGGGCCCTGTTGAAACCACTGAAACACGCCGTATTGAAATGGTTGCACCGGGTGTTATTGCACGTAAAAGTGTGCACGAACCATGCTACACCGGTCTTAAAGCCGTTGACGGTATGACACCGGTTGGTCGTGGACAGCGTGAACTGATCATTGGTGACCGCCAGATTGGTAAAACAGCTGTTGCCGTTGATGCCATCCTGGCCCAGAAGGATACTGACATTTACTGTATTTATGTTGCCTGCGGTCAGAAAAAATCAACCGTTGCCCAGGTTATCGCAGTACTTGAAAAACACGGTGCCATGGAATACACCACCGTCATTGCAGCATGTGCCAGTGACCCGGCTGCTCAGCAGTATCTTGCGCCATATGCCGGTACTTCAATTGGTGAATACTTTCGTGACAGTGGAAGACATGCATTGATCATTTATGATGATCTGTCGAAACAGGCGGTTGCTTATCGTCAGGTTTCTCTCCTTTTAAGACGTCCGCCAGGCCGCGAAGCATTCCCCGGGGATATTTTTTATAACCATTCACGCCTGCTCGAACGTTCTGCTAAACTGAATGATGAACTGGGTGCCGGTTCTTTAACTGCTTTGCCGATTATTGAAACACAGGCTGGTGACGTTTCCGCATTTATTCCGACAAACGTTATTTCAATTACTGACGGCCAGATTTATCTTGAGCCCAGCATGTTCTTTGCCGGTGTACGTCCGGCGATTAACGTTGGCCTTTCCGTTTCCCGTGTTGGTGGTGCTGCTCAGGAAAAAGCCATGAAACAGGTGGCTGGTACACTTCGCCTGGATCTTGCTCAGTACAGAGAACTGGAATCATTTGCCGCTTTCGGATCAGACCTTGATGCATCTACTCAAAAACAGCTGACCCGTGGTGCCCGACTGGTTGAGATTCTAAAGCAGCCCCAGTATCAACCGCTGCCTCTTGAAAAACAGGTGTCGATCATGTTTGCCGGTACCAAAGGTTTTCTTGATGAACTGCCGCTTACTGTTCTGGCAAAATATGAAGCCGGTCTGTACCAGTTTATTGAAAGCAGATACCCCCAGATATTCAGCGGTATAGCAGAAGAGAAAAAGATATCAGATGATATGGAACAATTATTGAATAAAGCGTTGGCTGAATACGGCGATGAGTTCAAAGATACCATTAAATAAGTGATTGTTTCATACCTAATAATGAATAAATTATGCTGATAAGGGCAGTAAACATATGGCAACTCTAAAAGAAGTCCAAACAAAAATAGTCAGCGTCAAAAAGACCAAGCAGATTACAAAAGCCATGAATATGGTGGCAACGTCTCGGTTGCGCGGTGCCCAGACTACAATGGAAGCGTTTCGGCCCTACGCTGAAAAGTTTTCTGAAGTATTAGGCAATATTGCCGATAAAGCAGGAGATGACGCAAGTCCATTGTTAACCCCCCGTGAAGAGGTTAATAAGATAAATATCGTATTAATGACTTCCGACCGTGGTCTCTGCGGTGGTTTTAATTTTAATTTAATTGAAGCTGCTGAAAAATTGATGAATGAAAAAGTCAGTCAGGGTATTGATGTTTCATTTACCAATTTCGGGAAAAAAGGCCGTGACTGGTGTCGCAACAATAAACAACAGATCAACAAGGAATATTTAAACGTTGTTGGTGGTAAGTTTGGTTTTAATGTTGCTTCGACATCCGGCCAGGAATTAATTGATGGTTTTTTAGACGGAACTTATGATGAGGTTTACGTCGTTTTTGCCAATTTCCAGGGAATGGCAGCGCAGCCGCCGGTCGTTAAACAGCTGTTACCG
Organism: Desulfococcaceae bacterium; assembly: GCA_030145385.1. Classification (GTDB taxonomy): domain Bacteria; phylum Desulfobacterota; class Desulfobacteria; order Desulfobacterales; family Desulfosalsimonadaceae; genus SURF-3. The sequence continues at coordinate 31,250 of JAQYVU010000037.1, forward strand.
ATTCCGGTCATTGAAACAGCTGAAGCTGACACGGACGATACATCGTACATTGCTGAGCATATTATTGAACCGTCTCCGGACGAATTATTAAATGAGATGCTCCCCAAAAATATTTTTATTCAGATTTACAATGGTTTGCTGGAAACGTCGACCAGTGAACATGCTGCACGCATGAAAGCGATGGATAATGCAACCAAGGCGTGTAACGATATGATTGATAATCTGACGCTGGCATATAATAAAGCCCGCCAGGCTGCCATTACAATGGAACTGATGGATATTGTCGGCGGTGCCGAAGCGCTCAAGGGATAACCCGCAAATAATTTTGCAATATATAGTTTTTAGGAGGTCTTTCAAATGGGAGAAAACTTAGGTAAGGTCACACAGGTTATGGGTCCTGTAGTCGATGTTGAATTCGAACAGGGCAAGCTGCCTGAGATACTTTCGGCACTTTTACTTACCAATGCTGCGATCAATGATGAAGCTGATAATCTGGTTCTTGAGGTTGCACAGCACTTGGGTGATAATGTTGTACGCACGATTGCAATGGATGTTACCGACGGTCTTGTTCGCGGCATGCCGGTCAAAGATACTGGCGGTCCGATTATGATGCCGGTGGGTGAAGCATCATTGGGAAGAGTTATGAACGTCGTCGGAAAACCGGTGGATGGGCTTGGGTCTGTTAGCCATGAAAAAATGATGCCGATTCATAGAGCTGCGCCGAAACTGACGGAACAGGATACATCCGTTCACGTTCTTGAAACCGGTGTTAAGGTTATTGACCTTCTGGTACCGTTTCCCCGTGGCGGTAAAATGGGTATGTTCGGTGGTGCCGGTGTTGGTAAAACCGTTATCATGATGGAAATGGTTAATAATATTGCTATGCAGCATGGTGGTATTTCGGTTTTTGCCGGTGTGGGTGAAAGAACCCGTGAAGGAAATGACCTTTATCATGAAATGAAGGATTCCGGTGTTCTTCCCAAAGCAGCACTAATTTATGGTCAGATGACCGAGCCTCCCGGAGCCCGTGCCCGTGTTGCCCTGTCCGCTTTGACTTGTGCAGAATATTTTCGTGATGTTGAAGGTCAGGACGTTCTTATTTTTATCGATAACATTTTCCGCTTTACCCAGGCAGGTTCTGAAATTTCTTCACTTCTCGGACGTATGCCTTCTGCGGTTGGTTATCAGCCGACACTGGCCGTTGACCTGGGTGGATTGCAGGAAAGAATTACTTCGACAGACAAAGGTTCAATTACCGCTGTTCAGTGCGTTTATGTTCCTGCTGATGACTTGACAGACCCTGCACCCGCGACTACTTTTGCTCATCTTGACGGAACCGTTGTTTTATCACGTTCCATTTCAGAACTTGGTATTTATCCCGCAGTGGATCCCTTGGACTCAACTTCGCGTATTCTTGATCCTGGCTACATTGGTGAAGAACATTATGCGGTTGCCCGTGAAGTACAGCAAATGCTTCAGAAGTATAAAGAACTTCAGGATATTATTGCGATTCTTGGTATGGATGAACTTTCTGATGAAGATAAGATCACTGTATCCAGAGCAAGAAAAATGCAGAGATTCCTGTCTCAGCCCTTCCACGTTGCTGAAACTTTTACAGGCCTTTCCGGTGAATATGTAAAGATTGCTGATACAATCAGGGCCTTTAAAGAGATTTGTGAAGGAAAGCATGATGACCTTCCGGAACAGGCTTTCTACATGGTCGGAACAATTGAAGGCGCTATTGAAAAAGCCAAGAAAATGGCAGCTTAATTAAATTTAAAATAAGGTAGGGGAAGTTCATGGCTGAGCTATTAAAATTAGAAGTCGTTACCCCGGAAAAATATGTAATCAGCGAGGATGTTGAAATAGTAATGGCACCTGGTACACTTGGAGAATTCGGTGTTCTCAGCGGTCATACACCCTTTTTGACATCTCTGAAGCCAGGCAAAATTAATTATAAAGATGCATCTGGCAAGGAAAAAGCCCTTTTTGTTAGTGGCGGTTTTTCAGAGGCGCTTCCTGATAAGGTGACTATCCTTGCTGAATCAGCTGAAAGAAGACGTGATATCGATATCGATCGTGCACGGGCTGCTCTTGAAAGAGCTCAAAAACGGCTGGCTCAAGAAAAAGCGGATAATGTTAATTTTGAACGTGCTAAAATTGCAATGTATCGTGCAATTGAACGTATTAAAATTGCTGAAACCCGGGGTTTATAACATATTTGGTATTCTAAATTTGTCGAACTTATCATTTGGCAATATATCTTTATAAAAAAAAGGACAAATCCTTTACTGGTTTGTCCTTTTTTTTGTGATCTGTTTAACCGTGTTTATTATTTCTAAAGAAACCGATTATGAATGATTTGAATGATGGTTCCGTTGTGATTGTCATCCTTGCTGCAGGCAAGGGGACCCGGATGAAGTCTGACAAGGCAAAAGTACTGCATATCCTTTCGGGTCGGCCCATGATCATGCATGTTGTTGATACGGCTGTCAATGTTGCCGGGGAAAATATAATTATTGTTGTCGGCAATCAGGCTGAGAAAGTCAAAGAGGTTGTTTCAGCAAATGCTGATGTTTCTTTTGCTTTGCAAAATGAACAAAGAGGTACCGGACATGCTGTTCAGTGCGCATTGCCCGAATTATCAAAAGGCTGTAACAACGTTCTTATTTTATCCGGTGACGTTCCCCTTATAAAATCCTCAACCATCCGGGATTTGATTGCCGACCATGTGAATAATGAGAACGATGTTACGGTCCTGGGAGTTAGTCTTGAAAATCCTTTTGGATATGGCCGAATTGTGGAAAACAAGTCCGGCGGTGTTGAAAAAATAGTTGAAGAAACCGATGCAGACGAACTTGAAAAGAATATTACTACCGTGAATTCAGGTATATATTGTGTAAAACGGAATTTTCTTGAAATATCTTTATCTGAAATTAAGTCAAATAATAAACAAAATGAAATTTATTTAACGGATATTGTGGAGATCGCAAAAAATCATCACAACACAATTGGATTAAAGATGTGTGAAGACCAAACAGAAGTCATGGGCATAAATACCTCCCGGGATTTGCTGAATGTAGAAACCATGCTGATGGAATCATGAAAATATCTTGACTTTAAAACATTGCAAATATTATAACTTAAACAAAGAAGTGAGGTAAAAATTGGATAATGATAATGTAATGCTCCAATTTGATCAGATTGAACAAAAGGTTGGAAATTTAATTACGCGATGTAAATCTCTTGAAAATTTAAATTTGGAACTTTCCGATAAAGTTAAAAGCTTGGAGGCTGAGCTTAACAAAAAGGTTGAAACAGAAAATAAACATTCGGAACAAAAGGCGTTGATTCGTTCTAAGGTAGACAACATTCTGGCAAAACTTAACAATCTCAATGAAAACAAAATCGGGTAATAGGTGTTATTTACCGATTGGGGAAAGTGGTTATAACTACGTGGAGCAGGTAATAAAAATTGAACTCTTGGGGGAGACTTTTAAGTTTAAGTCTGAACAAAACCGTAAGAATTTAAAAGAAATATTATCGTATATGATGGACGAACTCCACAAGGTTGAAGAACAGTTCCCCCCACACGCATTAAAAACCAATAAATTAGCCATACTCGTCATGACTGCATTGAATATATCCAAACAGTATGTTGAGTTGACAAACAATCATTCAGAATTTTTAGAGTCTGTTTCATCCAGGGCATCGAAACTGGATGAAATGATTGACTGGCAAGAATATTAGATGGTTTTGTTTAATTTTTTCCACAAATAAGAATTTTACCAGACGATATCTTAAACGAATAAAATGAGAATATTATTTATACCCCTGCTGTGTTCGTGATTGGATTATATCCCTTGACCCAATACTAACATTAAGGGAGCCTTCACTGGTTTTGGTGAGCAAGTTCCGCTTGAACGGAAAAGCCTAAAGAAGCTATAAGACGCCCACCTTGACGGTCAGGTTCAAGGTCTATTCAACACGGCTTCAAGCGGGGGTATTCATTTTATCATCTGATCTTTTTTTTCGACGGATCAATAATCTATCCGCATTGTTTAATTTCATTTCACCTTTCCACCCTTTTGCAGCATCATAAAGAGTACTTGTTTATACCTCATCGCATGCATATCGTTATTTTATCTTTAGAGACATCTCTATAATAATTTTATCTTTAGAGGCATCTCTATAATATTTCATGCAGGGAGAAAATGAATGGATGGAACATATATTTTATTAATTATCATCGGCGCTTTTTTTGGGTTTTTAGGCGCGCATTTCTTTCGTGAGCGAATCATCACTCAGAAAATGGAAGATGCCGACGATAAAGCCCGGATGATCGTTGAATCTGCGGAACGCAAAGCCGAATCGCTTGTTAAAGAAGCGCAGCTTGAAGCCAAAGATCGTCTTTTTAAAATGAAAAGCGATTTTGATGCCGAGACCGTTGAATCACGTGCAGAATTGAAAAAACTTGAAAACCGTTTACAGCAAAAAGAAGAAAATATAGAAAAAAAACACGACCAGGTGGAATTGCAGTTAAAAGAAGCAAATCGCAAAGACAAGGAACTTAATAAGCGAGACAGTAAAATTTCCGCACAGGAAAAGACCTATCATGATTTAATAGAAAGTCAAAAGAAGCAGTTGGAAACAATATCGGGACTTACTGCCGAAGGCGCAAAAGAATTATTAATCCAGTCCATGGAAAATGAAGCCCGGCACGATGCAGCCAAAATAGTCAAACGTATTACTGCTGAAGCCAAAGAAAACGCTGATAAGGAAGCCAAGAAAATCATGGCAACCGCCATGCAGCGATATGCCGGGGATTTTGTAGCTGAGCGTACCGTATCCGTTGTTCAACTGCCGGATGACGAAATGAAAGGGCGCATCATCGGACGTGAAGGCAGAAATATTCGTGCACTTGAAGCTGCAACCGGTATCGACTTAATCATAGATGATACGCCGGAGGCCGTTATTCTCTCCGGGTTCAATCCGGTCAGGCGGGAAGTGGCCCGCTTGTCTTTGATCCGATTAATCGAAGACGGCCGTATTCATCCGGCCAGAATTGAGGATATTGTTAAAAAAGTCACGGAAGAAGTCGATATCGATATTAAAGAAGCCGGTGATCAGGCGGCATTTGATTTAGGTGTTCACGGTATCAGTAATGAATTGATCCGCGTGCTTGGTCGTTTAAAGTTTCGAACAAGTTATGCTCAGAATGTATTGCAGCATTCGATCGAGGTGGGCTTTTTATGCGGTGCAATGGCGGCAGAGCTTGGGTTGAATATTAAACTGGCAAAACGCATGGGCCTGCTTCATGATATTGGAAAAGCGATTGACCATGAGGTAGATGGTGCGCATGCTGATTTAGGCGCCAAGCTGGCAAAAAAATGCGGTGAATCACCAAAGGTTGTTCATGCGATAGCTGCCCATCATGAAGCGGTGATGCCTGAATCTGTTTATGACCTTCTGGTCCAGGCGGCCGACAGTCTTTCCGGTGCTAGACCCGGAGCCCGCAAGGAGTTGCTTGAGAACTACATTAAACGTCTTGATGAGCTTGAAGCAATTGCAAATGGCTTCAAAGGTGTTTCCAATTCTTATGCCATTCAGGCGGGCAGGGAATTACGGGTTATTGTTGAAAGCGGAACGATTTCAGATGATGACTCGATCATGTTAAGCAAAGATATTGTTAAAAAAATTGAAGAACTGTTGACATTTCCCGGTCAGATCAGAGTAACGGTGATCCGCGAAACCAGAGCAGTGGAATATGCTAATAAATAGGGATTGTTGCGCATGAATGTGATTAAGATACTGCAGGAACGTGGTTTTGTGGAAAATATGACTCATGAGGATGAACTTCATGAGTACCTGGAAAATGGAGATGCTTCCTGTTACATTGGTTTTGATCCCACAGCATCCAGTCTTCATGTGGGAAGTCTTGTTCCGATTATGTCGCTTGCCCATATGCAGCGAAACGGGCATCATCCGATTGCCCTTGTTGGCGGTGGGACCGGTCTGATTGGAGATCCGAGCGGCAAAACGGAAATGCGCAAACTGATTACCAAAGACGATGTGGCGTTTAATAAAGCCGGTATAAAGAATCAATTATCTAATTTTATTAATTTTTCGGACAATAGTGCGGAGCTTGTTGATAATGCGGACTGGTTGACCGGTTTGGGATATATAGATTTTTTAAGAGATATAGGCCGTTTTTTTTCGGTCAATCGGATGGTCAAGGCTGAAAGTTACAAATTGCGCCTTGAATCTGATGAGGGGTTAAGTTTCATTGAGTTTAATTACATGCTGCTTCAGGCTTATGACTTTATGCAACTTGCTGAAACGCATAACTGCCTCCTTCAGATGGGCGGCAGTGATCAGTGGGGCAACATCGTTGCCGGTGTAGATCTGGTTCGCAGAAAACTGCAGAAAACAGCATTTGGAATCACATTTCCTTTAATTACGACCAGTACCGGGGCCAAAATGGGAAAAACCGCCAGCGGTGCTGTCTGGCTGGACCCGGAACGGACTTCTCCCTATGATTACTATCAATTCTGGATTAATACGGATGATAATGATGTGGCCCGCTTTTTAGCCTTATTTACCTTTCTGCCAATGGAAGAGATTGAAGAAGTTAAAAAGCTGAATGGTGCTGATTTAAACAGTGCAAAATCCATTTTGGCATATGAAGCGACAAAAATTTGCCATGGGTTAGAGGAAGCACAAAAGGCAAAGCGCAGTGCATCTGCAAATTTTGGCGTGCGGATAATTCCGGATTCAATCTTGCCTTCGAGTGATGTAGAAAGGGGAAAGTCAGAAAATCAGGTAGTTGGATCGGATATCAATGATACAACGCCCCAGACATCCTTTGAATCGACTAAATTTGAGTCCGGTATCCCGGCATTTAAACTTTTTCATGAAGTCGGCCTTGCCCAGTCCGGCAGTGCTGCGCGTCGGCTTATTGCCCAGGGCGGGGCATATTTAAACGGTAATCGCATTGAATCAATAGATTATATTGTTGTCTCCAGTGATATTGAAAATGATGAAATTCTTTTAAAAGCCGGCAAGAAAAAAATTCATAAATTAAAAATAAAAATGTAACAAAACCTGTTGACAAAGAGTTTCACATTCTATATCTATTACCTTTCTCAAGCACACGTAACAACCAAGTCAAAACATTGTTGCTCATGTTTGAAAAAACTTGACTGTTGAATTTTTTCAGTTAAGCTAAAAATTAGGTGCAAGGATTTTTATTACACCTTTGATCTTTGAAAACTAAATAGTGACGAATAAATAAATTGAATTTGAGTTTAAACAGGATTGATTAAAGAGTGCTCTTAATGGGTACTTGACATATTAATTGGAGAGTTTGATCCTGGCTCAGAATGAACGCTGGCGGCGTGCTTAACACATGCAAGTCGAACGAGAAAGCTTTAGCTTGCTAGAGCGAGTAAAGTGGCGCACGGGTGAGTAACGCGTGGGTAATCTACC